>NYYJ01000116.1 GCA_002686755.1 Verrucomicrobiales bacterium
GTGACCGGCCAGAACATCATCCGCAAAAACAGAATGCCCGACACCCGGCACACGACGGTGTACGGCGTTTACCGCTGCCCCAGTACGGGGCCGATCGGCCTCGCGTTGCGGGTCAACTTCAGCATGACCAGTTTCATGAACGGCCAGACCAGCGGCGTGCATCCCGGGGTCAAGTATTCGATTGTCCGGAATCCGTCCGAGAAGTTCCTGCTGCTCAATGAGGATCCGCACTCGATGCGCAACGCCAGCTTCCATCCGCATGGTACGGCGTTCGGGAACCGGGCCGGCCAGGGGGTGGGCGTCAACGCGGCTGGGGAGAAAATTCACACCATGCACAAGACCGGCATCAACGCCGGCTACTTTGATGGCCACGCCGAGAGCATCAAACATGATCGGATCATGGAGATCCAGAAGAACCCGAAGTTGATCGACAAATATTTCAACCCGTTCAAGTGAGGGTCGCATTGAGGAACGATTTTTGCAAAAAAGGGCCGGGTTCAACCCGGCTCTTTTTCATATCCGCCAAACCCAAAGCCGTATGAAACAACCATTAGTGTCCGGGCGAGTTAATGAGACTCGTTTGTTTCCTCAAAAAAATGACAGCCGAATACTTGTGCTTCTCCTGTTATTCTTTGTGGGTGTTAGTGCCGCATTTACACAGGAAAACATGCAATCCTCCGCTGGGGAGTTTGTGTATCCGTTTGAGAAGGCAGAAAAAAAGGAAGGGAACATTTTTCTGAAGCAAGTGGATTTGTTGGCAGGAGATTTGGTTTCTGAAATTGCGGATGTTTTCTTTTACCCAATACTCACTTTCGAGAAAGTCGGCGATCAGCCTTCGGAGTTTATTGTCAACTACAATAAAGGGTACAAGGAGGATGATATCATCACCTTTGATGGAGGTAAACCAGCCAATGATCAGGAAGGAAACCGGACGAAATTCGTGTTTCGCAAATCTAAGGATGGAAAAAGTTTGGAATTGAAGCTTCTCAAGCAGGGATCGTATTCGGATCTCCCGGCCAATCCGGTCAAACTGACCGGAGGCAACGGTCAAGGCGCTTTTGCTAATGTGTCAAAAGCGACCCCACAAGTTCCGGAAGTTCCATTGGTTGTTGCGTGGCTGGTTGTCGGGGCGATCTTTTTCACGGTTCGGATGGGCTTCATCAATTTCCGCGGCTTCAAGCACGCGGTGGATGTGGTGCGCGGAAAATTCGACAGTAAGGGGGCCGAGGGCGAGGTGAGCCATTTTCAGGCATTGTCGTCCGCACTATCGGCGACGGTGGGCTTGGGGAACATCGCTGGCGTGGCGATCGCGGTGAGCCTAGGCGGCCCGGGTGCTATTTTTTGGATGGTCATTGCGGGGTTCCTCGGGATGTCCTCCAAGTTTACTGAGTGTACACTCGGACAAAAGTACCGCACAACACGCGCCGATGGCCGCATCATGGGCGGTGCGATGTTTTATCTGCAAAACGGCCTGGCCGAGGTGGCCGACCGTACTGGTGGTGTACTTTTCAGGCCGTTGGGAAAGTTTCTTGCCGTGACATTTGCGATTCTCTGCATTGGCGGGTCTTTCGGTGGTGGCAACACGTTTCAGGTTAACCAGTCACTTAATGCGGTTCAGGAATCGATTCCGTGGCTGGGCGATCACCGCTGGGTGTTTGGCCTGATCATGACCCTCCTCACCGGCTTGGTGATCATTGGGGGTATCAAGCGCATCGCCCAGACGGCGGAAAAAATTGTTCCGACCATGTGCGCTGTTTACATGCTCGCCTGCATCGTGGTGCTGCTCAAACACACCGCGGAAATCCCGGCGGCGTTCGGGACCATTTTTGATAGCGCGTTCAACCCGGGCGCGGCTTGGGGCGGGTTCATCGGGGTGTTGGTTCAGGGTTTCAAGCGGGCGGCATTCTCTAACGAGGCCGGTGTCGGCTCGGCGGCGATCGCCCACTCGGCGGCCAGGACGAAGGAGCCGGTGCGCGAGGGGATCGTTGCGTTGCTGGAGCCGTTCATCGACACCATCATCGTTTGTACCATGACCGGACTGGTCATAGTGATCACTGGGCATTACGAGGGTGGCAACGCTGCTGAAGTCGCCAAACCGTATGCCGATATAAACAATGGAGCCGGATTGACTTCCACGGTGTTTGCCGCCGAGTTTTCTTGGTTTCCACACATTCTCTCCGCCGCGGTGGTTTTGTTTGCTTTCAGCACGATGATCTCGTGGTCGTACTACGGCGAACGCTGCTGGGCATGGCTGTTCGGTGACGGTTCTTCTATGGTGTACCGCATCTTGTTTTTGGTGATGGTTTTTCTTGGCTCCATCATCACCTCCACGAGCATTCTTGATTTCGGTGACCTGATGATTCTCGGCATGGCATTCCCGAATGTGCTTGGCCTGTACTTCCTCGCGGGTGGCGTGAAAAAGGATCTGGACGCCTACATGACGAAGTTGAAAAAGGGCGAGTTTGAACACTCTCAGTAGTCCTTGGCCAAGTGCCGCCGAGCGCGGATTCATGGGCTTCAAAATTGAAACTGAAAACTCAGCAAGTGAATCCGTTTCCCATCGTGGGCCGCGAGTTGCTGGTGGCCTCCCGCCGCCGGGAGACCCAGCTCATCCGCTTTGTCACCGCGCTGGTCGCCCTTGTCCTCCTTGCTTGGATGTTCATCGTCATGCGATTGGACGACGCACGGCCGCACCAGGTCAGTCAGGTCATTTTTAGCGTGATTGCCGGCCTCTCCTTTTTTTTCTGCAACCTGGCCGGCGTACGGCTGACGGCCGATACGCTCAGCGCGGAGAAGCGACACGGCACGCTTGGCCTGCTGTTCCTGACGAACCTGCGCGGGCTCGATGTGGTGTTGGGAAAGATGAGTGCCTGCTCGCTGCAGGCGGTGTTCGGCCTGATGGCGGTGGCACCGGTGATGATGGTGCCGCTGCTGATGGGCGGCGTGGACGCGGCGGAGGTGGGCCGGATGATTGGGGTGCTGTTCGCGGCGCTGTTCATGTCGCTTTCGGTCGGCATGGCCTGCTCGGCGCAGTTCAAGGCGTCCAAGGCGGCGATCGGCGTGACTTTTTTCGTCATCCTCCTGCTCAACTTCGGATTCCCGATCGTCACCATCGTGTTGGATAATTATCAATCAACCAACACTGCACGGGTGTTGGCAAGTTACAGTTCGGGGGCGATGTTCCTACTCGCATTCGATGGTAATTTCTCTGGAAATCCCCATTTTTTTTATCAGTCGCTAGCGACAGCACTTGGCGTTGGCGTGGCGGCGCTTGGCTTCGCAGTCTGGCGGACGCCGCGCGCTTGGCAGGATCGTGCAGCTAAACCGCGTGCTTCCGCCGGGCATCGCTCAGTCAAAACGGCCGCCCGCCGGGCCGGGCAACTCGACGGCAACCCGGTTTTTTGGTTGGGCGCGCGGTGGCGGTGGCGGCCGGTGCTGGTTTGGGTGGCTCTGGCCGGTGGCTTTCTGCTGTGGTTGTGGGGATGGCTGGAGGATGGCCGGCGGTGGCTGGATGAGGGAGTCTATCTCACGACCCTCTGGTGTACGTTTGCCGTTTTCAAGCTGTGGATCGCCTCGGCGTCGTGCGACCGGTTCCGGGAGGATCGGCAGGAGGGGGCGCTGGAGTTGCTGCTGGGGACGCCGCTCGAATACCGCGACTTCTCGCTTGGCCAAGCGCGGCGACTGCTGTGGCAGTTCGGCTGGCCGCTTGGCCTCGTGCTGGCCACCGTGCCGTTCATGATGGCCGATTCCAACGACGAGTCGCAGCCGTACTACATCGTCGGGCTGATGATGCTGGCGGCGGACATCTGGGCGATGCATTTCGTCGGCATGCGGCACAGCCTGACCACACGCAGGCCGGCTTACGGCGGCAGTGGCGTGGCGTTGCGCATCCTGTACCTGCCGTGGATCATCTGGGTTGTGCTGATGTTGTCGTTTTCCCTGAGCGCATTCTTTCTGCAAATTAGCTGGATGGGTGAATTCGTTGCGCTTGGCCTGTGGGCGGTTGTCGGGCTTGCCAACAACCTGTTCTGGGCAATGCGCGCCGCGGGAGACCTCAGGCTCAATTTCCGCCGCTTGGCCGCCGAGGCCTGAGTCGCCGCTATGCCATGACCAGCCTGCCCATCGTTGAGCGCGAACTGAGGCTGGCCTCCCGCAAACTTGGCTCGTGGCTGTGGCGCTGGATCATCGCCATCGTGGCGGTGGGTTTCGGGGGACTCTGGCTGGGGATCGCGCAACTGCAGGGCAGCACGATGCGGGGCGACATTTTCTTCGCCATCCTCGCCTGGGCCTGTTTCGCCTACTGCCTGCTGGCCGGCCTGTGGACGACCTCCGACACGCTCACTCGCGAAAAGACCGACGGCACGCTTGGCCTGCTGTTCCTCACCGACCTGCGCGGGTACGACGTGGTGCTGGGCAAGATGATCACCGCTTCGCTCAAGTCGTTTTACGGCGTGCTGGCGGTGTTGCCGGTGCTGGCCCTGCCGCTGCTGATGGGCGGCGTGACGAACGACCAGTTTTGGCGGACCGCCGGTGCGTTGCTGAACATCCTTATTTTCTCTCTCGCGCTGGGGATGTTTTTCTCGGCGCTCAGCTGGAGCACCGGTCGGGCGATATTCTGGACGTTTCTCTCGCTGCTCGGCGTGACGCTGTTGCCGCTGATATATTTGTGGACGAGCGGCAACGCACCCGCCTGGCTCGTGGTCAGCCCGGGGTTCGCCATGGCCAACGCCTCCGCGCCGGTGATCGGGGCGGCGGCCGGTGCCGCCCAGTTTTGGCCCTGGCTGGGCGGCGGCTTGGCCGTCTCGTCGCTGCTGCTGGCGCTGGCCTCGTGGATCATCCCACACCGTTGGCGCGAGACCAAACTCAGGCAACAGACACCCTGCTTGGCCAAGCGCCAGCCCGGCGACTCGTTGCGACCAAGCGCGGAGCGACAGTCGGCGCTGCTGGACACCAACCCGGCGGGCTGGCTCGTTTGGCGAATGCGGACCTTCCGTGTTTCCCGGCGTTTGCTGATGGGATTGATGATCTCGGTCGGCGCGGTGCTGCTGGGCTACGTGGCGGTGGACGACGCGCTGGGTGACGAAGAGTGGTGGATGACGATGGGCGGTTTGATCTGGGTCGCCTCGTTTTGGATCCGGCTGGAGGTGGCTCGCCACGCGGTGACAACCATCCACGAGGCCAAAGCCAGCGGCGCGCTCGAGCAGATTCTCGTGACGCCGTTGGATGAGCGGCAGTTTCGGCGCGGGCATTTTGCCGCGATGGTGCGGTTTTGGATGTGGCCGGTGATCGTGCTGGCGTCGCTTCCCATGGCGTCGGCGTTGCTGGGCCTGATCGCGACAGGCTGGGTTGCCGATGAAGCGCTGTTCGGGGTCTCCATCATGGGGTTGGTNACCCTCCTGTTCGTCGTGGTGTTCTTCGGCGACCTGTTTGCGCTGTACTTTTCAGGCTGCTGGTTCGCGTTGCGCGGCAACAGCTACTCGGCGGCGTTTTGGAGGACGTTCGGATTCGTGTACCTGCTGCCGACCATTGGATCTGTGTTTCTCTGCTGGCTGGGACAGTTCGTCTGGCTGATCACCGACATCATCTTCATTGTCTGGCCGCTCACCAGTTTGCAGGGCAACTTCCGCCGCGTGGTCTCCGGCGAGTACGGCATCCATTACACCCGGCCGATTCCCTCCCCGGCGACCGCTCCCACGCCGCCGGTCATCCAATCTCCCGACCGTTGAACTTGGCCAAGCGGGCGGGTATCGTCCCGCGCATGCGGATCAAGTTCCCGCCCCGGATAAAACAGTTTTTTGCGCTTGGCCTGCTGGCCGGCGCGGTCGCGCTTGGCCAGGCGGCAGAGGCGTTCGAGACAGCCCTGACCAAGGCCGGCGACAACCGCGCCGAGTTGGAGGCCTTCGTTGCCGAGGCGAAAAAGGCGCACGGTGACCCGGGCCAACGTGCCGCCGTGTTTCTCATTGAAGGCATGCCGGAGGCGGACCTCAAGCGGCTCGACCGCGAGTTTCTCACCGAGAATCTCAACTACGCGATGAAGGCGCGCGCGGAGTTCCCTTGGTGTGCCAAGCTGCCGGAGGAGCTGTTTTTCAACGACGTGCTGCCGTACGCGAGCCTCGACGAAACCCGCGAACGTTGGCGCCCGGACTTTTTCGAGAAATGCCGCAAACTGGTGGCCAAGGCCNCCACCCCGACCGAGGCGGTGCAGGCGCTCAACAGCCAGCTCTTCAATCTGATCAACGTCCATTACAACACCGGCCGCAAGAAGCCGAACCAGAGTCCGGCCGAGTCGATCGCNCANNGCCGCGCAACCTGCACCGGGCTGTCGATNATCCTCGTCGATGCCTGCCGCTCGGTCGGCGTGGCGGCGCGCGTGGTCGGCACTCCACTNTGGACCAACAAACGCGGCAACCACACTTGGACGGAAATTTGGGACGACGGATGGCACTTCACCGGCTCGGACGAATACAACGCCTCCGGACTGAACCGCGGCTGGTTCGTCGGCGCGGCGTCGAAGGCTGACAACGCCGACTGGCGCCACGCGATCTACGCCACGTCGTGGAAAAAAACCGGCACCCGTTTCCCGATGGTCTGGGACATCGAGGCGACACAGGTCAACGCTTTCGACGTCACCGACCGCTACACTGGNAAGGCGAACGACGACAACATCGAGGATGATGTGTTCGTGCGTGTGCGAGACGGCGGCAAACGGATAGAAGTTCATGCCGAGTTGCTCGATGCCAGATTCGAAGTTCTTGCCTCTCGAAAAACCAAGGCGGGCCGCGCCGACCTCAACGACATCACCGGTTTCAACTGCAACCCGAACACACCGCTTTGGCTGCAATTGATTCAGGGCGACAAGGTGAAACAGATTCCGCTGCGCCGGGCCAAGGCGGGCGAAGTGACTTTGGATTTGCAATGGGACGATCTGCCGGACGCGACCGCAATCGCTGGCTCGCAACTCGCCGCCGTGACCGCGTGGCTGGCCGCACCCGCCAAGGTGCGCCCCGACACCCTGCCGGGCGACTGGGCCAAGGGCGCCCTCTCAAAGGCAGACGCGAAGAAGGCGCTCGGCCTGATATGGGAGGATCACCGCAAGCGCTTGGCCAAGGCGCGTGAGGCGGAGATGGAGGCCAAATCGATCCAGCTTGGCGACAAGAAAATGCGCTACTTCGAGAAGGTGTTCGGCGACGAACCGGAGGACGGCCGGTCGCTTTGGATTTCAATGCACGGCGGCGGAGGCGCGCCCGCCCGCGTAAACGATGGACAATGGAAAAACCAGATTAGGCTCTACCAACCCAAGGAAGGTATTTACGTCGCGCCGCGCGCGCCGACCGACACGTGGAACCTATGGCACCAGTCGCACATCGACGGGTTGTTCGACCGAATGATCGAGAATTATGTNGTCATGCGCGGCGTTAATCCGAACCGCGTTTATCTCATGGGCTACTCGGCCGGGGGTGACGGTGTGTACCAGCTAGCACCGCGCATGGCTGATCGCTGGGCCGCCGCCTCGATGATGGCCGGCCACCCGAACGACGCCAAGCCGGACAACCTCCGCAATCTGCCTTTCGGCCTGTTCATGGGAGGCAAAGACGGCGCCTATAATCGCAACAAGGTCGCGCAAAAATGGAAAGGCCTGCTGGCCGACCTGCGCAAGGCCGACCCAAAAGGCTACGAGCACATGGTGCGCATCTACTCGGAGATGGGGCACTGGATGAAACTGAAGGACGCCGAGTCACTGCCGTGGATGGCCAAGTTCGACCGCAACCCGTGGCCGAAGAAAATCATCTGGCGCCAAGCCAAGGGCATCACCTCGCGGTTTTATTGGCTGCAGATTCCGGAGAAGCACTTGACCAAGGGCCAGCGCGTCACTGCCGAGGTGGACGGCCAGGCGATCGCGATCACAACGGAGAATACCCAGCGTCTGGTCGTGCGGTTGTCCGACCAGTTGGTCGAGCTCGACAAGCCAGTGACCATCTCGGTTAATGGCGAGGAAAAATTCAGCGGCAACGTGAAGCGCTCCGCGCGCGAAATCATCAAGTCACTCGACCAACGCGCCGACCCGGCCTCGGCCGCAACCGCCAGCGTGACGCTNAAGCTCTGANCGCCGGGCCGCACCTTGGATTTTCTCGGCAACATCTCCACCTCGACCTGGCTGCTCGCGCTGTTCGGGGCGTTCAGCCTCGGTTTTTCCAAGACCGGTTTCCCCGGTCTCGCGATGGTCAACGTCCTGATCCTCGCGGAGTTGTTCGGGGCCAAGGCGTCGGTCGGGATGATCGTGCCGATGCTGATCGTCTGCGACCTCACCGTCTACCCGCTTTTCCGCCGCTACTCCTCTTGGAGAGAATTGTGGCCGCTGCTCCCGTCCACCTTCGTGGGGCTGGCTGCCGGCTACTTTTTATTGGACTACATCGACGAGGCCACCGCCCGCAAAGGCATCGGCGCGATCATCCTGCTCATGCTTGCCCTGCAACTGGGCCGGCTGAAACTTGGCCAAGCGCTTGGCCGCCTCACACACTCGGCTGGCTTCAGGTGGGCCAGCGGATTCCTGATCGGCTCCTCCACCATCATGGCCAATGCCGCCGGGCCGGTTTTTTCCATCTACGCGCTGGTCGAAAAAATGGCCAAGGAGACCTTCCTCGGCGTGGGCGCGCGGTGTTTCCTGTTGGTAAACCTCATCAAGCTGCCGCTGGTGGCCAACTTGGACTTGGTCAACGAGCAGTCGCTAAGGGTAAACCTGCTCGTATTGCCCGGCCTCTTCGCCGGTATCTTCTTCGGTCGGAAGATCATCCAAATCATCCCGCAGCGCGGCTTCGAGATTCTCCTCTACGCCTTCTCCACCATCGCGGGCCTCCGACTGTTTTTTTTCTGAAGCGCTTGGCCAAGCGCTATTGTGCGGTCCAGCCGCCGTCTACGCTAAGCATCGCGCCGGTGGTGTAGCTGGCCGCGTCGCTGGCGAGGTAGATCGCCGCACCCTGAATTTCCTTCAACTCGCCCCACCGCTTGAGCGCCGTCGCCCCCACGATGAATTTCTTTCCCTCCTCTGTGTCTGCGATCGGCACATTCATCGGGGTCAAAAACGGGCCGGGGCAGATCGCGTTCACCGTGATGCCGCTGCCGGCCAGTTCCAGCGCCAGCGCCCGGGTGAGTTGCACCGCACCGCCCTTGCTGGTCGCGTACGGTGTCCGGTTCGGGATCGCCACCAACCCAAGCGCACTCGCCATGTTGACGATGCGCCCGTAGCCGCGCTCCTTCATGTGCGGCAACACCGCCCGGCAGGCGAGCCAGATGCCGTCGACGTTGATCCGCTGCACCTCGGAGAACTGCTCGTAACTCAACTCATCGATTGGCCCGCGCGTGTTGATGCCGGCGCTGTTGATGAGGATATCCACTTGGCCAAGCGCATCGAGCGCTGCCTCCACCATCGCCTCCATGTCCGCCTGGCTCGAGACGTCCGCCGCAAANCCAAGTGCCTGGCAGCCGTACTCCTCCGCAACCCGGGCCGCAGTCGCCTTGGCCTCGGCCTCATTGCGGCTGACCAGCATCAGGTTCGCACCCGCGCTGGCCAAGCCGGCCGCCATCGCCTCGCCCAGCCCCTTCGACCCGCCGGTGATTACGGCGGTTCGCCCACTCAAGTCGAACAGTTTTATTCCCGGAAGCATGATTCAAATTAATTCGTGGCCGCAGATTGTGCCGACCCAACCCCGCTTGGCCAAGCGCGCTTGCGGCAGGTTTGTGCAAAAACCGCCCGTGAACGGCCGCGGTATTTTCTTGCAGATTTACCGGCGGGATGGGTTTAAAATACAGGCCGAATGAAAACCAAGCCAACCAAGGGGTTCACGCTGATCGAGTTGCTGGTGGTCATCGCCATCATCGCCATTTTGGCCGGGCTGCTGTTGCCGGCACTTGCCAAGGCCAAGACCAAGGCGCAGATCACGTTTTGCCTGAACAACATGAAGCAACTTCAGGTGGCATTTGCCCTGTATGCCGACGACAACGACGGGCGCTACTTCATCAACGCCTACGGCTGGGGCAATTTGGACTGGGTGCGCGGCAGCGTGAATTTTGACGGCAACAACCGCAACAACTGGGACCCGCAGACGTTGCTCGACCCGAAGATGGCCGTGCTCGGCCCGTACACGCAGAGCATAGGCATTTACAAATGCCCGGCCGATCGAAGCACCGTGAAGAAACCTCGGACGAAGGATTCGCCGGCCGGGACCGTGCCGCGCATCCGCAGCGTGGCCGCCAGCCAGGCGGTGGGCACCTGGCACGACGGCGTGCACCCGACCAAGGGCTACTGGCTCGACGCCGCGATGCAGGGCGGTTCGCTGAAGAACCCCGGAGGCAAGTGGCGTGTCTACGCGAAGGACGCCGATTGCAACCGGCCGGGTCCGTCGCAAATCTGGGTGTTCACCACCGAGCATCCTGCCACCATCAACGACGGCGGCTTCGGCTTCCGGATGCCGGACACGCCGCAGGCCACCGCCAGCGTGGGCTGGATCGACTTCCCGGCGGCATTCCACAATGGTGCGTTGAGCCTGTCGTTCATCGACGGGCACGCCGAGAACCACAAGTGGGTCGAGCCGACCACCCTGCAAAACGGCGACTCGACGAACTGGCGTACGCTCAACCGGGGCAAAAAAGCCGCCAATCGCGACATCCTCTGGATGGCCGAGCGAACCTCCGCCCGGGACTAATCGGCGTCCGCCTGGCCAAGCGCGGCTTGCGATCGGTTGGCCGCGGGGTACAATTCCCGCGCCGCCAGTCGGCAACCGCCAGCCCAAGTTCTTCAACGATGCCGGTGTGGTGGAATTGGTAGACACGAGGGATTTAAAATCCCTTTCCCGCGAGGGAGTGCCGGTTCAAGTCCGGCCACCGGTACCATTCATGTTTCCCAGTCCACGGTGTGGTCTGTATGCCAATTGACCCGTAAAAAGGCTGGATTGTCGCCCCCCGATTTTTGTAAAAAGCGGTGACGCATTATGGGAGTTCTCGAAATTGTGATGACGCTGGGAATGCTGGTGCTGCTTCAGGCGGTGCTGGGATTCGACAATCTGCTTTACATTTCACTGGAGTCGAAGCGCGCCCCGGAGGCGCAGCAGTCGTCCGTCCGCAAGTGGGGTATCGGCATCGCGGTCGGCCTGCGAGTCGTTCTGCTGTTTTTGCTGATCACGATGATCAGCGCGTTTCATAAGGTATGGTTCAGCTTTTCGTGGACGGGGGTTATCGAGGGATCGTTCAACCTGCACAGCATCATCGTGCTGGTGGGCGGGGTGTTCATTCTGTACACGGCGATGAAGGAGATTTTCCACATGATCGTGGTGGAGGATTTTCAAACCGAGGTGAACCGGGAAGCCGCCTCCGCCAAGTCTGTGGTGGCCAAGATTGTCTTCATGAACGCGGTGTTCTCGTTCGACTCCATCCTGAGCGCGATCGCGTTGGTGAGCGATTCCGGTGCCGAGGCGGGCGAACGGATCAGCACCACGGGCTTTTGGATCATGGTGTTGGCCATCCTTTCCGGTGGTGGGCTGATGATTTGGCTGGCGGACGGGGTCTCGAGCTTCCTGCAAAAGAACCGCATGTACGAGGTGCTCGGGTTGTTCATCCTGTTTGTCGTCGGCATCATGCTGCTGACGGAAGGCGGGCATCTGTCTCACATGAAGCTCTTCGGCAGTGAGATTCACGCCATGAGCAAGACGACGTTTTACTTTGTAATCACCGTGCTGGTGCTGACCGAGGTGGTGCAGAGCCGGTACAAGAAGAAGCTGCTGCTCAAACAGCAAAAAATACATGGGAAGTGAATTGTTCGACCGCGATCAAACAGCGGCCATTACAAAAAACAACCACGTTCTCACCCTCATCCGGCCTGCGGCCACCTTCTCCCTGAGGGAGAAGGAATCAAGCGGATCACTGGCGTCGCGGCAGCGTCTTGGAGGGGACATGAGAGTTGGCAGGTGCGGTGCAGAGAACCGCACTCCACGACGCTGGCGCGGTCGCTGCAACTCCCTCTCCCAGCGGGAGAGGGCCGGGGAGAGGGAGAACGCGTTGCTTTTGCAAAAGAACATTCGAGAGTTTTCACCCTCATCCGGCCTGCGGCCACCTTCTCCCTGAGGCAGAAGGCATCAAGTCTCACACGCTTGGCCAAGNGGGGCGCGTGACCGGCTTCGCTCCTTCTCAGAGCAGGTGAGATGGGAGATTCTGATTTGGAAGTTCCTTGTTCGATATTCATCATTCAAACGGCAGGAGTGAACCAACACCGAACAAGGAATTTCCAAGGACGATTTTCCGGCTCCCACTCCCTGCGGAAGTGGGGGCTATTCATGCCTTGAGGCGGTCGCCCTTGGGGTCGTGGATGGGGAGGGAGACTTTGGCCGGGATGCGCTCGCCGAACAATTCGATCTCCACTTCGGTCCCCGGCTTAGCCAACGGCAGCGGCAAGTAGGCGTAGGCGATGGATCGGTCGATCGTGTGGGCGTGGCCGGCACTGCGCAGCCGTGAGACGATCTCGCCGTCGTGCCAGACGGACTCCGCGCCGTAGGCCGGAAGCGAGTTGCCCTCGAGCACGACGGTTCGCAGCCGCGATTGCAGCCCCTCCTCCCTGCGCTTGGCCAATGCGTCGCGGCCGATGAAGTCGCCCTTGGTCATGTCGGCGCAAAAGCCAAGCCCGGCTTCGAGCAGATTGTCCGCCGGTGTCACATCGACGCTCCAGTAGACGTAGCCTTTCTCGAGGCGCAGTGAGTCGAGTGCCTTGTAGCCGGCGGGGCGGATGCCTTGCGCTTGGCCAAGCTCGAGCAGCGCGTCCCATACGGCGCCGGCGTCGTCGTTGGAGAGGTATAGTTCCCAGCCCAGTTCGCCGATGTAGCTGACACGCTGTGCCCAGGCCGTTTTGCCGGCGACGGTGATCTGCCGCGCGGTGAGGTAGGCAAAGGCGTCGTTGTCGAGGCCGTCATCGGTCGCTTGGCCAAGCGTGTCGCGTGCTGCCGGCCCCCACAGGCCGATGCAAGCCAATTCATCAGTCACGTCCCGCAATTCAACCGAGCCGTCAGTCGGCGCGTGTGCGCGGACCCACTCGAGATCGTTCGAGAGGAACGACGTGCCGGTGATCACTCGGAACCGGTCGGCGGCCAGCCGGCAGACGGTGAGGTCGCTCTCGACGCCGCCACGCGTGTTGAGAAACTGCGTGTAGACGAGCGAGCCGGCGGGGCGGTCGACGTTGTTGCAGGCGACGCGCTGCAGCAAGCCGAGCGCGCCGGGGCCGCTGACCTCGAATTTGCCGAACGANGTCATGTCGAACAACGCGGCACGCTCGCGGGCGGCGAGGCANTCCTCGCGGATCAGGTCGTGNTACGGNGCGCGGCCCCAGCCCCAGTTGTGCTGGTCGTCCGCCGCCTGTCGGGACGGTTCGCCTGGCCGGAAAAAGTTGACGCGTTCCCAGCCGTTTTTCTCGCCGAACTCCGCGCCGAGGCCGGCGAGCCGGTCGTAGAGCGGGCTCTTTCGCTGGTTGCGCGCCCAAAGGGTTTCGTCGGCCGGGAAATGCTGTTGGTAATAGTAGTGGTACACCTCGCGCGCCTTCTCGGCGACGAAGCCGGTGTCGCCGTAGTTCGTACCGAAGCGGCGAATGTTCATCTCGTGCAGGTCGAGCGACGGCTCGCCGTCGATGATCCACTCGGCCATCACCTTGCCGACACCGCCCGCTCCGGCGATGCCGTTGAGCGACATGCCGGCCGCGACAAAAAAACCGGGCACGCCCGGCACGGGGCCAAGGCAGTATTGGCCGTCCGGCGTGACGGCGTCCGGGCCGTTGATGAGCTTGATGACCTCGGCGCGCTCGATTAACGGGATGCGCCGTAGCGCCCCCTCCATCACCGGCTCGAACAGTTCCCAGTCCTCCGGCAGCAGTTGCTGGGTGAAATCCCACGCGACGCCGTCGGCGGCCCATGTTTTTGGTTCCAACTCGAAGCCGCCGACGAGGAAGCCGCCGACCTCCTCGCGCAGGTAAAAGAGGTTGTCGGGATCGCGCACGACCGGTGTCTGCTCCGGCAACTCGTGGCCGGGGATGTGCCGAGTGGTGACGTACTGGTGCATCATCGGCACCATCGGCGTGAGGGCGCCGACCATGGCGGAGAGCCGCGGCGCCCATTGGCCGGCGGCGTTGATGACGATCGCGGTCTGCACGGCGCCCTTGTCGGTCTCGACATGGGTGACCGCGCCTGAGCCGTCGCGGGTGATGCCGGTGACGCGGCAGTTCGTCTCGATGGCGACACCCAGTTCGCGGGCGCGCTTGGCGAACTCGAGCGTGATGCCGTTGGGATCCATCCAGCCGTCGTCGGGAATGTGCACCGCGCCCTCGATGCCATCCGGGTTGATGAACGGCACGATATCGATCGCCTCCTTGGCGGTGATGGTGCCGACGTCGAGGCCGATTCCGCGCGCGCGGCTGACCTGCCGCTGCAGTGCCTTNAGNCGGTCCGGGCTGGAGGCCAGGCGCAGGCTGCCGACCTTGTGCCAGCCGATGCTGTTGGCGCCCTCGGCCTTGAACTGGTCGTANAGCCCGATGCTGTAGTTCATNAACTGCATCAGCGCGGGCGAGGTGCGGAATTGGCTGACAAGGCCGACGGAGTGGAAGGTGGTGCCGCTGGTCAACTCGCCTTTCTCGAGCAGCAATACGTCGATCCAGCCGCGCNTGGCCAAGTGCCACGCGATGCTGCAGCCGGTGATGCCTCCGCCGATGATGACGATTTTGGCGTCTGTTTTCATGGACGACGCACCTTGGCCAAGCGGGGTGCGGGCGGCAATAGCCAATTCTGGTGGCGCGGCCCGCGGGCTTGCGCTTGGCCAAGCCAGTCGGCACGCTCCCGTGCCCTGATGCCCGACGACGCACCGACAACGGAGCAAAGCCGCATTCACCGCTGGCTGACGACGGCGCCGACACGCTGGTTTGTCGCCTACGCGGCGTTGGCGGCCTTCGCGACCTATTTCTGCATGTACGCCTTTCGCAAGCCGTTCGCGGCGGCGAAGTACGAGGGGCTGATGTTTCTCGGGACGGATGTGAACCTAAAAACGGTGCTGCTGATCAGCCAGATCATCGGCTACGCACTCTCGAAGTACGCCGGCATCAAGGTTTGCACCGAGATCCAGCGGGCGCACCTCGCCAAGTTTCTCGTGGGGCTGATCCTTTTTGCTGAGTTTGCGCTGTTCCTTTTTGGCCTCGTGCCGGAGCAGTACAAGGTGGCGGCGATATTTTTGAACGGCATTCCGCTGGGGATGGTGTGGGGGTCGGTGTCGCGCTACCTCGAGGGGCGTCGGGCGTCGGAGGTGATGTTCGCCGGGCTGAGTTGCTCGTATATCGTGTCGAGCAGTTCGGTGAAGGCGTATGGCACGTGGCTGATGGAGCGGGGCATAGACCAGTTCTGGATGCCGGTGGTTGCGGGGTTGTGTTTCCTGCCGCTCTTCATCGTCGCGGTTTATTTCCTGAACCAGTTGCCGCAACCGAGCGCGGCGGACGTCGCTGACCGCAGCAAGCGCAGCGTGATGAACTCGAGCGAGCGCTGGAAGTTTTTCCGCACCTTCCTCCCGGCGATGCTGATGCTGTTGCTNGTCTATTTTTTCCTCACCGCCTACCGNGATTTTCGCGACAATTACACGCCGGAAATCTTCAAGGCGCTGGGTTATGAGACCAGCCCGGAGCTGTTCCTACAGGCCGACTGGCCGGTGGCGTTCGGGGTGATGACGGCGCTCGCCTGCCTGAACCTGTTCCGGGATCACCGCTACGGGTTGATCGCCGTGTTCGGGGTGATGCTGTTTGGCATCGTGCTGATGGGTACCGCGACGTTGCTGCACAATATGGAGAAGATCACCGGCCTGTGGTGGATGATCCTGATCGGCACCGGTGCCTACCTCGCCTATGTGCCGTACGGCGCGGTGTTGTTCGAGCGGGTGATGGCGTCGACCAAGGTCGCCGGCACGGCGGTGTTCGCGATCTACCTGCACGACGCGATCGGCTACACCGGCTCAATCACCGTGCAGCTTTACAAGGACCTCGGGCAGGGCGAACTGAATTATTTCGAGTTCCTGCGCGGGTTCACCTGGCTGCTGTGCGGGCTGGGGCTGGTTTGCTTTGTGGCCAGTTGCCTCTATTTCATGAGCAAGCACAAGCCGGCGGCAGCGGACGAGCCGCCGCCGCGCCCGTGACGCTTGCGCGGGGCGGACGGTTTTGCCACCCTGCCTCTGCCCGATCATGACCAAGCGCACCGTTTCCAGCATTGCGTTTGCCATTCTGTTGACAGCATGCCTTCTCGGCTTGGCCAAGCGCGCCGCCATTGCCAAGCCGTTGCAATGGCACGATCGCGGCCATTACCGCGAGGCCAAGGTCAACCAACCGCTTGGCCAGGCGCCCGGCTTTTCGCTGCTCTCGGCCCGGGCGGCCGGGATTGCTTTCACCAACCGCCTCGCCCGGGTGCGGATGGTCAACGCCAACCTGCTCAACGGCGCGGGCGTCGCCGCCGGGGACGTGGACGGCGACGGCCTGTGCGACCTCTATCTGTGCAGTCTCGACGGGGAAAACAGGCTGTTCAAAAATCTCGGAGACTGGCGATTCAAAGACATCACCGCTGCGGCCGGGGTCGAAGCGCCGGGGATGTCGAGCACCGGCGCGGCATTCGGCGACCTGGACGGCGACGGCGATCTCGATTTGTTTGTCACCTCCTGCGGCGGGCCGAATGCGCTGTTCCTCAACGACGGCAGCGGCCGGTTCACGAACCGCACCAGGGCGGCCGGGGTGGAGGCGAGGCGGATCGGTTCGACCTCGGTGGCGATGGGTGATCTGGACGGCGACGGCGACCTCGACATTTACGTGGCCAACTATGGCGAGACCTCCGTCCTGCGCTCCGGCGGCTCGGTATCGGTGCGCACGGTCAACGGAAAGCCGGTCGTTACCGGCCGGTACGCCAACCGCATCCGCATCATGGACGGCGAAATGGTCGAGGTCGGCGAGCCGGATTTCCTCTACCTCAACGATGGCCGCGCCAAATTCACCCGGGTAGACTGGACGGACGGCAACTGGCTCGACGAAAACGGCGCGCCGATCCGGAAAGCGTTCTGGGACCTTGGCCTCGCGGTGATGATCCGCGACGCCAACCAGGACGGCCGGCCGGACATCTACGTCTGCAACGATTTCCAGACGCCGGATCGCCTTTGGATCAACCAGGGCGGCGGTCGTTTCCGGCTCATCGACGAGCTGGCGCTGCGGCACCGTAGCTACTTTGCGATGGCGGTCGACTTTGCCGACATCAACCGGGACGGGCACGACGACTTCTTTGTCGCCGACATGATGAGCCCGACGCACCTGCTGGAGATGACGCAGGTCGTCGTGACCAACCCGTTCGCCAAGCCGATCGACGAGTTCATCGACCGGCCGATCATCCACCGCAACACGCTCCTCGTGAACCGTGGTGACAACACCTACATGGACACCGCCAACTTCAGCGGAGTCGCCGCCACCGAGTGGACCTGGGGCGCGGCGTTTCTCGATGTCGACCTCGACGGGCTCGAGGATCTGCTGATCGCCAACGGGCACGCCTTCGACACGCAGGATCTCGACACCATCGAGCGCACCGCCCGGCTCGGCAGGCTGCCCCCGGCGCAGGATCGAAAAAAAATCTTTCTTTACCCGCCGTTGAACGTCCCGAACATGGTGTTCCGTAACGACGCTGGCCTGCGCTTCACCGAGGTCGGGCGGCAGTGGGGGTTCGAGTCGAAAAACGTGTCGCACGGTCTCTCGCTGTGCGACCTCGACAACGACGGCGACCAGGATGTGGTTGTCAACTGCCTCAATTCGCCGCCGCTGCTCTACCGCAACAATGCCACCGCGTCTCGCGTGTCGGTGGCGCTGCGTGGCGCGGGTGGTAACACCCGCGGCATCGGCGCGCGCATCACCGTGCGCGGCGGGCCATACGCGCAGTCGCAGGAAATGATCGCCGGCGGGCGCTACCTCGCCGGCGACGAGCCGCTGCGCAGCTTTGCCGCCGGCCAGGCGCAAAGCCTCACGATCGCGGTCGCTTGGCCAAGCGGCCGTCAAACCGTGGTCACCGAGGCCAAGCCGAACCACGCCTACGAGATTCACGAAAAGAACACGCAGCCCAGCCCGCCGCCCCTGGCCAAGCCGCCGCCGATGTTTACCGACGCCAGCGACCTGCTGGCTCACGGGCACACCGAGCGGCCGTCGGACGATTTTCTGCGCCAGCCGCTGCTGCCCCGCCGCCTGACCGAGTCCGGCCCCGGCGTGGCGTTCATCGACTGGGATCGCGACGGCCGTGACGAGCTGTTTTTCGGCAACGGCGCGGGCGGGAAACTGACCGGCTACAAGGTTGCCACCGACGGCCGCTTGGCCAAGCTGGACGACCCGGTGCTCGCCCAGCCGCTTGTCGGCGACGCGCTTGGCCTCGGCACGGACGGGCACGGCCTGCTCGTGGCGGTGTCCGCGCACGACTCGCCCGTGCCGACCGCACCGTCGATGCTCCGTTACCGGCCCGGCTTGGCTAAGCCGGAGGTCATCGCGCTGCCGTCCGCGAACCACTCCGACGCCGGCTCGATCGCCGTGGCGGACACGGACGGCGACGGTGATCTCGACGTCTTTGTCGCCGGTCGCGGCATTCCCGGCCAATTCCCCCGGCCGGCCTCGTCGTGGCTGCTGCGCGGCGGCCCGGGCGGGCGGCTGAAACTGGACGCCGAACAAACTGCTGTCTTCGCGAACCTTGGCCTCGTGAACTCGGCCGTGTTCGTCAACCTGGATGACGATCCGTTGCCGGAACTGGCGGTGGCGACCGAGTGGGGGCCGATCCGGATTTTCACGAACCGCGGCGGTGTCTTCAACGACGCGACGCAGGCGTGGGGGCTCGACACGCAGCCCGGCCTGTGGCGTACGCTCGCCGTCGGCGACTTCGACAACGACGGCCGAACCGATTTAATCGCCGGCAACTGGGGCCTCAACAGCCCGTACAAGCACGGCCGGAAACGGGTGCCGCACCTCGTGCACGGCGACATCGGCGGCGACGGGTTTTACGATGCGCTTGAGGCGCGGCTTGACGTGGCATCGCAACGTCTGCTGCCGCGCCACCAGCTCGTGACGCTCGAGAAACTGTTCCCATTTTTGCGCGAAAATTTCCCGACACATCGCCGGTACGCCGCCGCGACGATCCAGCAGTTGTTCGCCGGGCAGTTGGCCGGGGCCGGGCTGCTAAACGCTTCGCACCTCGCCTCGGTCGTGCTGCTCAACCGCGGCGGGAGATTCGAAGCCAGGCCGCTGCCGGTCGAGGCGCAGCTCACGCCGGTCAGCGGAGCGGCCGTGGCCGACTTCGACGGCGACGGAAACGACGACGCGTTCCTCAGCCAAAACTATTTCGCCGTGCGGGTGCAGGATTACCGGATGGACGCCGGCGAGGGTCTGCTGCTGCTCGGCGATGGGCAGGGCGGGTTCGTGACCGTGTTCGGGCATCGCAGCGGCATCCGGGTGTACGGCGAGCAGCGCGGCTGCGCCGTGGGCGACCTGAACGCCGACGGCCGCCCCGACCTGTTGGTCACCCAAAACAAGGGCGACCCGAAATTATACCTCAATGCCCTTGGCCAAGCGTCCCGCACTAAGCAGTAACGGGGCGACTGCTACAATGCCTTGGCGGCGATGTCGCTGCGGGTGAAGGCGCCTTCGAACTGGATTTTTGCGGCCGCCTCGTAGGCGAGGTCGCGGGCGGCCTGCAGTCCTTGGCCAAGCGCGGTGACACCCAGCACCCGGCCGCCGGCGTTAACGACGTTCCCCCCATCAAGCTTGGTTCCGGCGTGGAACACCTTGACGCCCGGAAGGGCATCGGCGTCGGCGATGCCGGTTATGACCTTCCCCTTCTCGTAGCTGCCGGGATAGCCGCCGGAGGCGATCACGACGCACACGGCCGACAGGTCGCTCCAGCGCAATTCGTGCTGGTCGAGCGTGCCGTCGATGCTGGCCTCGAGCAGATCGACCAGGTCGTCCTCAAGCCGGGGGAGGTACACTTGCGTCTCCGGGTCGCCGAAGCGCGCGTTGAACTCGAGCACTTTTGGCCCATCGTCGGTGAGCATAATACCGGGGTAAAGCATCCCGCGAAAGTCGATGCCCTCTGCGGCGCAACCGGCGAGCCACGGCTCAAGCACGGCGTTGGCAATCTCGGTGAGTTTGGCGTCACTCAAAAACGGCACCGGCGAGTAGGTGCCCATGCCGCCGGTGTTCAGCCCTTCGTCACCGTCGAGCGCGCGTTTGTGGTCCTGCGAACTGGGAAACAGCCTGGCGGTTTTGCCGTCGCACAACGCGTGCAGCGACACCTCCATGCCGGTGATTAATTCCTGGATCAGCACACTTGAGCCGGCGTCGCCGAATGCGCGGTCGGTCATAATCTGGTCGATCGCCGCGTTGGCCTCGTCCGGCGTGTTACAGATCAGCACGCCCTTGCCAAGCGCGAGGCCGTCGGCCTTGACAGCGCATTTACCATAGAGCGACGCAGCGAACGCCCTAGCCTTAGTGGCGTCGGTGAACGATGCGGACTTCATCGTCGGTACACCGTTGCGGTCCATGAATTCCTGCGAGAAAATCTTGGACGACTCGAACTGCGCGGCCTGTTGTGTCGGCCCCCAGGCGCGGAGTCCAGCGGCCTGAAACTGATCGACGATGCCCATCGCCAGCGGGTTGTCCGGCCCGACGACCGTGAGGTCGACGTGGTTGTCACGGGCGAACGCAAGCAATGCAGGCAGGTCCTCCGCGCCGATGCCGACGCACTCCACCGCCGAGCCGTTGGCCGCGACGGTTTCGCCGGCGATCCCTGCGTTGCCGGGGGCGCACCACATCTGCGTGGCGCGGGGCGACTGCGCCAGTTTCCAAACGAGGGCGTGTTCGCGGCCGCCTCCACCGATTACCAAAATCTTCATCGAATTCCGGGCGGCGCATCGTAAATCAGCCGCCGCGCGGGGAAAGCATTTTTCCGGGCGTCGGTTTTTTAAACCGCGAATGGACGCGAAAAAACGCGAATGAGGATTTTGGACGAGGTGAAGCCCGTCTTTCTGTGTCACTCGCTTGGCCAAGCGGGCGGGCTGGAAAATTAAATTGAGTCAAGGCCGCTTTGCCGTCACCCTCCGCGTGCCTGAAATGCGGAAGGTGAACATAGGATTGGTGGGTTGTGGTACGGTCGGCAGCGGCGTGGTGCAGGGCCTGGCCCGTAACGGCTCGCTGATGGCATCGCGCCTTGGGGTGAAACTTTCGCTCGGCGGCGTGGCGGTGCGCAACGCGCGCAAGGCTCGCGCGGCCCGCTTGGCCAAGCGTCTGGTCACCACCGACTGGGAGCCGCTCGTGCGCGATCCAAAGATCGACGTGGTGATGGAATTGATGGGCGGCACGACAACCGCGCGCAAGGTGGTCGCCGAGGCGTTGAAACTGGGCAAGCCGGTGATCACCGCCAACAAGGCACTCATCTCCGCGCATGGCGAATCGATATTCAAGCTGGTCGAGAAGAACGGCGGCAACCTTTATTACGAGGCGGCGGTGGCCGGCGGCATCCCGATCATCAAGTCACTGCGCGAGGGCCTGAGCGGTAATCGCATCCAGCGGCTGTACGGCATCCTCAACGGCACGTGCAATTACATCCTCACGCAGATGGAGGCGGAGGGGATGGAGTTTGCCGCCGCGCTGGAGGACGCGCAGNGGATGGGCTACGCCGAGGCCGAACCGTCGCTNGATGTCGACGGGTTCGACGCGCAACACAAGACCGGCATCCTCGCCTCGCTGGCGCACGGGTTCTGGGTCAAGCCGGGGCAGATTTTTGTCGAGGGCATCCGGCACATCGCGCCGCTGGACATTGAGTTCGCGCGGCGGCTGGGTTACCGCATCAAGCTGCTTGGCATCGTCAAGAAGCTGGGGGGCAAGGTGCAGATCGCGGTGCACCCGGCGCTGGTGCCGGAGGGGCATGTCATGGCCAACGTCTGTGACGTGTTCAACGCCATCCTCGTTCGCGGCGATATCGTGGGCGACACGCTGCACTACGGTCAGGGCGCCGGTGCGGACGCCACGGCGAGCGCAGTGTTGAGCGANNTGGCCGACGCGGCGCTTGACCTGAAAAACGGCAGCCTCGGTCGCGTCCCACCGTTTGTGCCGCACGAGCAGGACGGCGCGGTGCTGCCGATGGACCGGGCGGTCAGCCCGTTTTATCTGCGCCTGAGCGTGATCGACCGGCCGGGAACACTGGCCAGGATCGCGACCATCCTCGGCGGGGCCAAGATCGGCATTTGCTCGGTGATCCAGCCGGAGGGGCACGTCGGCGAGAGCGTGCCGCTGATCATGATGCTGCACGACGCGCCGGACGCGGCCATGCGGCAGGCGCTTCGGAAGATCGCCCGCCTCTCCGCCGTCAAGGCCAAGCCGACCATGATTCGCGTGGAAACCTTTGACTGACCGTGAGCGGGGACGCCATCAACGAACCTGCCGCCTGGCAGGGGCTGATCCGCCGGTACGCGGAGCATCTGCCAGTAGACGACTCGACGCCGATTGTGTCGCTGCTCGAGGGAAACACGCCGTTGATCCGGGCCGACCGACTGGTCCGCGAGATCGGCGGCGACATCGAGCTGCACCTCAAGTACGAGGGGCTGAACCCGACCGCCTCGTTCAAGGATCGCGGGATGACGCTGGCCGTGTCGAAGGCCTTGGAGCGCGGCGCGGAGGTGGTCGTTTGCGCCAGCACCGGCAACACCTCCGCCTCGGCCGCGGCCTACGCGGCGCGCGCCGGGCTGAAGTGCGCGGTGCTGCTGCCGCACGGCAAGATCGCGCAGGGCAAACTGGCGCAGGCGCTGATGCACGGCGCGATCACGGTGGCGATCGAGGGCAACTTCGACGACGCGCTGCGGATCGTCCGCGAACTGGGTGAGACCGGCCGCGTGGAGGTGGTCAACAGCATCAACCCGGTGCGGATCGAGGGCCAAAAGACGGCGGCGTTCGAGGTGGTGGACCAGCTTGGCCAAGCGCCGGACTTTCATTTCCTGCCGGTCGGTAACGCCGGCAACATCACCGCCTACTGGCGGGGATACAACGAGTACCGCAACGCCGGCTTGGCCAAGGCGGTGCCGAGGATGTTCGGCTTTCAGGCGGCCAACGCTGCGCCGCTGGTCGAGGGTCGGCCGATCGAGAATCCACAGACCGTGGCCACCGCCATCCGCATCGGCAACCCGGCCAGTTGGGATGGCGCGATGAATGCGCTCAAGGAATCCGACGGCCACATTGCCAAGGTGACCGACGAGGAGATTCTCTCGGCCTACAAGCTGGCGGCGCGCACCGAGGGGGTGTTCGCCGAGCCGGCTAGCGCGGCGTCGCTTGCCGGCCTCATCCAGAGTGTGCGCGATGGCCTGATCCCGGCCGGTAGCCGTGTAGTCGCCACGCTTACCGGCCATGGCCTGAAGGATCCGGACAACGCCATCAGCGTCGCTGGTCTCGAGCCGACCGTCGTCGCGCCGGAGACTGACGCCGCGAAGCGGGCCATCGGGCTTTGAGCCGGCCGCTTGGCCAAGCGCTTGGCTTGCCAAGGGGCGGTTGCGTCTCTACCGTCCCCGACCTGCATGGAGAAGGTCATCATCATCGGATCCGGTTGCGCCGGATTGACCGCCGCAATTTACACCGCACGGGCCAACCTCGAGCCAACCGTGCTGACCGGCGCGATGCCGGGCGGGCTGCTCACTACGACGAGCATCGTCGAGAATTACCCCGGGTTTGCCAAGGGTATCGACGGCACGGAGTTGATGATGGAGATGCAGCAGCAGGCCGAGCGGTTCGGGGCGAAAATCCGGTTTGGCAGCACGGTCGAGTCGGTTGATTTCAGCGGCCAACCGCTCAAGCTGACTGTGGACGGCAGCGAACTGGAGACGCAGACAGTGATCATCGCCAGCGGCGCCGGGCACCGCCACCTCGGGCTGGATAGCGAGGCCACGCTGGAAAAAAAGGGCGTCACCTACTGCGCGACCTGCGACGGCGCATTGCCGATGTTCCGCGACCAGCCGCTGGTGGTGGTCGGGGGCGGTGATTCCGCCTGCGAGGAGGCGACTTATCTAACCCGTTTTGCATCAAAAGTTTACCTCGTCCACAGGCGCGACGAGCTGCGGGCGTCGAAAATCATGGCCGAGCGCACATTGGCCAACGACAAAATCGAGCCGGTGTGGCACTCGGAAGTCACCGAGGTGCTGGACGTCGCGCAGGACAAGGTTACGGGGGTGAAGATTCGCAACAACCAAACCAACGTGGAGAGCACCCTCGACTGCGCCGGGTTGTTCATCGCGATCGGGCACGTGCCGAACACGCAGTTGTTCCGGGGCGTGATCGACATGGACGATGCCGGTTATATCTTGCCCCAGCGCGGACAGGCCACCAATGTTGGCGGCGTGTTCGTGGCGGGCGACTGCTCGGACCACGTTTATCGGCAGGCGATCACGGCGGCCGGGCAGGGGTGCGCGGCAGCGATCGAGGCCGAGCGTTACCTCGCGTCGCTCGACCAGTGATACCGCTTGGCCAAGCGAACAACCCAACCATGCAGCCGCGCAAGGCACAGATCAAACGCGACACCGCGGAGACTAAGATACGGCTCAGCCTGAACATCGACGGCAAAGGCAAGTCGAAGATTGCCACTGGCATCCCGTTTTTCGATCACATGCTCACGCTGTTCGCGAAGCACGCGACGATGGATCTGAACCTGCGCTGCAACGGCGACGTTGAGGTGGATCATCACCACACGGTCGAGGATTGCGGCATCGCGCTTGGCCAGGCGTTCGTCGAGGCGCTGGGCGACAAGAAGGGCGTGCGGCGTTACGGTGCCGGCTTTGATCCGCGCAACCCGTTCACCGGCGAGGCGTATGTGCCGATGGACGAATGCCTCGCGCGGTGCGTGATCGATTTCAGCAACCGGCCGCACCTCGTCTGGCGCGGCCTGGCCCGGCATCACCAGAAAGGCATCACCGACGCCGACAAGTCGCAGGACATGTCGTCGGTGTTCCGGTTCGGGCTGGCGAAGGAATTTTTCCAGGCGTTCACCAACGACGCCCGGTGCAACTTGCACCTCGAACTGCTGTACGGCGACGAGCCGCACCACATCGTCGAGGCGCTGTTCAAGGCGTTCGCCCGGGCGACCGACGCAGCCTGCCAGCCCGATCCCCGGATCGCCGGGCAGCTGCCCAGCACGAAGGGAAAGTTGTAGCTGCTTTGAATAAGCCCTTGGCGGGGCGCGTCACTTGAAATGCCGGAAGAACCAGCATATTCCTCGGCGGAAGACCCGCAACTGGTCGAGTGGGCCAAGGCGGGCGACATGTCGGCGTTTGAGGAGTTGGTTTCACGGCACCGCGACCGCATCTACGTGCGCGCCTACAGTATCATGCGCAACGAGGATCTCGCGGTGGATCTTTCCCAGAACGCGTGGGTAAAGGCGTGGCAGCGCCTCGACCAGTTCCACGGTGAGGCCAGTTTTCCGACTTGGCTGAGCCGGATCGTGACCAACCTCTGCCTCGACGAGTTGCGCCGGCAAAAGCGGGCGCGGATGGACTCCATCGAGGCGATGGAGGAGGTCACCGGCCCGGTCGAGAACCGGCTCGAGATGGATCCGGTCGATCCGGTCGAGGGACTGAGCCGGGAGGAGCTGCGGGAGCGGATTGACGCTGCCTTGGCCAAGCTTTCGGACAAACACCGCACGGTGATCGTCCTGTACGAGTTCGAGCAACTCGAGTACCGGCAGATCGCCGACAAGATGGGCACATCCATCGGGACCGTCATGTCGCGGCTGTTTTACGCCCGGAGACGCATGGCCAGCCTGCTAAAAGAAACGCTGAAACGGGACGGATTAATCGAATGAACGAGAACGAGACAGAGCTGAAGGTACAAGCCTTGGTGGACGGTGAACTCGCCGGNGCCGAGGCGGACGCATTGCGCGCACGCATCGAGGGCGATGACGCGTTGCGCGAACTGCACGCCCGGCTCACCGCCGTGCGCGGGCTGATGGCCGGTGCCGAGCTGCCGCGCACACTGCCGGCGCCGGGCGACTTCCACTGGAGCCAGATTTCCCAGGCTATCGAGCGGGAGGAGCGCGAGGCCAGACGCTTGGCCAAGCCGGCACCGGCCGTGGGCCGCCTGCTGCATTGGTTCATGCCACTCGCCGGCGCGGCCGGTCTCGTGCTGTTGCTCACGCTTCAACTCAACGCGCCGCCCGACCTCGGCATCCTGCTGGGCAGCGACCACGAACTGGAGTTGTCCGACGACAACATCGACGTGATGACCTACAACACCGGGGACGACGGCATGAGCATCGTTTGGCTCGACTACGCCATGGATCTCCGTTCTGACACCCTTCAACTATGGCTTGATTAGCCCCTCCCGTCCCTCTATAGGCCCGCCTTTGCGATGCCCCGATCGATCACAACCACCCAATGAAACATCTCACAGCCATGGCCGCCGCACTGCTGCTGGCCACCACCGCCCACGTCACGGTGCAGGCTGACCCGGTCACCGTGCAGGCCCGCCTCGTGCTCGGCACCAGCAAGGAGCAGAAAGACCAGATGGAAGTCTCCGCCGGCATCAAGGGGAAGCTGGCCCGGGTGTTCAAGTGGAAGCATTACTACGAGCTGAACTCCGAGCAGATGAACATCGCCGACGCGGCGACCAAGTCCGCCAAGCTGAGCCGGGCCGCCCAGATCAAGGTGACCAATAAGAAAAACAACAAGGTCGCCGTCGCCCTGTTCTGCAAGGGCAAGATGCTGGTTCAAAAAAACCAGAACCTGAAGCCCGGCAGCCACATGGTGCTCGCCGGCAACNCCGCGTCCGNCTCCGCCTGGTTCATCGTCCTCACCAAGTCCAAGTAACTCTTCATCCGCAGAATCTGCGGATCATCTGCCCTGAGGCCGTCGCGCTTGGCTGGGCTATTCGTTCGGTTCCGTCTCCGGCTTGGGTTGCGTGAGGTTGGCGAGGTCGTCCACGGTCTTGATCTTGGCGGAGGTCAGGCCGTTCTCGAGCAGCAGCGTCCCGATGGCCCGGGTGGTCGCCAGCTCCTCCTCGGTTAATGCCTTGGCCGCGNATTTCCCCGGCATCATCCCCATTCCCATGCCGTACATTCCCATCATCATGGGGTTGCCCGGTTCTCCGGGGTAATCCTCCGGCCTGATGATTTTTGCCAGCTCCGGCAGGGCGCGGTTCCAGTTTTCGTCCAGCGGCTTTTTCGCTCTGTCGATCAGGTGNGCGATGAACTCCCGGTCCAGTTTGCGGACGGCGGCGTTGACGAGGATGTTGTCGTTCAGGTTGGCGCCGGCCTGTTCCAGTTGGCGGATGTTTTCGGGCTGGCNGGCAAAATAGGCGTGCGCGGCGGCGGTCCGGTCAGCGTCGTCCCGGGTGTCGAGGTCGGGTTGCTGCGTCAGCAAATGCCTGAGGATGGCTCCGTCCGGGTTNGCGGCGGCGTGGTGCAGCGGGGTGCTGCCGTCCGGTTCGTCCCGTTTTGGGTCGGCGCCGCGCTCGAGGATCAACTGGAAAAACTCCCAGTCGCCGACCCGCGCCGCCTGCGAGACGACGGACAATTCTGCCAACTTCACTTTATCGGATTCCTCCGGCATCCCCATGCCCATCATGCCCGGCATCATCATCCCGTACGGGTTCATGCCCGGCATGTCCATCCCCATCCCCGGCATCATCCCCGGGACCATCCCTTGGCCAAGCGGCGAGCCCGGGTCGTCCAGGCTTCCAAGATCCGGCTTGGCCGCTTC
>NYYJ01000117.1 GCA_002686755.1 Verrucomicrobiales bacterium
AACCAAAATGTAGTGTCTTATTTTTTAACCTAAGTAATTGAAGATGCGCGGTTAGCTCAGTTGGTAGAGCACTACCTCGACACGGTAGGGGTCACAGGTTCAAGTCCTGTACTGCGCACCATTCTTCACATCCTCCACCTCGTTCGCCGGCTTGGCCTTGTTATGATCGCTGCGCTTGGCCAAGCGGCTTGCCGGGAAGCGGTCCGGCGCGTAGAACCGGCGGCGGTGCATTTGCTTCGATTGGCCATTCTGATTTCCCTGTTCGCGGCGGCTCATGCCACGGCGGCGCCAACGGTGAAGCGGCGCGATGATACTTATCCAGTCACCGGTTCCTCCGTCCAGGAGCTGCGGCAGATGATCGACCGCAACGGCCCGGTCAACAAGGACGACGGAAAACAGTACGACGGCCTCACAGAGTGGTCGCTCACTTGGGATTACCAGCTCAAGCGGCGGGGCAAGGTCTGGATCGTGTCCGGCCGCTCCGTGCTGCTCGACATCAAGGTGCTGACGCCACGCTGGACCGATTTCCAGAACACTCCGGGCGCGCTGCGGACGAAGTGGCGGATTTACCGGGCCAACCTGCTGCGGCACGAGGAGGGGCACGTCAAGATCGCGCTCCGTGCAGCCGAAGCGATCGACAAATACCTCGGTGTCTGCGGTGCCTCCCTCTCGCTGGACAAGCTGAAAAGCGACATCGAGAAAAACACCACCGCCCTCCTCCTGCAATACCGCAAAATCGACCAGGGCTACGACCGGCGCACCCGCCATGGCGCCACGCAGGGGGTGACCCTGAAACGGCGACCGGCAAACTGAGCGCCCTCCCGCTTGGCCAAGCGCAGGCTCGGCGAGCAATGTTCATTGAGCCGAACGTCCTCTGCTGATAGGTTGTCCGGAGGCGGTTTCGCCTCCCGCGACATTCATCCGTGACTAAAGACCCCATCAACAGCCGGGAATGTTTCCTGAACGCCTGCAACGGCAACGGTATCTCGCGTCCGCCGGTCTGGCTCATGCGGCAGGCCGGTCGGTCGCTTCCGGAATACCGCAAACTGAAGGAGAAATACACCTTCCTCGAGCTGGTCAAGTCGCCCGACTTGGCGACCGAGGTCACGCTGCAGCCGCTTCGCCGGTTCCCGCTCGACGCCGCGATCCTGTTCAGCGACATCCTCGTCGTGCCGGAGGCGCTTGGCCAACCGTACCGGTTCACCGACGGAAACGGCATCCGGATGGAGTTCACGATCAACAACCGTGACGACATCGAGCGGCTGGAACCGGGCGGGCTGCGGGAGCGCTTGGCTTACACTCGCCAAGCGATGAGCCAGGTCAAACGGGAACTCGACGGGCAGCAGGCGTTGCTGGGGTTCGCCGGCTCGCCCTGGACGCTGGCCAACTACATGATCGGGGGCAACTCGCAGGACACCATGCTGGCCCGGCGGCTGTACCACGAGGACCACAGCCTGTTTGAACTGCTGATGGAAAAACTGACCGACGCGGTGGCCGACTATCTGGAATTGCAGATCGAGTCGGGCGCCGATGCGGTGCAGATTTTCGACTCGATGGGCGGCTGCCTGCCGCCGTCGCACTACAACGCCGCCTCCGGGAAATGGATCGCCGAGATCGTTTCCCGCCTGGCCGGCAAGGCGCCGGTGATCCTTTTCTCCCGGGGCACACTTGGCTCGTTCGATCAACTGGTCGAGACCGGCGCGCCGTTCCTGAGCGTCGACTGGACGACCGACCTCGGGGAGATCCGTACGCGCATCCCCGACGGGATGGGCCTGCAGGGCAACCTCGACCCTGCCGTACTCACGGCCTCCCCCGAAATTGCCGCGAACGAAACCCAGCGCATCCTCGAAACCATGCGTGGGTTTCACCGTTATATTTTCAACCTGGGGCACGGCGTCACCATGGATGCCCGGCTCGACAGCATCGAGGCCGTCGTCACCACCGTGAGGAATTTCCAGTGAGCGAACTGTCCGTCGACCTGAATCTTGTCCGCAAATACGATGTGCCGGGACCGAGGTATACCTCCTACCCGCCCGCGACGCGGTTCTCCGAATCGTACGACACCGACCGGCTCCACGGGTTGATCAAAGCCAACAAAGAGTCCGACCGCGACCTGTCGCTCTACTGCCACATCCCGTTCTGCGAATCGCTTTGCTGGTTCTGCGGCTGCACGACCGTCATCACCTCCCGGCACCGGGAAGGGACGGATTACCTCGATTACCTCGACCGAGAGATGGCCGCGTTTTGCGAAGAAGGCATCGGCGACCGGCGGGTGGTCCAGATGCACCTCGGCGGCGGCACGCCGACTTTCCTCCAGCCGGACGAGATCAGGCGACTCGGCTCGATCCTGCATCGGCATTTCGGGGACGCCCCCGGGTGCGAGGCCGGCGTCGAGGTCGACCCGCGCGGGCTAACCCGCGAACACGTCACCGCGCTTTGGGAGGCCGGCTTCAACCGGGCCTCGATGGGCGTGCAGGACAACAATCCGAAGGTCCAGGAGGCAGTCCACCGGATTCAGCCGATGGAGATCACCCGCGCCAGCGTGGAGTGGCTGCGGGAGACCGGGTTTCATTCGGTCAACATCGACCTGATTTACGGGCTCCCCCACCAGACGGAAGCTTCCTTCGAAAAGACGCTCGACGAGATCATCCGGCTGTCGCCGAACCGGCTGGCGGTGTTCAGCTACGCCCACGTGCCGTGGATCAAGCCGGCGCAAAAAATCCTCGAGCAAAAAAATCTCCCCACCCCGGAAACCAAGCTCAACCTGCTCAAGCTCATCATCGAGAAGCTGACCGCCGAGGGGTACGTCTACATCGGCATGGACCACTTCGCGCGCCCGGACGACGAACTGGCGGTGGCCCAGAGCGAGAAAACTCTCCAGCGCAATTTCCAGGGGTACAGCACGCACGGCGGCGCGGACATCCACGCATTCGGGATGTCATCCGTCTCGCAAATCCCCGACGCCTATTGGCAGAATATCAAGGAACTGGACGGCTACCGCCGGGCGGTGGACGACGGCGTGATGCCGGTGGCCAAGGCCTGCCTCGTGTCCGACGCGGAGAAACAGACCCGCACCGTGATCACCCGGCTGATGTGCGACCTGAGTCTCGACTACGACGACTTGTCGGCGCGGCTCGGCATCGACTTCCGCGAGGCGTTCGCCGGGGTCATCGAGGGGTTGCGCGACATGGCGGACGACGGGTTGGTGCGGCTCGATGCCTCAGGGCTGGCCGTCACGGACGCCGGGCGGCTGTTCATCCGGAACATCGCGATGCGGTTCGACCCGGCCATCGAATTTAGCGACACCCCCCGCTACTCCAAAACCATTTGAAACCGGTGGCAATCATAGGCGGCGGGATCACCGGCCTGACGGCGGCGTTCCGGCTGCAGCAGCGCGGCATCCCCGCCGTCCTTTTTGAGGCGGCAGACCGCGTCGGCGGTGTCATTCAAACCGTGCGCGAAGGCGGCTACCTGGCCGAGTGCGGCCCGAACACCATCCTCGAGACCTCCCCGCTCATCGGCGAACTGGTCGCGGCGCTTGGCCTGGAGGAGCGCCGCATCGACACCAGCGACTCGGCCGAAAACCGGTACATCGTCCGCAACAATCGCCCGGTCAAGCTCCCCGCCTCGCCGCTTGGCTTTTTTGCGTCACCTCTTTTCTCCTGCCGGGCCAAGGCGCGATTGCTGGCCGAGCCGTTCATCCGCCGCGCCCCCGCCGACGAGGAGGAGAGCTTGGCCAAGTTTGTCCGGCGGCGCATCGGCAGGGAGTTTCTCGATTTCGCCATCAACCCGTTCGTTGCCGGCGTCTATGCCGGCTCGCCGGAAACCTTGTCGGTGCGCGAGGCGTTCCCCAAACTGCACGCGCTGGAGCAACGGTACGGCTCCCTCATCCTTGGCCAACTCCTCGGTGCCCGCGAACGGAAACGCAGCGGGAGCGTCTCCAAGCAAAACGCGCCCAAGTTCTCCTTCGACCACGGACTGGCAACCTTGACCACCGCGCTTGGCCAACGGCTGAAGGAACAGATTCGCACCGGCCAGGCGATCCGCGAAATCACCCGGCGGGACAACGCCTGGTCGCTTGGCCAAGCGGAGGACTTTTCCGCCGTGCTGTTGGCGTTGCCGGCGTTCCGGCTGGCGGAGCTGCAGCTTACCTGCGACTCAAACCGAGTCAGCCTGTCGGAGTTGGGCGGGATCCAGTACGCCCCCGTGGCCAGCGTCGTGCTGGGCTTCCGCCGGGAGGACGTGGCACATCCGCTGGACGGATTCGGCGCGCTGAACCCGGAGGTGGAACAACTGAACTCGCTGGGGACAATTTTTTCCTCCTCCCTGTTCCCGGGCCGCGCGCCGCTTGGCCAAGTGCTGTTGACGAGCTACATCGGCGGCCTGCGCGCCCCGCAGCTCGTCACAAAAAACCCGGATGAAATCTGCGAACTCGTCATGGAAGACTTGAGGATCGTGTTGGGTGTCAAAGGCGAGCCGACCTATCGGCACGTCTTCGTGCACCGCCGGGCCATTCCCCAATACGACGTCGGCTTCGGCCGATTCAAGGCGTTCATGAACGAAACGGAGCAGAGAGCTGGCGGCCTGTTTTTCGCCGGGCATTGCCGGGATGGAGTCTCCCTGACAGACTCCATCGTCTCCGGCCGCAAGGCCGCCGAAAAAATCGCACACAATTTGAAAATGGAAATCGAATAATGGCTTTCCTAAAAAACCATTTGAATGTTCTCACCCTCATCCGGCCTTCGACCACCTTCTCCCTGAGGGAGAAGGAATCAACAGGAACGCGCTTGGCCAAATCGCTCTCGGATGCCGCGGCAGCGTCTTGGAGTGCGGTGCTCCGCACCGCTTTGGATCGCGCCCCAAAGCGGCAGGGACTGCGGCACTCCACGACGCTGACGCGCATAACAAAGCACCCTATTCCCAGCGGGAGAGGGCGGCAGATAACCAACTGACATGAGTGACAAAAAAGGAGTTTTGCTGGTCAACCTCGGGTCGCCCGACTCGCCGGAGGTGGGTGATGTGCGTCGGTATCTGCGCGAATTCCTGATGGACGGGCGCGTGATCGACATCCCGTGGATCACGCGGTTTTTCCTCGTCCATTTCCTGATCCTGCCGACCCGACCGAAAGAATCCGCCGAGGCGTACCGAAAGGTTTGGCTACCCGAGGGCAGCCCGCTCGTGGTCACCGGCAAAAATGTCTGCGCCGAACTGCAGGCCCGGGTGGATGTACCGGTCGCGTTGGCCATGCGCTACCAGAACCCAAGCATCGAGCACGGCATCGACCAACTGCTTGACCATGGTGTCGATGAACTCCTCCTGATCCCGCTCTTCCCCCACTACGCCATGTCCAGCTACGAGACGGCGGTGGAAAAAACCAAAACCGTCCTTCGCCGCATGGCGTCTGGCTTGAAGCTGGCAGTGCAGCCGCCATTCTTCGACCACCCGGACTACATCCGGGCGCTGGTCGCGAGCGCCCGCGGGACGCTGGACCGGGGATATGACCATCTGCTGTTCAGCTTCCACGGGCTGCCGGAGCGGCAGTTGAAAAAAACCGACCCAAGCGGAAGCCACTGCCTCGCNGCCGACGACTGCTGCGCCGGCAACCATCCGTCGCACAACACCTGTTACCGCGCCCAATGCTTCAAGACCGTGGACGCCTTTGTCCGAGCCGCCGGTGTGCCGCCGGGAAACTATTCCGTGGCGTTTCAGTCCCGGCTGGGCCGCGACCCTTGGCTGAAGCCGTACACCGACCTCGAGCTGCCGCGACTGGCCAAGCAGGGCGTCCGACGTTTGCTCGTCATTTGCCCGGCGTTCGTCTGTGACTGCCTCGAAACCGTCGAGGAAATCGGCATGAGGGCGAAGGAAACTTTCACCGAGGCCGGTGGGGAGAGCCTCGAGTTGGTGCCGTGCATGAACGAGCACCCGCTTTGGATCGAAGCGCTCGAGAACATGGTGACCGCATTCCTCGCGGCCGATCCACCGGCGGCGGAACCGGCGCACGATTGAGTTGACTGGCCTGCTCGTTGCCGCATAAATGCCCGCCGACCGGCACGACCGGAAAGCCCAGCGAAACCATGTATTCCGCAATCCTCAACTCGCACCATTACCTCGCCTACGCCGTCCTGCTCCTCGTGATCCTCTTCACGTTCCACTCCCTTCGCGGATGGCTGTCAGGGCGGGAGTCATCGGCTGGGGACAAAAAACTGGGACTCGCCGCCTTCATCGCCGTCCACCTGCAGTTTACGCTTGGTCTGGTGTTGTATTTCCTCAGCCCCACCGTGCAGCAGGCGTTCAAGGATTTCGGCCTCGCGATGAAAAGCAGCAACCTCCGCCTCTACGCTGTCGAGCACCCGATGGTCATGCTGATCGCCGCAGTGCTGGTGACTGTCGCCCGCATCAAGACCAAGCGGAACGACGCCAACGCCGCTCACCGGGCGAACTTCATCCTGTATGCCATCGCGCTGCTGCTCATCCTCTCCCTCATCCCGTGGGACAAGTGGCCCGGCCTGTCGTAAGGCAATCGAACCAGCCCCCCGAAAAACTTGGCCAAGCGCTTGGCCAAGCGGCTCTCAACTTTAGGGGCGGATTACTGCGTGTTCATTGACCGTGGTTCCAGTCNTGGGAAAAATCGCGGCCGCGGATGTAGTTGNCGACCTTNACGAANTCGGTGTGGCCGTCGGCGAACAGGATCGGTTCNCCGTCCGCGCCNTGCGGATCNGTCTTGTCGGGATANTTGTTNATCGCGCCCAAGCCCCCGAAGTCGGCCTGCCGGATCAGCCACACGATGCCCGGATTGGACCTGGTTCCCTTTTTACCGAATGATGGTGTCTTGTAAACGTAAGTCTGCACGGAGGTCTGCGTCTTGAGGACAGTGGGCGCCTTCCAGTTGCGGCCGTTCCAGGCGCGCAGGGTGGTGGTCACGCTGTTGTCCCCGCCCATGAACCCCCACGGCTCGTAGCTGTGGCCCGGGCTGTGGCCCTTCGTGGCGGCCATCAACCGCAAATCCTTTACCTCCCGCTTGCCGAGGTAACGCGATTGGCTCTTGGGGAGGAAGTCCCGCTTGGCCTCCGTGCGGATGTAATTCTGTGTGGACGGACAAATGAAGAGATTCTTGTCGGAGATATACTCCGGGTAGAGCCAGTTCAGGTTGTCGTCCCCCGGGCTCTCGCAGCCGGTGAGCCGGCCCAGGCTGTCATCGTCCGCGTACATCTGGGAACCGAGCCCCATCTGCTTGAGGTTGTTCATGCAGGTGGTGACCCACGCCTTGCGCTTGGCCAGGGAGAGTGCCGGCAACAGCAGTGCGGCCAGGATCGCGATGATGGCAATCACCACCAGCAGTTCAATCAACGTGAATCCCCTTCGCATAGCCAGGCGGAACCATCGCACCGGTTGAAAAAAAAGCAACCGCCCGTTGCCGGGCGGTTGCGACCACAAATCCGTGACGCGCTTGCCCTGGGCGCTACTTGGTGGTGATGGCCACGTCGTCGATGAACCAGCCGGCCTGCGGGCCGTTGTCCTGCCCACCATCAGTTGAGAAGTTGAATTCTAACCGAATCTTTTGACCAAGTGCTTCAGCCGGAATCTTCGCCTTCTCAAGACGCCATTGCTTCGCCTCCCCGCCGCGAATCCAGATGGGATCATCGACCAACCAGTCCCCCTCCTCGTCCAGGATGACGATCTGGCACCAGTCCATGAGTTCGCCGTCGAGCGGCGGTTCGCAGTCACGGTAGCTCCAGAATTCGAGCCTCGCGTTGTCCTTGCCGGTCAGGTCGATGACCGGGGAGACGAGGTAGACGTCGGTGTAATCCTCGTAGTTCCCGGCCAAATCGGTGCCGTAGACATTAACCGGGCTGTGTGCCTCTCCCGGNCCGTTGACCGGCTTACCCAATTCCCACAAAGTGCCGCTCTCGCCCAGNTCNGANGCTTCCCAGCCCTTGGCCCCGGACTCGAAGTCNTCGAAGAACAGNGGCGGCTTCGCAAGCTGTGNCACNCGNTANATCGCCGAGGCACCCANGCCGGTGTCGGTGTACGANGTGTTGTCCCCGGNCGCGCCACCCTCCGGGTAGGCGTCGGCGATAGTCTGCCACGGTGCGCTAAGTGTGGCCTGCCTCTGCACCTGATAAATACTTCCCAAGGTGGAATTCCAATCGAAGCTGAATCCTGCTCCGTCACCGGAAACACGGCTGGAATGCAGCATAATCTCCGGAGCTGCCGCTCCGACAAAAGAGGAGGCCACCGGCACCGTGTCGAGGAATTTGCCGATGCTGATGTAAAGGTCATCAAAAAGCAGGTTGCCCAGCCCGGCGTTCAGGCCTGAACTCATGATCAGCAATGACATCAGATCGGGCTTGGGCTTGCCCAGGTCGACCGTGCCGGCCGGGTTGCGGTCGCTGACAAAATTCTCAAAGACTACCGTGCGCTCGGCCTGACCCTCCTCGGCAATGTACACCGAGTAAACATCGCCGTCATCGTTGGACTTGTTTTCCACATCGATCCAGATGTTATAAACGCCTCCAAAATCCAGAACGCTATCACCGACCGTATATTCATTGCCCACCCCATTGCGTGCGTTTAAAGTGATCGGGCCAAAGCCTGGCTCCTTGGTTAGTCTTACAATGGGTCCAGCGTCGTTGTTGAAATCACCAACAAAGCGTATCGGTTTTTCGGTGAGGCCAAAAAGCACATTCACCTGCCCGTCAACGGCGGCATCATCCAGCGCGGCCAGTCGTAGGAACACGGTCGCTTTTTCGCCTTCAGAAAGTTGCAGGGATCGCAATTGCAACGCATTAAGATCGTTCTGTCCGGTAAAGCCGAGCGCCTGGTTGCCTTCGACATCGAGCACCACCGCAGAGCCCTCTGGGTTCTGCCAACCGCCCTGGCCATTGATACTGTCACTGGCATTAAACACCGCAGCCGGTTTCGCTGGAATCTCCAAGTCATCCAGTTCCCCATCCACATACAAACGGCGCTGACCATTCTCCTGAACAAATACCACATGGCGCCATTCACCATCGTAAGGCTCCGAGGTGGAATAGATATGCCCAACCGTCGGCCAACCACCCTGACGAATATATAGGTCAACCGACCCGCTGCCACCGTCGCTGGCAGTCCCGATGTTGAACAACGGAGTGTTGTTGCCCGTGTTAGCCTCCGAAAAGAGCCTCAAATCATTCTGCCCGTTCCCGTCCACTTGTGACCACATTGAAATAGTGAACGAATCATGCTTGTTGGCCGGCAACTCATCGGCAGCATCATGCACCCGGCTCAACAGTGTATTATTCTCGTTGGAGAACGAAAAGGCATTGCCAATCTGCCCCTCCACCAGGTCATCGGCGCTCAGGTTGGTTAATTCTAAGTCGTAGCCGTTGATCACGTCAGGAGTCACTTCACCCNGTATTTCATCCAACGGCCAATAGGCAATCATATCAGCGCCTAAACTTTCCGATCTATTCTCCAAACCGGCATCTTGAACTGCGGAAATCTCTTCGTCACTGAGCGCCCGTTTCCAGATGGCCACATCGTCAATTAGTCCCGTCACCCAATGCGACGCCGAGGCGCGCAAAATGCCTCCAATCGACGTGTTGTTGGCGTCGAGAAATGACCCCTCAACGTTGGCAGCATCACGAGACTCGAAATTATCGATCAGTGTCCATCCGTCAGCCACGCCGGAAATGACCTCGACAGTCACCAAAGCCTCCACTGTCTCGGCTCCGCGCACCGCCTTGAGCGTGAAGGTGGTCGATTCCTTGACAGTCACCTCGATAGAGCCGACCCCAAACTCGGAAACCGAGTTGACGATCCCGTCCTGACTATACTCTGCATCGAGCAGCGCCTTCGGCTCGACATGGAGGGTGGCATCGGCACTGGCATCCCAGTTCAAGGTGGCCTTGCCTCCCACAGCCACCGTTGGGAAATCAGCGTCAAACGAGCGAATCTCCAACGGAAGTTTTTTCTTCATGCCGGTCGGGACGCCATTTGCAAACAACGAACCCACCTCGTCATCACTGAGTGCACGTTTCCAGATCGCCACATCGTCGATCAATCCCGTCACCCAGTGCGACGCCGATGAGCGCAATATCCCACCGATCGTCGTGTCATTCACGTTGAACGTTCCTTCTGGCTTTGCCACCAACTCCACGTCGTCCAGTTCGCCGTCCACGTACACCCGGCGCTCACCCTCCTCCTGCACGAACACCACGTGATGCCACTCTCCGTCATACGGTTCGGCGGTGGAGTGAATGTGGTTCACCGTGGGCCAACCGCTCTGCCGGATGTAAAAGTCAATCGAACCACTGGCCCCATTGTTGGCGGTGCCAATGTTGAACAGCGGGTTGCTGTTGCCGGTGTTACCCTCGGAGAACAGGCGCAGGTCGTTCTGCCCGTTGCCGTCCACCTTCGAC
>NYYJ01000118.1 GCA_002686755.1 Verrucomicrobiales bacterium
TCTGGCCGCCGACAACGCCCCCGCCGAAGGGCCGACCCACCTCGGCTTCCGCCTGAGCGGCAGCGGCGAGGAGATCGTCCTGACCGACGCCAAGGACAAGGAGATCGACTCGGTGCTGTTCGGCGAGCAGACGCGCGGCACCTCCGAGGGCCGCTACCCCGACGGGGCCAAGTCGATCATCTTTTTCCCGAACAGCCCCACGCCGGGCCGGGCCAACCTGATCCTCGGCGACGCGGACGAAGACGGCCTGCCGAACCTTTGGGAGGCCCAGTACGGCCTCAACCCCAACGACCCGGCCGATGCCGCGCTCGATCCGGACCACGATGGCCACACCAACCTTGAGGAATACCTCGCCGGCACCCGGCCCGACAACGCTGCCAGCGCGCTGGCGCTGAACCTGACTCTTCATGAACAAACCGTAACCGTCTCGTTCGAGGCACAGGCCGGCCGCGCGTATGTGCTGTGGAGCACCGCCGACCTCGGAAGCGGCGACTGGATCAAGGTGCAGGCATTTCCGGCCGGGGAAGCCAAGCGCACGGTCACCTACGGGATTCCCGCCGTGCACCGGCCACTGCCAGACGGCTACTACCGGCTCACGATCCCGGCCGCGATCGACTGACCGTTAATGAGCGGCGTGTTGACAAGCCTTGACTCGCCCGGGCTGGAACTGGTTGTCCCGGTGGGATTGCTGCTGGTCGCGGTTGCACCGTTCCTTGGCCGGGCGACCCGCCTGCAGGCCGCCGGACTGGTGGCGCTGCCCCTCGCGCTGTCCGCCGCCCTGGGAATTTTCAAGTACGCCGCGTACACGCACAACGAAACCTCGCGCGCCAGGCTGCTCTCCTCCGCACCGACGCAGTCCCGGCTCAGCCCGGTCACTGATCCGGACAACGCCTACGCCTCGTCGCAAACCTGCCGTGCCTGCCACCCGTCCGAGTACCACAGTTGGCACCACAGTTACCACCGCACGATGACACAGTTGGCCAAGCCGGAAGCGGTTCTGGCCAAGTGGCACGGCACTAAGCTTCCGCTTGGCCAAGCGGAGCTGCAGCTCGAGAAAAAGGGTGATGAATACTGGATCAGCAAGGTCGGCGCGGACGGCATCGAGCAGGTCGAACAGCGCGCGACCCTGACCACCGGCTCGCATCATCTGCAGGTTTACTGGGTCGCCGACGCCAAGGGCAATATGCAACACCCCTTCCCCTACGGCTGGCTAATCGCGGATCAGAAATGGGCACCAGTGCAAGACACATTTCTGCACGACCCGAACCACCCAATCGGAGGTGCGAAGTGGAATAACAGCTGCATCAAGTGCCACGCGGTGGCAGGCCGACCCGCGCCAGACAATCGCAACCGCACTTTCCACTCCGAGATCGCGGAATTGGGCATCGCCTGCGAAGCCTGCCACGGCCCCGCCGGGACACACATCGCGCATTACCAAAATCCGGCCAACCGGTACCGGGCGCACTTGGGCGGCGGCACGCCCCACGGCATCCTCAACCCCGGCGGCGGATTCGACCATCGGTTGTCGGCGCAGGTGTGCGGCCAGTGCCACGCCTACCAGTACACACCCAACAATGTGGACTGGCTGAGGAATGGCCCGCGGTTTCTGCCGGGCAACCCGCTGAAAGCCAACACGACCGTTGTGCACGCCAGTTCATTTTCCGGCACACAGCCAGCTCAGGGAGAGGAGGCCAAAGCGTTTCTCTCCCAGCACGGCCATCCCCACCCCGGCGACGAATGGTTAAACGACCGGTTCTGGCCGGACGGCATGGTCCGCGTCACCGGCCGTGAGTATAACGGCCTGCTCGACACACCCTGCTTTCAGCGAGGCAAAATGTCCTGCGTCTCCTGCCACTCGATGCACGGCTACCACGACCGCAATGACCAGCTCGCGCCCCGCATGGATACCAACGAGGCGTGCCTCCAGTGCCATGACAAATTCCGGGAAAACCTGGCCGCGCACACCCGCCACGACGCAGCGTCGGCGGGTAGCCGTTGCTACAACTGCCATATGCCGCACACAACCTACGGCCTGCTCGGCGCCATCCGCAGCCACCAAGTCGATTCCCCTGACGTCACGACCCAGTTGAAAACCGGCCGCACCAACGCCTGCAACCTCTGCCATCTCGACCAGACCCTCGACTGGACCCGGCGCCACCTCGCCGAATGGTACGGGCATCGGAAGCCGCCGCTCGACGACGACGACAAATCGATCTCGTCGATGCTCAGGATGCTGCTACAGGGCGACGCCGGCCAGCGCGCCATCGCCGCCTGGCACATGGGCTGGGAACCGGCGCGGCGCGCCTCCGGCGGGGACTGGCAGGCACGGTGGCTGATCCGCACAATGGACGACCCATACGCGGCAATCCGCCATATTGCCCACAAGGCGCTGACGGCCCATCCGCCCCTAGCCCGCTTGCCGTTCGACTACACTGCCCCCTTGGCCAAGCGCGCCGGGCAGATCGACGCCATCCGGAGGCGCTTGGCCAACGCCGCGCCGCTTGGCGAGGCACCGCGGGCCGAACTTCTGCTCGACGCCCGGGGCCACCCACTGGAAGATAACGCCAGCCGGTTGACCGCCAAGCGCGACAACCGCCCAATGACTTTGCAGGAATGAGCCAACAGAAACCCACTCGGCGCGAACGAAGCGAACAGGCCAGAAACGCCCCGGCCAGCCCTGGGCCCCGCGATCCCAAGGGGCAGGCCACGACGCAGGAGCGGTGGCATTTCCGTCTTGGCTGGTGGTCGCTGCTTGTATTTGTGTGCCTCGGCATCGTGCTCGAGGGCATGCTGGCATTCCGGAGCGGCTGGTACATGGATGTCGGCGACAACGAGACGCACCGGCTGATGCTCCGGCTGGGCCACGCGCACGGCGCGCTGTTGTCGGTGCTCAACATCGTGTTCGCAGCCTCGTTGCCTCGGGTGGCCCTCCCAGTCGGTGCCCGCGTGCTGGCCTCGCGCTGCCTCGCGGCGGCCACCCTGCTGGTTCCCGGCGGGTTCATCCTCGGCGGCCTAATCACACACGGAGCAGANCCAGGACTGGGCATCATACTCCTGCCTGCCGGTGCNNTCCTACTGCTGGTTGGCATCTNTTCGGTTGCCCGCCATACCGGGAAATAACCGGTTCAGCCCGGCAAATGCTTTAGCACGAACAGCACGTACACCGTGGCCANNGCGATGTGNAGCANCGCGAANGGCANCGCTTTTTTNACNAAGCCCATGAANGANATGCGTNAGGTCGTGCTTGTGCATGATGGTCACCGCCACNAGCGTCGAGGCGGAACCGATCGGCGTCAGGTTGCCGCCGAGGTTCGCGCCGAATATCACCGACCACCACATACCGGAATCGTTGGGGATATTCATCGAATCGAGTATATTGGACAACACCGCCGCCAGCGGGATGTTATCGGTCACGCTGCTGGCCACCGCGGAGGAGACCAGCAAAAGGCCGCCGCCCACTTTGGCTCCCATGCCGATGATCGGCTCGATGCCTTTGCCGATTAGTTCCAGCACGCCGGCCTGCTCCATCGCGTAGATGGCGACGAACAGGTAGACGAAAAAGAACAGCAAATCCCAGTCGATGCCACTGTAAAACTTGCCGACGCTCGACTTGAATTTGCACAGCATGATCACGGCGAACATCATCGCCACAAAGCCCATTCCCAGCTTGCCAATTGGCCAACCGTCAAACGATGCGGTGGCAATAAAACAAATGAACAGCACCAGCATCGCGGCCCCGAACCAAAAGAAACCCATGCTCTCGATGCCATCCCGCTCGTCAAAGCTCGAAACTTGGCCAAGCGCCACGGCCCGTTCCTCGTCGGTCTTGAGCGACTCGATCCCAAACACCTTGGCGCCCATAACGATGGTGCCGGCAGTAGCGACGACAACATACGGCGCAGCCTTGAGGAAGAAGGTCACAAACCCGATCCCGGCTGTGGTGCCAACGATGATGTTGGGGACGGACGAAATCAACGTGAGCAGTCCGCCGATGTTGGTTAGCAATCCCTCCACCAGCAGGAAGCCCAGCAACTTGTCCCGTTGGCCAAGCTTGCCCAGCGAAACGGCACTCAGCGACCCGACGATAATCATCGCGGTGACATTGTTGAGCACGGCGCTGAACACCACGGTCATCACGCCGTAAAACCAAAGCAATCGACGCGGATCGCCCTTCGACATCTTGGTCAGCTTGATCGCGATGAAGGTGAACAGTCCCGACTTGCTGGTGACATCCACAAACAGGCTCGACCCAAGAATGATCGTGATCACTCCCCACTCAATTCCGGGAATGAACACCGGCAGTTTCATCTCGTGCCCGTTGGGGAGATGGACCGCACCAAACGGCAGGATGCCGGTCTCGTCCCCGTTGGGTATGAACGCGCCCAGCAACAACGCCACCACCGCCGTCACCCCGACGATCACCGATTTTTTCGCGTGGATTTTTTCCTCCAGCGCAAGACACAATACCATGGCCCCCAACAGTCCGGTGAACAGGTAGGTGATCCACGGCGCCACCTCGGCGACGGCATGACCAGCAGCGGCAATCATTATGAGTTCCATTCCTGCCACCTCTCTACAGCATCAGCAACGGCGTCGATCGCAACTCGACCGCAAGCGGATACGCGATCCCGTGCATGGCCAACTGTTCTTCGTCCTTCGTATACATGACCAGCAGGTCAATTTCATTCTCCTCAACCAGTTCCCTGTAATCTGAAAGAAAATGCCCGAGTTTCACACGGCTTTCCACCTTGATTTGAGAGCCTTCTCTAGCCAAACCGGCTCGACACGACTCGATATACTCCATCGGATCCTCCAGCAATCGCACTCTGATCTCCTCCCTAGCAATTTCGGTATCCAAGTCAGGGATTTTCCCAATCGCTGCGATGTAACGCTCAAAAACGGTGTCGTCCTCAACATGCGCAAGAAAAAGTGTCCCGCCGTCCCGCGTAAAGTGCACTGCGTGGCTTACCAACCGATGGTCTCCAGCCAGGTGATCCGTCACCGCCATGACGCGGTCAGTGTTCTGAAGAGCGTGGCCCGGCATATTCCCCCGCACGGGACACGGCAGCACCAGCACCGGAGTCACCGTTGCCTGTGTCAGCACATCCACATGCCGACCCAGGCTCTGCGGCCATTCCCCGGCGGCACCGTGAAGGTCACGGTACGTCACGACCNAATCCGGCTTGGCCTGCTCTACTGCATCGAGCACCTCCCGAATCCCAAAAGGTGTGTCGCCGCCAAACAACTTCCACTCTGGCCCGCCCGGGGCCTCCAGCACCGAGAGAAAGCCCTTGGCCAAGTAGAGAAAAGCATCCTGCCTCGACTCCGGAAGGTCGTGCACGACCAGCACCCGGCCAATCTCGACCGGCTGCCGCGCGAACACCTCCCGAGACGCGGCGTTAAAGACGCTCTCGAATCGATCCAGCGTGGACATACCGCCGACAGGGTAAAAGAGATGACAAAACCATCAAGCCATAATACCGCCCCCGCTTGGCCAGACGCTCACTCGCCGCGCCATTGGGCCAGGCGCTTGGCCAAGCGGGCTTCCGCTTCGGGCGGGGTGATAAGGTTAGGCAGGTCGGTTTTCAATTGCTCAAGCGTCGGGATTTCGCCCCAGGCAGTGACGCCGAACNCCTCCGCCATCGGCTCGCTGCCGAGGCCAAGCTCGCGGTTGCGCTTGGCATAGCGATGCTCGAGCGTCGCGCGCCATTCCTCCCTCGACTTAGGCACGGGCATGTCGTGCCGCCCGACCCACGGCANCCACTCGGTCACTTGCGACTGGTGGCACCATGTCATGTCCACCATCAGGTTGAACGCCGCGCTGACGTCCACCGCGAGGTCGAACGAGTTCGCCCCGAACATATACGAATCATATGCAGTGAGAATGACCGGCACCTTGCACGGCCTCGGCTCGCCTTCGTCGGACGGATACTCCGGCGTGAAGGCGTGCGGCACGTTGATCATGTAGGCCACCTTGCGCACCGCCTCCGCCACGGCGACGTGATCCACGTGCAGCCCGGCGACCGGGTCGGACGGCATTGGCGGGGCGAACAGGTAGTCCGGCTCGAAGTCGCGGATCGCCTTCCAGAGCGCCGCCAGCAGATCGCTGTCCACCTGCAGGCAAGCCTCGCGGGGCGGGCGGCCGTTCGGCAGCCGCAGCGGCTCAACCTCGCACTGGGCCAGCTTGGCCGATTCCATCTGCTCGGCCAGCCGGACGCGCGCCGTCTCCTCCCGTGACATCCGGTGATGCCCCGCCGCCCCGTCGGTGCAGATCNCCANCCGCGCCCGAAAGTCGCCGCCCAACCGCCGTCGCCACATTTCGAACGTGCCGGCAGCNGCAAACTCGTAGTCATCNAAATGCGCGTGGANAAACAACGCCTTCATNGATTGCAGAAAAAAGNAGAGCCAAAAAANCGGCTCCGCTNAAAAATCAATGGAAGTCCCTGTTTATTTAATTNGGCGGNTTCGGCGCNGCAGCCTTCTTTTCTTTGGCCTCCTTGGCGTTGCCGACCGCACCGCCCACGCCGGCACCGATAAGGCCACCGACCAGGGCGCCCTTGTCGCGCTCGCCGGATTGATGGCCGATGATGGCCCCCGTCACCGCACCAATTGCTGCGCCCGCACCGGCTCCGATTGCCGTCTTTTTTCCCGGCTCCGTGGCACAACCACTCACAAGAAGCATGCCCGCAACCGCCGCCAACAATGTTTGTTTTGCGCGACTCATTTTGTTTCGAAAACCAAGCAGAGTCTCCACGGTGCCCCCGGTTGGGGCAAGCCAAAACTATGCCCGGCCGTATTTTCCATGGATCAACCGGCAACCAACCATGCTACATCCCGAACGTGGTGAATCGGCTTGCAAGCCATTGGCAAAACCGGATGATCGCCCCCCATGTTTTCCGCATTTCGAATCATTGGTGCCCTTTTTGTAGGCTCACTACTGCTTGACTTGGCCGCCCCCCGGTTAAACGCACACGACGTGGATGACCACGGCGATGGTAAGCCCAACAAGGACGAGTTGACGCGCGTCCTCATTTTTTCAAAGACCGCCTGGTATCGTCACCCGGCCATCCCAGAGTTGAACAGTTTTCTCGTTCAACTCGGTGGCAAATACGGCGCGCAATTTGACGTTACCGAGTCGCCGGAGGATTTTTCCCGGCTGCACCTCTATCAAGCCGTGATCTTTAACAGCACCACCGACATCGGCAACTCGCTCAATGAAAAACAGCGCAAACAACTCAAGGACTGGTACCAGGCCGGGGGCGGCATCATGGCCCTCCACGCAGCGGCGGTGCATCACAATACCTGGCCATGGTGGACCAAACTCGTCGGGTGCGACTTCAACAGCGACTCCGATTTCGTCAAGGCCAAGCTCATCGTGGATCCGGAAAACAAGAATCATCCTTCGGTGAAAGGCTACGGCCCGGAGTTTTACTACACCGCCGACTGGACGAACCACGACAAATCCGTCACCGGTCTGCCCGGCGTAAAGGTACTGCTGCGAATCGACGAAACCAGCTACGACCCCGTCCGCGAATACTTCAAGACCCGCGGTGGCAAGCCAATGGGCAAGGATCATCCGGTGAGCTGGATTCGGAAGTTCGAGGGCGGCCGCTTTTTCTACACCGAACTTGGCCACGAGGTGAAATCGCTCGCCACCAAGTTCGGCCATCAACACCTCATGGAAGGCCTGCGCTGGATCACCAAAACCAAACGCTTCCACCGTGAACCGAAGAAAAAATAATGAGTCGTCTGTTCTGCACTCTTTTTGTTTCCCTTGCGCTTGGCCAAGCGCTGTTGGCTCAGCCCGTGGATGGCCGCAACAAACCAAGCGGGAAAGAGGCCCCAATCGAAAGCCCTGATCTCGCACGGTACGCGCTGTTTGAAAAAACTGCGCCCCGACCGGAATCCACTTCACCGGTCGACACCCAACTGCCGCTCAAGGTTGAGCCGGGTATGAGCATTGCGCTAATCGGCAACACGCTGCTCGACCGCTCACAGGATTTTGGCTACCTCGAAACGCTCATTCAGCAGGCGTACCCTGCTCATCAACTGACAGTGCGCAACCTCGCCTGGTCGGCGGACTCGCTCCACTACCAGCCACGACCGGCCAACTTCGCCGACACGGATCAGCATCTGGTTTTCGTCAAGGCCGACATCATTTTTGCAGCTTACGGTTTCAACGAATCGTTCGCGGGGCCGGACGGCTTGGCCGAATTCAAAACCAAGCTCACCGAGTTCGTGCAGGCGAGCAAGGCCAAGGCGTTCAACGGCAAAAAAGGACCGCAGCTTGTGTTGCTCTCGCCGATCGCCAGCGAGAACATCACCGGGATCGACGCGGCAAAAAACAACAAAAACATCCGACTCTACACCCGCGCCATAAGCGAGGTGGCCAAGATGCAAAAAGTCGGCTTCATCAACGTCTTCGACTCTACCAACAAGGCGATGGATTCCATCGGAAATGACCTCACATTCAACGGTTGCCACCTCAATGACGCCGGCTACCGGCTATTTGGCAACTTGGTTTTTAATGCGGCATTCGACCAGCCCACCCCGGTCATCAACGAGGAAATTCGTGCGGCTGTGCTGGAGAAAAATAAACAGTTTTTTCACCGATACCGGCCGGTGAACACCTTTTATTACACTGGCGGGCGCAACCGCAACTACGGCTATCTCGACTTCCTCCCAGCGATGCGCAACTTCGACATCATGACCGCCAACCGCGACCAGCGCATCTGGAACATCGCTGCGGGTAAACAGGTACCAGCGAAGATCGACGACTCAAACGTGCAGCCTTTGCCCGCAACCAAGCAAAGCCGCGGTGCCAATCGCCTGCTTTCGCCCGAGGCCGAGTTGGGCGAGTTCGAGGTCGACCCAAGGTTCGACGTGACGTTGTTCGCCTCAGAGACGGACTTCCCAGAACTGGCCTGCCCGATCCAGATGCGTTGGGATTCGCGCGGACGGCTGTGGGTCAGTTGCTCGACGACCTACCCGCACGTTTATCCCGGCAACGAGCCGAACGACAAGTTGATCATCCTCGAGGACACCGACGGCGACGGCCGCGCCGACAAGACCTCCGTCTTCGCCGACGATCTGCACATCCCTTTGTCGTTCGAGTTTGGCAACGGCGGCGTCTACGTCTCGGAGGAGCCGCACTTAACGTTTCTCAAGGATACCGATGGCGACGGGCGGGCGGACACCCACGAAAAACTGCTCACCGGTTTCGGCTGCGAGGATTCGCACCACGCGCTGCACGACTTCGCGTGGACACCGGACGGCGACCTGATTTTTCGCGAGGGGATCTTCCACCACAGCCAGGTCGAGACACCTTACGGCCCAGTGCGGCAGCGGGACAGCGGTTGGTTCCGGTTCGAGCCGCGCAGTCACCGGCTCACCTCGTTTGGAACCCACATGAGCACCAACCCGTGGGGCGTCACGTTCGACGACTGGGGACAGCACATGGCCAGTTACCCGATTTACGCGCAGGCATTCCACGCGCTCGACCCGGCTTACCCGGCGCAGCACCCGCGCCCGATCGGCCTGCGCGCCTACTCCGGCACGTGCGGCCAGGAGTTCGTCGATTTCCCCAACTGGCCGGAGGAGATGCAGGGCGGCTTCGTCAAGGTGCGCTACAAGCCAAGCAACCGCGTCGAGTTCCACCGCTGGGTCGAGTCTGACTTTGGCTACGACGAGGAATACGTCGGCAACCTCGTTTTCTCGCGCAACCTCAGCTTCATCCCGGTCGACCTGCGGTACGGCCCGGACGGCGCGATGTACGTCTGCGACTGGTACAACCCGGTCAAGGGCCACGCCCAATACTCCCTGCGCGACGAGCGGCGCGACCGGGTGAGCGGCCGCATCTTCCGCATCATGCCCAAGGGGGCCAAGCCGCAGCAGATGCCGCAGATCGCCGGCGCTCCGCTTGGCCAACTGCTCGACATCCTCAAGCGCCCGGAATACCGCTACCGCTACTGGGCCAAGCGCGAACTGCGCGATCGCGACCCAGCCAGGGTCAAGGCCGCGCTCGATGCGTGGGTGGCCAAGCTCGACCCGACTGTCCCCCGCCATCGGCACCACCAAATCGAGGCCGTCTGGCTTTACCGCGGCATCGACGCGATGAATGCAGGGCTGCTCGCAGAGCTGCTCGAGTGCAACAACCACAACGCCCGCGCCGCAGCCACGCACCAACTACGCTACTGGCACGATCAACTCGAGAACGGCCAAGCGTTGCTCCGCAAACGCGCCAACGACCCAAGCGGCCTCGTCCGCATGGAGGCCGCCATCGCTGCGAGCTACGTCGGCACCCCCGCCGCGCTCGACGCACTGCTCGACACCCTCAAGCACCCGAGCATCGGCCACCTCAGCTACGCCATCCGCACCGCGCTTGGTTCGCGCACGATCGAGCCATTGTGGAAAGGCAACATCGACTTCGCCGCCGCGCATCCGGAACTGCCGAAGTTCATGGCCGCATTCGATCTCCGCCAGAAAATGGCGCCCAAGCGCAACACCTCCGCCCGGGACGCGGAGTTTGATTCGCAGAAAAACCTGAAGGTCGTGAAGATCTCGGCGGTGAAGGAGCGAATGCTGTACGACGTCACCCGGTTTGAGGTGCGCGCCGGGCAGCCGGTGCGGATCGACTTCACCAACCCGGACGCCACCGCGCACAACATCGTGATCGTCGCCCCCGGTGCCGACGAGGAGATCGGCTTGGCCGCCAACGAGATGGCCAAGAACCCCAGGGAAGCCCAGCGCGGCCAGTACGTGCCCAAGTCAAAAAAAGTGCTGCACGCCACACGGATGATCGCCCCGCTCTCCGCGACGGCGCTCCGGTTCATCGCGCCAAAAAAGCCGGGCGACTACCCGTACATCTGCACCTTCCCCGGCCACTGGACCATCATGAAAGGCATCATGGTGGTGAGGTAAGGTGGAAGGTGGAGGGCAGAAGGCCGAAAACCAAGCGCTTGGCCAAGCTCAGCCTTTGATCCCCCGCCCTTCCCGCTCGTCGATGACGTCGAAGGCGGTTTGGAGTTCGAGGCGATCACCCAACCCCTCCTCCTTCTTGAGGTCGTCAATGACGGAAGTTGCGAGGTCGCGCCAGCCGAATTTTTCGGAGAACCCATTCCAGATGCGGCGTTGCATCGAGTTCGGGCGCAGGCCGTTGGTGAAACACCATTCCGCGACCTCATCGTCGCTCAATCCCTCGGAGATTTTTTGCCGCACTTCATCAAACTTGACTCCGAGAAAGCCGCAGAGGAAACCGTCCAGCCCCACCGACAGCCCTAGGTTGGGTCGGTACTCCTCCGGCAGCGTGCCGGCCAGGTCGCACCGTATCTTGTCAAGCATCCGCCCGAGGTGGTGCAGGCCGCCGAGCTTGGCTCGCGGCGACCGGAACGGCGGATCGATCATTGAATCGGCCTCGGACTGAAAATCACTTCGCGTCCGGGGCGGCGAGGAGTGCCTCCACTTTCCCCTCGAGATCGGCGCGGGCATTGAGGTCGGCAAGGTTGCCCTGCTTGTCCACCAGCCACATCGCCGGGATGCTGCGGATGCCGTGCGCGGTCGAGATGCTGTTCTTCCAGCCTTTGCCGTCGAAGAATTGCGGCCACGGCATCTTCTCCTTCTTGACGAACCTGCGCAGCGCGCTCTCCTTGCTGTCGAGCGAGATGCCGACAATCTCGAATCCCTTCGAGTGCAGCTTGTCGTAGGCGCGCTTGACGTTGGGTAGCTCGGCTACACACGGCCCACACCAAGTCGCCCAGAAATCGATCAACACGACCTTGCCCTTCATTTTTGACACGTCGACTTTTTTGCCGTCGATGGAGGTGAACTTGATGTCCACCGGCTTGCCGATGCGGTCGTCCGCCTTCGGCTTGGCCTTGGCCAGTTTGACCGTCTTGCCGGTGATGTCCTTTACGATCGCCTCGATCAGCGGGATGCTCTTGCCGCAGGTCTGGTCGTCGTTGCGGCACTGGGCCACGGTCATTTTGCAGCCGCAATCGCACCCCTCCGTATTGGCGCGCTTCATGATTTCCGCCTGCTGCTTTTCGCTGAACTGTGTCAGGTTGAGCAACGGGATTTTTTTGTACGCTGTCGTTTCGGATTCGGTTTGTGCCTGCGGCGCGACGACGACGGCCAGCAACACGGCGGCGATGGACAGGATAGATAGTGATTTCATAACCAGAAAAGTTTCACCGACTTGCCCCGGCGTGACAAGCCTTATTCCGCATAAAAGTTCCGGCCCCGCAATCAGCGGCGGCGCCCCCTGGGTGCGGGCATGGCCTGGATAAAGCCCTCGATGACTGAGGCAATCTCCGCCGCACTCAACCTGCCGTCGGCATTCTTGTCGCCGTCCGAGGCCCATTTTTTGGCGGCGGACTGAACCTCCCCGGCGGTGATTTCCCGGTCGCCGTCGCTGTCGGTGGCGTAGCTGAAAGCCCGGGCGACGACTGCGCTTGGCCCGGAGGGCCGACCGCTGCGCTCTGTGGTTTGGTCGCCAAGCAGCCCGACAAAGCCGCGGATCAGGTCGTTCCGGCTCGTGGCCGATTCCCCGTCGCGCCACTCCGTGTGCAACTCCGCCCAAGCTGATTCAAACCCCCGCTTGGCCAAGCCGGACTCAGCCTCGGCACGGTCGAGCAGTTTTTCCGCGACGCGCTTGGCCAAGCCGGTCGCGTCGATGGTCGGCGGAGCGCCCCCACCTGACGGTCGCCGCCCTCCGCCGCCGGAGCGGCCTCCACCGGGACGACCACCGCGGCTGCGCATCAGCCGTGCCACAGCTTCATCGGTGTCGCCGTACTCGGCCCGCGCCTTGGCCAAGGCCGACTTGAGTTTGTCGATTCGCTTGGCTTGCTCGGGGCGCTTGGCCAAGTCGTTCAATTCGTGGGGGTCATTTTTCAAATCGTACAACGCCACCCGATCATCGCCCCCGCGAAGGAACAGTTTCCACCGATCATCGCGGATCGTGCGTTGATCCTGCATGTACGCGGTGAATAGATGCTCTCGCACCTTGTCCGCTTTTCCGCGAATAATTCCGGCCAGGCTTTTGCCCTCGACCCCGTCCGGTGTGGGCAACCCGGCGAGGCCGCACAGCGTCGGGTAAATGTCGTAAAGGTAAACCAACGCATCCGAAGAGCCGTTGGGCACGGTGGCTCCACTGAACACCATCTGCACCCGCGAAGTGTGCTCATAGGCGTTGTTCTTGCCGCTCGCTCCGTGGCTACTCTTCGACATGCCGTGGTCTGTGGCCAACACCACGATGGTGTTGTCGGCCTGCCCGGTTTTCTCAAGCGTATCGAGTACGCGGCCGACGTGATGGTCGAGGTGCGAAATCAGCCCGTAATACTTCGCGTAATCCTGCTTGGCTCTCTCCACCGGCGAGGCATTCTCATCGCCTCCACGGCCACGTCCGCCCCGGCCACCGCCTCGACTACCGCCCCGCTCCCGCAACGCCAAGTCCGGCCGCAACGCGACATGGTTGGGTGGCAGAGTGATTTTTTCCGGATCGTACATCGTGGCCCACTTGCCCGGCGGTGTCACCGGCGAATGCGGCGCGGTAACCGGGATGTAGCAGAAAAACGGCTTGTCGGCTTTCTCCCGGCTCTCGATGTACTCGATCGCCGCATCGGCGAACAACTCCGTCGAGAAGGATTCGCCGGAGTCGTATGGCACCATCAACCCGGCGATCATGCGATGCACCGGCACGCCGATGTGCGACCGGGCCGCCCCGCCGAAAAACACCGCCTCGGCCTCGTCAAAACTGTTCTCGAACGACAACTCGCCGTTGTGCCACTTGCCTGTGGCGAAGGTGTGGTAGCCGC
>NYYJ01000119.1 GCA_002686755.1 Verrucomicrobiales bacterium
TTCAATAGCCGACACCGCTTGGCCAAGCGCTTGGCCGGGTGTCCGCCGACTTGGCCGATCCCCCGGGCTTACGGCTGGCCCAGCGTTTCGAGGCCAAACCGCTCCGGCAGTGAAAAATCATTCGGCAGCGTAATGCCGCCTCTCCCGAATCCCTTACGGTGCCGTTCCACCTCGGCCTTGCGGAGGATCGAAGCGAGGTTCCAGTGTGAGACCTTGGCCCGTGTCCCTGCGGGCAGGGCACTGAGAAGTGCCTGAAATTTCTTCAACTCCATCGGGATCCCGCTGTATTTGCCGACCGAATCCGATCCGATGAGGAAGTTGTCCGGGTATTTCCCGATCAGCGCCACCCAGCCGTCCAGATCCCTGTAGACGTAGCTGCCAAGCACAACCCACGATAAATCGAGATAAAGATTCTCATGATACGCGTCGAGTAGGCGCTCGAGGGTTTGCCGGTAATCATTGACCACAATCCGGCGGCTGATACCGGCGTGGCACCAGATGACGCTTGGCCGGTTGGCGGCGTCGGTTTCATCCCGGATCGTGCGGTTGAGCAGATCCAGAAACTCGTCCAGATACCACGGCGGCTTGACCTCGTCGTCGTTGCGGGAGATCGGGGCGACGTTGTGGTGGATGCTGACCGGCAGGCTCACCCGCCCGGCAAACTTGAACAGCCGAATGAACGACGTGTGGTTTGCGCGGGGACGCTCCCCGGTGGTCAGGTTGGTGAGGTCGTCGTGGCGCGACATCAACTCCCCAAGGCCTTCCCAGATGCCCGGATATTCCTGAATGCGCTTGATCGCAAGGTCAACGGCCCCGAGATCGGTCGTGTCGAGACCGCAGATGAACGGGTGCAGCCGCTTCAACCGGGCCAGTTGGGCCGGTTTCCCGGCGAAGTGCCGCTGGTAATCCATGAACGCGGCGGCTACTTGCAGGTCGGTGTCCCGGGCCGCCTTCACCCGCGAACTGGAGTCGAGGTAATATTTCGGGCGCAGAAAAAAATCGTCTTCGGCCCATTTCTTGACGAACGGCATGCCGCAAACCACCACGTCGGCAATGTCATGCCGGTCCGTGACGTCGAGCAGGCCTGTCAGCCGCCGGTGCCGTTCCCCGTACGGGAGCTGGAAATACCGCCCGTCAGCCATCAGGCCGGAGGCGTCGCACGGGAAGGCCCCGTCCCGGTTGTCGAACTCCCCGTTTTGGAGAAAATCCAACAGGTGAAAATGGCAGTCCCCGTAAGGTTCGGCCTGCGCAATTGGCCCTGCGCAAAGGCCGACACCGGCGAGTAAGAATGTGAACGGTCTCATGGCGTTTCCGGTCGACAACATTGTGAAACCGTTAAAACAAGTCCAGAATTATTTATTTAGGGGCTGGCATAGTTAAGGGTTAGTAAAGACTATGTCAGCCCCAAGGTTTATATCTTTTTCGAGTTTGATTCCGCCCCTCGCGTCCATTTTTTTGACGAAAATGCGGGACACGCAGACCGTGATCGTTGCGTAGAAGCTCTCGGCGAATGGTTTGAAAATCTTGACCAAAAGTCACAAGTTGCAATTTTTTACGCGCAACAATATGCAGTTGCAATCAATGATTGTCCGTGGCTTCAAATGTTGTTTGATGTTACCCTCATCTACGAACGGGCTGAAAGCCCGAAAGCACAAAGCACAGGCGTTTACGTCTGTGTATAGGTAAGGAAACGTGCGCGGCCTGAAAGGTCGCCAGCGGATTACATAGGTTTCTGACGACCTTTCAGGCCGCATTTCACAATTGCGATTACATAGGGCTAAAGCCCCATGCTTCGAGCTCTTGGGCCTTCAGCCCAGAAATGTGGGTAATGGTCAGGACGGAGCGCTTCCCTCCACTCAGAACAAGAACAGCCGTAGCTACAGAATCGGACTCAGCTTCCCTGCATCAACGTGAGCAGAATCGCGATGACGAAGGCCGCGGCTCCGGACGCCACCAAGACCAGCACATGGTGATGGGTCGAGGATTCGCCGCCTTCCTGCGTTTCCGGCAGCATGAACCAGATAGCGAGGCCGATGAGTGAAAACACCAGCATCGCAATGGCGTTGCCCCAAGCGACAAGGATCAGGAAACAGGCGATACTGATGACACCGAATGATTCGTGCGCGGTGTTGACCGGATGATGGTTGGTTTTCATGTCTTCCTTCCGGGTTTCAGAAAAACATCGCCGGAGACACCCGTTCCACCCCACCGAATTTGGCGGAAGTCATGCCGTAATTGAACTGGGAACTAGCGGCTGTCTTTCTGGGGCCGGGTGTAGTCCTGCTTGGCCTCGGGGGCGTGGCATTGGGTGCACTGGGTGCGGTAGGGGTGGGGCGTCTTGATGCGCCAGTTGCCGGTGGGGCCGTGGCAGGTCATGCAGTTTTCGCGCATGAAGTTTTTGTGCGGAACGGTGGGCGGTGCGGTCGGGTAGGCGCGGGAGCCTTTGCCGGGAAAATCCAGGCCGACGAACTGGTTGCCTTTGCCGAAGGACTTGGCCTGCGGATCAGCCTTCACGTGGCATTGGGTGCACTGCGTGTATTCGGCGTGGGGAACGGGGGCGATGGCCTGGTGGCGGTGTTCAATGCGGTTTTCTTTGGCGTGGCATTGGAGGCAGTTGTTGCCACGTCCTTTGGTGACGATACCGCGATGGACAATGACGGGAGGGGCGCCGAAGAAGGCGCGATCGGTCAACGGTTTCTTGCCGACGGAATTCGTGCGGGTGACGGATTTGAACGCCCGCGGTTGTTCGTATTCGCCCGGTGACGCAGTTGATTTGCCAACGGACGGTTGCCTTGCCGCCGCCACTTGGAGGACGGATTCCAAGGCACCGGTGTTTCCCACGGTGGACGGAATTTCCTTGGGACTTTGTTTTGCGGGTGGATTGATTGATCCGGCCAGGTACACGAAGGTGTGAACTCCAACGGCGCCGATCAGGACGAGTTTGCTGAATGGAGTTTTCATGGCTTCATACCTTTTCCACTTGGACCGCACACTTCTTGTAGTCTGGTTCCTTCGACATCGGGCAGTAGGCGTCCAGGGTCACGTTGTTGATGAGCAGGGATTCGTCGAAGAAGGGAACGAAGACCATGCCTTTCTGCGGCAGACTGCGGCCGTTGATCCAGGCGGGCAGGGTGATCTCGCCGCGACGGGATTTCAGGCGAACCTTGTCGCCCGTGCTGATGTTGAGCTTGGCGGCATCGACCGGATGGAATTCGACGTAGGCCTTTGGCATGGCGGCGTTCAACTGCGGAACGCGACGGGTCATGCTGCCGGTGTGCCAGTGTTCGAGCACGCGTCCGGTGCAGAGCCAGAACGGATATTTCTCGTCCGGGACTTCGGGCGGAGCGACATAGGGACGGGCCCAGATGGTGGCCTTGTGATCCTTCTGTTTGCCCCAGTAGAAGTCGATGCCACGACCGGTCTCGACGAAGGGGTCGTCGCCTTCCACGAAGCGGCGTTTGGTTTCGCGCCATTGGCCGTTCTGGTTGGTGACGGGCCAGCGGAGGCCGCGGGTCTTCACGAGTTCGTCGTACGGGGCGACGTCCTTGTTCTTCATCTTCGTGAAGGGGCGGTATTCCTCATAGAGCAGTTTGTCGATGTTGTGCTTCTTGTATTCCTCCCACTTCCACGCCTCGATCTTCTTGCCGTTGGCGTCTTTGAAGGTGAAGAGGAAGTCGCCGTCTTTGTTCTTCATGCCTGGATGGCCGAGTTCGTAGAGCTTGTGGGCGACGGCGATGACCTGCCAGACGTCGTCACGGGCGAGTCCGGGCGGGTCGATCATCTTGAACCACTGTTGGGTCCGGCGTTCGCTGTTGCCGTAGATGCCGTTCTTTTCCACCCACATGGCGGAGGGAAGCACGACGGTGGCGAGATCGGTCGTGACCGTCGGGTAGACGTCGGAGACAACGAGGAAGCGGTCTTTCAGCTTGCTCGTGAAACCGTGGAGGTTCGGGATGGTCTGAGCGGGATTGGTGACCTGTACCCACACGCCGGAGAGGTCGCCTTTCTGCAAGGCGTCGAACATGGCCATGGTGTGCATGCCCGGCTTCGGTGCGATGCGGCCGCTCGGGAGATTCCAGAGCTGTTCGCATTGTTCTCGGTGTTCCGGCTTGGCCACGAGGCGTCCGCCGGGGAGGGCGTGGCCGAGGGTGCCGACTTCGCGGCAAGTGCCACAGGCGCTGGGTTGGCCGGTGAGTGAGAAGGCGGTGCTGCCGGGTTTGCCGAACTTGCCGCTCACGAAATGGACGTTGTAGACGAGGTTGTTCACCCAGGTGCCGCGAGTGTGCTGGTTCATGCCCATGCACCAGAGGGAGAGGACCTTGCGTTTCGGATCGGCGAAGAGTTCGGCGAGGAGGTTGAGCTTGCGCTCGGAGACGCCGGCGACTTCTTGGACGTATTCGGGAGTATAGGTGTCGAGCCACTTGACGTATTCGTCCCAGCTCATGGGCTTGCCGACACCATCGGGACCTTGGCGGATGTTGCAGTGGCGCTCGATCCATCCTTTGTCGTGCTTGCCCCACTTGATGAGGAGACGGCAGATGCCGTTCATGATGGCGAGGTCGCCCTGCGGTTTGAATTCGATGTAATGATCGGCGCCTTCGGTGCTGCGCGTGCGGCGGGTGCCGACATCCACAATCTCAACCCTTTCGCCTTTCGTGCGGCGATCAACGATGCGGGACCAGAGGACGGGATGCATCTCGGCGGGGTTGTTGCCCCAGAGGATGACAGTGTCGCATTCGTCGAAGTCGTCGTAGCAGCCGGAGGGTTCGTCGACGCCATAGGTGGTGAGCATGCCGACGACGGCGCTGGCCATGCAGAGGCGGGCGTTAGGATCGACGTGGTTGTTGCCGAGGCCGCCCTTCATGAACTTCATCACGCTGAAGCCTTCGGGCACGGTCCATTGGCCGGAGCCGTAGACGGCAAAGGTGGACGGGCTGCGGAGAACTTCCTTGGCAATCGCGGTGATGGCTTCGTCCCAACTGCAGGAGACCAGGCGGCCGCGTTTGCGGATCAGCGGAACCTTCAGGCGATCCTTGCCGTAGAGGGCGACGCCGGCGTGGTAACCCTTCACGCAGAGGAGACCCTTGTTGACCGGGCATTCAAGGTCGCCTTGGACAGCGACGACACGGCCGTCCTTCACGCCTACCAATGTTCCGCAGCCGGTGCCGCAGAATCGGCAGGGTGCCTTCTGCCAAAGGAGACCGTCGGCGCCTTCGGCGGCATGAATGTGTTGATGGGTGGCTCCACCGAGGACGGCGGTTGCGGCGGCCATGGCGGCGGACTTGATGAATTCGCGGCGTGAGGTGTTCATGGTTTTAAAGTTTTTGAACCGCTAATTGACGCTGATGAACGCTAATGGGAGGGCTGGAGACAGCCTTGTTGAGTTTTGAATCGTTAGCGTCAGTCAGCATGCATTAGCGGTTTATGAGTCTTCTGTTTCGTCTTCGAAATTGTGGTAAACAAGGACGGCGCTCTCGACGCCGGGGATGGCTTCCAGCAGTTCGACGGAGTCGCGGGCTTCCTGGGTGGAATCGGATTCGATCACGACGGGGATGCCGTTGTCGGTGTCCGGTCCGACCGTGATACCGGTCAAGGTGTGGAGATGGGTCACGACCGCGTCGCGTTCGTTCTCCTGGCAGCGGATGGCGTAGCTGGAAATAGGCATGGCAGATGAACGGGTTTTAATGGCAACTGCAACCGCCACCGCAGCCAGGAGAAGGGGCGGGGGGCGGTTGTTGCCCGGCATCACAGGGTTCAGCGCCGACAAAATCGGCGAGTTCGCAGATGCAGTTGTAATAATCTTCGGTTGAAAGCCCCAACAGTGCCGCGCCGTATTCGATGCAGTGCTCGTCGTTGATGACCTGGCCGTAGTTTATGACGGGGATCATGTAAGAGACGGCAAGGGCAATCAGATCGGGGCGGCGGCCGAGAATGGGGCGCAGGTAGAGGACGCGGGCCTCGGGGTGATTGCTGCGGTAATCGCGATCGGGTTGCGCGAACTGGTGTGGGCCCATGTCACCGAACTCAAGCACCAGCCGGGTGGGATAGCGGACACAGTCGCGATCTTCCAGAAACGTCTCGATGTTGCCCGGCCGCAGACCGCCATGGCGGCCACGGGCTTCCGTGGCTTGGTGGCGGAGATGGTCCATGAGGCTGTCCTCGCCGAGCTGGGTCAGCTCGGCTTCGGACATGCGTCGGATTTCGTCGACGGTTTGGAGCAACTCGTTCATGGGGATAACTCCAATCTCCAAGCTTCAAACTCCAAATAAGCTTCAAGCTTCAAACTCCAATCCGCAGTTTCCGTGGATCGCGGAGCGCTCTGATTGGAGTTTGGGTTTTGGAGTTTCATTGAGGCTTGGATTTTGGAGCTTGGATTTTCGTCACTTGTATCTGGCCTTGAAGTCCGAGCGGGCTTTGTCGCGACGGGCCCTCTCGGCCGGATCCATCTTGTTGAGGAACCACATGTGGTTCTTGGCGTTCAACGTCTGCTCGATGAGCTTATCGAGTGCCTCGGCGGCCTTCTTCTTCTCCGGATCCTTCGAGTGAAGGTGGCGTTCGGCGAGTTCCCGCAGTTCCGGGATGTACTCGGTGTAGAAGTTGCGGGCGATCTCGTAGGTGCCGTGCCAGTGGGTGTAGTCAGGACCCATCATGGCGGCACCGTGACGGGCGCGGCGACCTTCGTGATGCCACAGCTCAAACCAGATGAAGTCGAGCTTGTTGCTGAACTTAGGTTTGCGCAGCAGCGGTCCGGCGGCGTTGTAGAGCGCAAGACCGGGCTTGGCGAACTTGTCGTGGTAGAGATCGATCAGGGCGTCGTACTGCTTGTAGAAGGCGTTGACGTAGTCCTCGTTGTGGCAGTTGATGCAGACATTGACCATGTTGGCGCGACGTTTCTGCCAAGGGACGTCCTTGCCCGGGAGACCCATCTTGGCGTCGGACACCTCGGGACGCACGGAGATTGCGGGACGGTTGTTCCAAGAGATGCGCATGCCGATGTCGTGCGTTACCGGCTGATCCTTGGTGGCGCTCATGTGGCAGGTCGCGCAGGTGGGGGCGGCGTTGTAGTCCTCACCGACAACCCACTTGGGACTGTCCAGTGCCATCTTGTCCACGTTGGCGTGGTAGGCGATGCCGTGCTTGGATTCGTTGTAGACCTCCAACTGCGGATGGTCCGGACCCATGTGACACTTGCCGCAGGTATCGGGCGTGCGGGCCTGGGCGGCGGAGAATTCGTGGCGGGTGTGACAGGCGGAGCAGGCGCCTTCGGATCCGTCGGGATTGATGCGGCCAATACCGGTGTTCGGCCAGGTGGCAGGATCGAGCTTGCCGGACTTGAGCACCTTCACCTGAGAACCGTGGCATTGCCAGCAGCCGCTGACCGCGGCGGCGGAGACACCGTGCGGATGGCCTTCGGTGACGAAGCCGTTGTTGCCCTCGACCACCTCGGCGAGGATGTTGTCGAGCGAGCCGAGGATGCGTCCGCCCTTGGCATGATGCGAATCGGCGAATTCCTTCACCTCTTTCTCATGGCACTTGCCGCAGTCCTTCGGCGAAACGATGGTGGCGATGAGTTCGCCGTAGTGCTCGTAGGCGTCCGCATCATTGGCGTTGGCGACGTGGCACTCAAAGCAGCCGACGTTGCCGCGGAAATGTTTGCTGTTGCCCCAGTGCTCGTAGATCGACGTGCTCTCTATCTTGTGACAGGCGATACAGGCTTTGCTCTGGGCTGACAATTCCTTGAGCGTGAAGGCGTCGGCGTTGGGGGTGGGCAGCAACAGCCATGCGGTCATTGCCATGAGGTGGGTCAGTGGATTCGTTTTCATGGTGCTTGTTTGATTTGTAAGATTGTGGTGGAAGGTGGAAAAACAGGTTCGTTGGCAGGTGCTTTCAGGGTGCCGCGGAGAATCAGAACGGCGACGCGCAACATCCACGAGTAGACCAGCGCGCCGAAGCCCCAGATGCCGAAGCAGACGAGCGTTTCATTCAGGGTCGGGGCGTATTCAACGACCTGACCCAGCGGAGTCGGAACAAAACCTGGAACGATCAGCCCCATGCCTTTCTCGATCCAGATACCCACGAAGGCGAGGGCACAGGCGAGGTTCAACCAGGGCAGTCGCAGGCTGAGCGGCGAAATGAGCAGGACGAGGCCGACAAAGTTGAGACCCACCGCCGTCCAGATCCACGGGACCAAGGCGCTGTGGCCGTGCAGTCCGAAGTAGAGGTATTTGGCGGCCGCGACATGGTAGGTGTCGGAATAGAATTCGGCGAAGAGTTCACACGCGAGCAGGAAGACGTTGATGATCATCGAGACCACGACAATCTTGCGCAGCGTGAAGATCGGTTCGTCACCGATGTGATAGTGCAGGAACTTGCGAATGAACTGAAACGTGATGATCAGCAGGGCGGGACCGGCGGTGAAAGCGGATGCGAGGAATCGGGGAGCGACGATCGCGTGATTCCAGAAGGGGCGTCCCGGCAGGCCGACATAGAGAAAGGCGGTGACAGTGTGGATGCTGATCGCCCAGATGATGGCGATGAACACAAACGGGACGTAAAACATCCTGGTCGGCTTGCGCCCCATGTACTTCGTGTACATCAGGTAGCCGACAATGTGCAGATTGAGCAGCAGGTAACCGTTGAGCACGATGACGTCCCAGGAAAGTATTGAGCCCGGCCAGTTGAGTTTGCCGAATGGCGGGATCATGTGGAGAAAGCGCTCCGGATGACCGAGATCCACCGTGACGAAGAGCAGGCACATCACGATCACCGCGATCGCCATCATTTCCCCGAAGAGCACGACCTCGTGCATTTTTTCATCCCGATAGATATAGGCCGGGATCACGAGCATAACGGCCGCCGCCGCCAAGCCGACGAGGAAGGTGAAGTTGGCGATGTAGGCGCCCCAAGCGACCTGATCCACGAGGCCGGTGGTGGAAAGACCGTCAACGAACTGCTTGGCATAGGCGTTGAGGCCGATCAGGGAGACCACCGAGCACAAGGTCATCCATACGTAGAACTTCCAACTGCCCTGAAAAGACAGGCGCCAGACTCGGTAGAGGAATTTGAGGTAGTCTCTCATCAGTCAAAGAAGTAGTAGAAGCGGGGAACGGTCCCGACGTCTTCCTTCAGGACGTAAACGCGTTTGTTCTTGAGGATGTAATTGATCTCGCTGTCCGGGTCGGTGATGTCACCGAAGACGCGCGCTCCGACGGGGCAGACTTCCAGGCAGGCCGGATATTTGCCTTCGCGGGTGCGGTGGAGACAGAAGGTGCATTTCTCGACCACACCTACCGGGCGGACGCGGTTGCTCAGGTAACCCTGGTTGGGGTTCATCTGGTCCGCGGTCAGCTTGGGCTTGGAAAAATTGAAACGTCGGGCGTCGTAGGGGCAGGCGGCCATGCAGTAGCGGCAGCCAATGCACCAGTTGTAATCCACCACCACGACTCCGTCGGGTTCCTGCCATGTGGCCTGTACCGGACAGGCCTTCGTGCACGGAGATTCGCGGCACTGGTGACACTGGACCGGCATGTAATACTTGTCCTCCTGCGGGACGCTTTCCGGTTCGTAATAATGATCGGATGCCTCGACGTTGATGCTGCCCTTATTCAGTTCAAGGACACGGATGTAGGACATGTTGATGTCGTCGTCCGATTCGCGGGACTGGTTGTTCTCGGCCAGACAGGCGTGGGCGCATTTGCGGCAGCCGATGCACTTGCTGAGATTCAGGGCGTAGGCGAACTCGACCCCCTCGATCGGCTTGGTGTCGCTGATCCGCGGGCGTTTGCCGTAATCCTTCTCGGTGCGGTCTTCGAGTTCTTTGACCACCGCCACATATTTTTCCGGGGTGAGTTCGGAGTAATGGGTCTTGAGCAGATCCGCCAAAGTGATCTGGCCACTCTCCAATTGCATCAACGGCTTCAACGCCGCGACCAATCCGGCCATGCCGGCCATCGCCATTCCCGCGCCCTTGAGGAAGGTGCGCCGACTGAGCGGCTGGACGGCTTCCTCGATGGTTTTCGGTTGGCCGTTAGTGTCCATGTGCCTCCTTTTTCTCGGACTTGGCCGCCCGGGCGGGGTAGGTGGGAGCTTTCAGCGGTTTGATGGCTTTGAATTTGGGTGAATGCGGATCGTGGCACTGGATGCAATGCAGCTGGGTCTGCTTGCCCTTGGACTTCAGGGCACTTCTGGAAACCTCAATGGTACTTGAAAATTATTGACATAAATGGTAAATATAGCAGGTATTGGGCATGCGGTATCGTGAAGCGTCGCCACAAATGGATGTGTTCTCAATATTAACCCATGAGCAAGTTGTTACTCAGGCTGTGAAAGGGATTAGTAAACTAAGCAAGGTGATTGACTGGGAGTTGTTTCGGGAGGAGCTCGAGTCGGTTTTGGGCTATGCCAAGCGGGATTGGAGCAAGGGAGGACGTCCTCCCTTTGATCCGGTGCTAATGTTCAAGGTGCTGGTGTTGCAGAAGTTTCACGGACTGAGTGATGAGGAGTGCGAGTTTCAGGTGAAGGATCGGTTTAGTTTTATGAAGTTTCTGGGGTTGCATGCCGGGGATGCGGTGCCGGATGCGCGGACGATTTGGGATTTCAAGCAGGCGCTGGAACGGGAGGGGAGGGATGGCACCCGGCGGTTGTTCGAGCGGTTTGACCAGATGCTGAGCGATGGAGGGATGATTGGTAGGAAAGGAAGTATCGTGGATGCCAGTTTTGTGGATGCACCGCGGCAGCGCAACAGCCGGAAGGAAAACGAACAAATCAAGGCGGGAAAAAGGCCGGAAGGATTTGAAGAAGGAAGTGCCAAGGGACGGCAAAAAGACTGCGATGCACGTTGGGCGAAGAAGAACAACCAGACGCACTATGGGTACAAGAATCATGCAAAAGTGGATGCTAAAAGCAAACTGGTAACGAAGTATGAAACGACTGGAGCCAACGTGCACGACTCGCAGGTGTTCGACAAACTGGTGGATAAAAATGATGAAGCAGTATTGGCTGACAGCGCGTATCTATCCGAGGAGGCAAGGGAGCATTTACTCGAGTGTAATTGTGAGGATTTCATACAACTCAAGGGATATAGGAACCAACCGTTAAGCGAAGAGGAAAAGAAGACAAACAAGCTAAGAAGCCGGATTCGGGTGAGAGTGGAACACGTATTTGGAAGGATGAGCCAGATGGCGATGGATCGATTGCAAACGATCGGGAAGGAGCGAGCGCATCATCAAATTGGGTTGAGCAATCTGGTATACAACATGGATCGGTATGCGTTCTTGATGAGGTGAAGCTAGAAAAAGAAGCAAAGCAGCCGTCAGAGATGGCTAACCGAAGAGAAAAAGAGGCTAAGTCGGATCAAAAGAAAGCCGAGGGTAGTGGAATTGAGCGAGCCTCCACCCCTTGCGGAGTCCATTTTCAAAAAAATCTTCTCAATTGAGCGAGTTCACGCAAATCTCCCGTTTCCAGAAGTGCCCCAAAGACTTCCTCTGCGCTTGGCCAAGCGGGGTTTGACCTTGCGCCGGCGGGGGTGCGTCCTTAAGTTTCGCGCATGATTTTGGCCGAAATCGGCGCCGATCCGCAGTTGTTCCAATACCTGGGCGTTTTGTTCCTCGCGCTGGTGGTGATCGCTTTCGCGGTCGGCACCATGTTCGCTTCGAAACTCGCCGGCTGGTATTTCGGTGCACGCAAAGCCAGGGCGCTTGGCCGCCACAAGCCGATCAAGGACACCCCATACGAGTGCGGCATGCTGCCGGTCGGCGACGGCAAATCACGCCTATCGGTGAAATTTTATCTCGTGGCGATGCTGTTCATCCTGTTCGACATTGAGGTGGTGTTCCTCTACCCGTGGGCGGTGGTCTACAAAGACATGCTCAGCAACCCGGCCACGGCGAACGTGATCTTCGGCACAATGGTTTCGTTCCTTGGCATTCTGTTCATCGGCTACATTTACGCCATCAAAAAGAATGCCTTCGACTGGAATAGCTGACCGCTCCCGGCGCTTGGCCAAGCTCTCCCGCCAGTCGTGAAATCCCCCATCCAGTTTGGCACCGCAGGCTGGCGCGGATTGATCGCGCGGGAGTTCACCTTTGAAAACGTCCGCCTCGCCGCGCAGGGGCTGGCGCTGTATCTAAAGGGGGAGTTGCGCCGGAAAACCTCGCCGCTTCATGGCCACAGGCCGCTCATCATCGTCGGCCACGACACCCGTTTCCTGGGACGCGAATTTGCCCTGGCCACCGCGGAGATCCTGACCCAAAACGGCCTCGANCCNCTGCTCTGCAACCGCGACGCCCCCACCCCGGTGCTGGCCTTCAGCATTCGACGGCGCAAAACCATCGGCGGCGTCAACATCACCGCCAGCCACAATCCGTTCGGCTACTCCGGCTTCAAGTATTCGATGCCCAACGGCGCGGGCGCGCCCCGCGAAGTGACCGGCAAAATCGAGGCTCACGTGGAAAAGCTGCTCGCCAAAAAGTGGCGCCCCAAGTCCGCCGTGGTGGGCACCTTCCAATGCCGGACGTTCGACCCGAGGCCAGCCTACCTGAAACGCATCCGCCAACTCGTCGATCTGCCAGCGATCGGCCGGGCCAAGTTGAAGATCGCGGTGGAGTTGATGCACGGCACCGGCCGGGGCTATCTCGACACACTCCTTGAGGAGGCCGGTGCCCAAGTCATACGCCTCCGCGACACTCTCAACCCGCTCTTTGGCGGCGGCTCGCCCGAGCCCAGCCCCGAGGGGATGCGCGAGGTCACGGCGCTGGTTCGAGCCGGCAAGGCCCAACTGGGACTCGGATTGGACGGCGACGCCGACCGCTTCGGCATCGTGGATCGCGATGGCACCTGGCTCACGCCAAACCAGGTGCTCGCCCTTGCGCTGTATCACCTCCGCAAAAATCGCGGCATCAAGGGCGCGGTCGTCCGTACTGTGCCGACGAGTCACCAGGTCGATGCCGTGGCGGAGTTGCTCGGCGTGAAAGTTCACGAGACGCCGGTCGGCTTCAAGCACATCGGCGCGTTGATGGAGAGCGAGCCGATCATTGTCGGCGGCGAGGAGTCCGGCGGCCTGAGCATCCGCGGCCACATTCCGGAAAAGGACGGTGTGCTCGCCTGCCTGTTGATGGCCGAGCTGGTTGCGATGGAGGGCAAGCCGCTGGGCCGNATCCTGCGCGATCTCGAAAAGCAAACTGGCGAATTTCACACCGACCGAATCAACATCGCCGTGCCGCCCGCCGAGAAGACGGCCATCCTGCGTAAACTTGCCGGCGGCTTCGACAAGATCGGCCGGTTCGCCGTCCAGCAATTCATCACCACCGACGGCTTCAAGTTCCTGCTGCCGGATAACGAGTGGGTGGCGTTCCGCGCGAGCGGCACCGAGCCGGTGATCCGCTGCTACCTCGAGGCCAGAAGCGCCGCGCACTTGAAACTACTCAAGACCGCCTGCCGCAAAATCCTTACGGGCAAGTAGGCTATGGACACCGCCTCCGAACCGCTGACTTTTGCCAAGTCACTGCAATTCACCTCCGACTGGCTTTGGGGAATGCCGCTTCTGGTTCTGCTGATCGGCGGCGGGCTGTTTTTCACCGTTTACTCGCGGTTCGTCCCGTTCCTGTACATGCGCCACAGCCTCCAGATTTTGCGGGGCAAGTTCAGCAACCCCAACGATCCCGGCGAGATCAATCATTTTCAGGCGTTGTGCAGCGCCCTCTCCGGCACTGTCGGCATGGGCAACATCGGCGGCGTCGCGGTGGCGGTGACCACCGGCGGGCCGGGGGCGCTGTTTTGGATGTGGGTCTGCGCGCTGGTCGGCATGGCGACCAAGTTTTTCACGTGCAGCCTCGCGGTGATGTACCGCGGCCGGGACGCTCAGGGCCAGGTGCAAGGCGGGCCGATGTATTTCATCGTCGAGGGGCTCGGACCAAGGTGGAAGCCGCTCGCGATGGCGTTTTGTTTTTTCGGCCTGTTCGGCTGTCTGCCGCTGTTCTCATCGAACCAACTCAGTGCCTTCGTCACCGAGACGTTCTTCAAGCCGAACGGGTGGTTCGTCGGCGACGACAAAAACGTCACCGCGCTTGGCCAGGGGCTGTTTGGTGTGCTGATGGCCGTTTGCGTCGGCTTGGTGATCCTCGGCGGCATCAAGCGCATCGGCAATGTCGCCGCCCGCTTGGTTCCGTTCATGGTGCTGCTTTACGCCGGGTGCGCGGTGGTGATCCTGCTCACGCACGCCGCGCAGGCGCCGGGAGCGATCGCGCTGATTTTCAGTGACGCCTTCACCGGCGATGCCGTTGCCGGGGGCGTGTTGGGTTCGGTAATCTCAATTGGCGTACGGCGCGCGGCCTTCTCGAACGAGGCCGGCATGGGCACCGAGGCGATGGCCCACGGCGCGGCCAAGACACGCGAGCCGATCCGCGAGGGACTCGTCGCCATGCTCGGCCCGATGATCGACACGCTGATCGTCTGCACCATCACCGGGCTGATCATCCTCAGCACTGGCGTTTACGAGAGCACCGGCGACAACCCGGACGGTGTGCTGCTCACCGCCGAGGCGTTCACCAAGGGCATCCCGGTCGCGGGCACCTATCTGCTGCTGGTCTGCGTGCTCTGCTTTAGCTTCTCGTCGATGATCGGCTTCTCGTACTACGTGACCAAGTGCGGGATGTTCCTGTTCGGCCCGGGCGCGCGCATCCCGTTGATCCTGTTTTATCTCGCGGGCGTCGTCGTCTCGGCGATCGTGAAACTGGACGACCTGATCAACTTCCTCGACATCATGTTCGGCATGATGGCGGTGCCGACCATCGTTTCCACCCTGCTCCTCTCCCCGCGGGTCATGGCCAAGGCGCGTGAATACTTCGCCGCGCTTGGCCAAGCGCGATAGCGATTGTATTGCCCGAGTCGGGCCACTACATTGGCCGCGACTTATGAGCACCATTCCTTGGTACGTCTGGGCATTGATGACGGTTGTCTGCTGGGGCACTTACGGTGTCTGTATGCACACCGGCTCCGCAAGCATGAAAGACCCCGAGCACGGCCGCATCATGGCGTTTCTCTGGGTTGGTCTGGCCTATTTCCTGACCGCCGTCATCGCGCCAATCGTCATCCTCAAGTTACAGGGCGGCCCGATTGATTTCTGGGCCTACCCGGCCAAGGGCTGGCAATGGTCGCTCATCGCCGGGACGCTTGGCGCAATCGGCGCGCTGGGCGTGCTGCTCGCATTTGGTGCCGCGCCCAAACCGACCGGTGCCTACGTGCCGGTGGTCATGTCGATCATCTTTGCCGGGGCGCCGATCGTGAACGCCGTCGTTAACACCACGAAGAACAACGGCTGGGCCAATGTGCAGTGGCCGTTCGTGCTCGGCATCCTGCTTGCGGCGCTCGGCGGCTACCTCGTCACCAAGCACGTGCCCAAGCCAAGCCCGCCCGCCGAAGCCAAGGCGTCCCCAACTCCGTAATGCCGCGCCCGCCCGCCAGCAGTCGGGAGGAACTGGAGCGCGTCCAGTTGGCCAAGCTGCGGAAGTTGCTCACGGCGGTTCGGCCGGCCAACGCCTTTTACGAGGCCAAGCTTGGCCAAGCGGGCGTGGAAGCCGCGGTCGAGTCGCTCGATGCGTTTCACGTCAACTGCCCGTTCACGACCAAGCTGGAACTAGCCGCCGACCACGCCGAGCACCCGCCGTTTGGCAGCAACCTCACCTTCCCGGTGGAGCGCTACACGCGCACCCACCAGACCAGCGGCACAAGCGGCGCACCGATGCAGTGGCTCGACACGCCGGAGAACTGGCAATGGATGATCGACAACTGGTGCGATATTTTTCGCGCCGCTGGCGTAAGCGGCGACGACCGGATTTTTTTTGCCTTCTCGTTCGGGCCGTTCATCGGGTTTTGGCTGGCCTTCGAGGCCGGCGAGGCCCTCGGCGCGTTGAGCATCCCGGGCGGCGGCCTCAGCAGCGCGGCGCGTCTGCGGGCCATCTTTAATCACGGGGCCAACGTGCTCTGCTGCACACCGACTTACGCCCTGCGACTGGCCGAGGTGGCCGAGGCGGAAGAGTTCGACCTCGCCCAGTCGCCGGTGCGCACGATCGTCGTCGCCGGCGAGCCGGGCGGCAGCATACCGGCCACGCGCGCGCGGATCGAGGAGGCGTGGCCCGGCGCGACGGTGTTCGACCATCACGGCATGACTGAGGTCGGCCCAGTGACGTACCAATGCCCGGCCCAAGCCGGCGTGCTGCACGTCCTTGAGCAGGCCTACCTCGCGGAAATCATCGACCCCGAAACCACCGAGCCGATCGGCACCGGCGAATCCGGTGAACTGGTGCTGACCACGCTGGGCCGACACGGCTCGCCACTCATCCGCTACCGGACCGGCGACCTCGTCACCGCCGCCGAGCCGCCGTGCGCCTGCGGCCGGCTCGACCTCGCGCTGCGCGGCGGGATCCATGGCCGGGTCGACGACATGGTCGTGGTGCGCGGCGTGAATGTTTACCCCAGCGCAGTCGAGGAAATCGTCCGCAGCGCCGGCGGCGTTGCCGAGTACCGGGTGACGATCCGCCATAACGAGTCGCTCATCGAAATGAGCGTCGAGGTGGAACCGGAGACCGGCGGCGACAGCGCCTTGGCCAAGCGCTTGGCCAAGGCGTTTCAGGAATCGTTGTCGCTACGCGTGCCGGTGACGCTCGTCGAGCCGGGCACCCTCCCCCGTTTCGAGTTGAAGGCCAAGCGGTGGTTGATTGACTGAATGCAGAGTGCCGCTTGGCCATCGGCTCACTGCTCACCATTCCCGCCGTTGGCCTGCTTGCGCGGCCATTGGCGCTTGGCCGGTTCCGGCAGTGTGGTGTCGACCTTCACGTGGTAGCTGTCTGCCCCGAGCAACTCGTTCACTTCGGCCCGCAACTGCTCCGAGGGGCGCACGAAATACCGGTCGCTCGTGTCGAGGTAAACCAGCCGCCCATCCTCCCGCCGGACCCGGAGAAACAACGGGCACCGCCCCGTATGACTCGTGGCCAAGCCGAGGAGTGCCTCCATCTTCTCCGGGCCAAGCTCGCTGCCATTCACTCGGAATAGCACCTGCCGGGTGAACTTGGCCGGTGCGTCGTCAAGCGGGATGATTTCCTGCGGGAAAATCTTGGGGGTGCTTTCGCTGTTGTTGGCCTCGCCGATGACCAGCACGGTCCGGTTGGCCAGGAGCAATTCCTGGTACTTGTCATAATTCTCGTTCATGCAGAGGACCTGAAACGTGCCCTTCAGGTCCTCGACGGTGGCGATCGCGTACGGCTTGTTGGTGCGCCGGGAGATACCGCGCTGCACGGTGGCGATCAGACCACCGACGCGCGTCACCCTGCGGCTCTCGAGCGCCTTGACCGTCTCGCTGTCGTGCAGGCTGTACTGCCCGAGCAGTTCGCGATACGGATCGAGCGGGTGGCCGCTGACATAAAAGCCGAGCAATTCCTTCTCTGCGGCGAGGATCTCCCCGCGTTCCCACTCGACAAGGTCGGGCACGGTGTCCTTCAGCGACTGGCTGCTCTCCTCGAACGCGCCAAAGAGCGACGTCTGGCCAGACTCGCGGTCGCGCGCCTGGCTTGACGCCTTGGCCAGGGCTCGGTCGATGACGGAGAATTGCCCCGCGCGCGTGCCGGCAAGCCCATCGCACGCGCCGCTCTTGATGAGTGCCTCGAGCACCTTGCGGTTGACCGTGCGCGTGTCGCACCGGTCACACAGGTCGAACAGGTCGCTGAACGGCTCGCCGCTCTCCCGCGCCTGGATGATCCCCTCCACCGCGATGCTGCCGACGCCCTTGATCGCCGCCATGCCGAACCGAATGACCGAGCCGTCCCGCGCAGGGGCAAACAACACCTGGCTTTCGTTGACATCCGGCGGCAGGACCTCGATGCCCAGCGAGCGGGCCTCGTCGGTCAGCACACCCAGCTTGGCCGTGTCGGCCATGTCGTTGGTCATGTTGGCCGCGAGGAACTCGACCGGGTAATGCGCCTTCAGGTAGGCGGTCTGGTAGGCCACCACGGCGTAGGCCGCCGCGTGCGATTTATTGAAGCCGTACCCGGCGAACTTCTCGAGCAGGTCAAATATCTCGTTCGCCTTTCGCTTGGAAATGTTGTTGTGCTCTGCGCAGCCCTGCACAAAAAGGTCGCGCTGCTCCTTCATCACCTCGACCTTTTTCTTGCCCATCGCGCGGCGGAGCAAATCCGCGGCGCCCAGCGTGTAGCCGGCGAGCACCTGCGCCGCCTTCATCACCTGCTCCTGGTAGATCAGGATGCCGTAGGTCTCGTTGGCGATCGGCTCGAGCAGCGGATGCGGGTAGTTGATCTCCACCTCGCCGTGCCGGCGTCGGATGAAGTCCGGGATCAGGTCCATCGGTCCCGGCCGGTACAGCGCGACGAGCGCCGTGATGTGCTCGATCGACCCCAGCTTGAACTTCCGGCACAGGTCGCGCATGCCGCCCGATTCAAGCTGGAACACGCCGACCGTGTGCCCGCTGTTCAACTGCTCGTACGCCTTGGCGTCGTCGGTCGGCACATGATCCAGATCGACCTCGATGTCGCGCCACTGCTTCACCATCTCGCAGGTATTGCGGATGACGGTCAGCGTCTTCAGCCCGAGAAAATCCATCTTCAACAGGCCAAGGTCCTCCACCGGCCCCATCGGGTACTGGGTGGTGATGACGCCGTCCTCGTCCTTCTTGAGCGGCAGGATGTTGACCAGCGGCTCCGCGCCGATGACCACCCCAGCGGCGTGGACGGAGGAGTTGCGGGTGATGTCCTCCAGCACGAATGCCGTGTCGATCAGCTCCCTCGTGACTTCCTCACTGTCGTAGGCCGCCTTGAGGTCGGGCGACTTCCGGAGCGCGTTCTTGAGCGTGATTTTTAGCTCGGTGGGCACCAGCTTGGCCAAGCGATCCCCTTCGCCGAAGCTCAGCCCCATCACACGGGCGACGTCGCGAATCACCGACTTGGCCCCCATCGTGCCGAAGGTGATGATCTGCGCCACCGAGTCGCGCCCGTATTTTTCGCGGACGTACTCGATCACCTCCTCGCGGCGGTCGTCGGCGAAGTCGATGTCGATGTCCGGCGGGCTGACCCGTTCCGGGTTGAGGAACCGCTCGAAGATCAGCCCGTACCGCAACGGATCGACGTTGGAAATCTCCAGCAGATAGGCCACCAGCGAACCGGCCGCCGAGCCACGCGCCACGCAGGCGATCCCCTGCTCACGGCCGTACCGGACGAAGTCGCCGACGATGAGGAAGTAGCTGATGTAGCCCATCTGTTCCATGATACCCAACTCGTAGTCCACCCGCTCGATCAGCTCGCCGACCGCCTTGGCCACGGTCGGGTCGTCCAGCCCCAGCTTGGCCTCCGGGTCGGCCTCCTCTGGAGGCGAGTAGTTGGGCAACCGACCGGCATCGGTGAGCGACTCCACCACAAACGTGTCGCCGTCGACCCGCACCTTCATCCCGTAGCGGTCGTCAAACCCGTCCGCCAAAAACTGCCGCAAATACCCCTCTCGCGTGTGCCCTTCCGGTGCGTGAAACACCGGGTAATTCAACTTGCCGAACTCGATCTCGACGTTGCACTTCGCGGCGATCTCCATCGAGTTGCGCACTGCGTCCGGCACCTCGGCGAATAGCGCCGCCATCTCCTCCGGCGAGCGCAGGTAAAACTGCTCCTGCACATACCTCATCCGGTTCGTGTCCGAGAGCAGCGCCTGCGTACCGATGCAGATCAACGAGTCGTGCGCGTGCGAGTCGCCCTTCTCGATGTAATGGACATCGTTGGTCGCCACCAGCTTGAGCCCCATGTCGGAGGCCCACGGGATGAGTTGCCGGTTGACCTTCGCCTGCTCGGCGATCCCGTGGTTGTGCAGTTCGAGGTAGTAATTCTCCGGTCCAAACGTCTGCTTGAACCAGTCGATCTGGTCGCGCGCCCTGTCCGGTTCGTCAGCTAGAATCAACCGGGGAATCTCGCTGGCCAGGCAGCCGCTCAGGCAGATCAGCCCGTCACTGTGCTGGGCGAGCAGTTCCTTGTCGATGCGCGGCTTGTAGTAGTACCCCTCCAATTGCGCGGCCGTGGCCAAGCGCACAAGGTTTTGGTAGCCTGCCTCGTCCCTGGCCAAAAGCACGAGATGGTAATAGGCTTCCTTGCCGCGTGCGCCGGACTTTTTTTCGTGCCGACTGCCGGGCGCGACGTACACCTCGCAGCCGATGATCGGCTTGATATCCTTGGCGCGAGCCGCGCGATAAAAGTTGATCGCCCCGAACATCGCCCCGTGGTCGGTGATCGCAAGCGAACCAAAACCCATCTCGCTCGCCTTGTCGACTAGGCGATCCACGCGACACGCCCCATCGAGAAGGGAAAACTCGGTGTGGCAATGCAGGTGAACGAATTCCGGTTTCGGCACGGGCTCAACCTACCCGCAACGCTTGGCCAACCGCAAGGGCCGCGGCGGATTGTGGATAAGTTCAACCCGGAAACACGCTTATCAAGACTCTACAAACCGCGTCGTGAAATCGGTATTGCCGCCCGGCTTCGCCGTCAATTCCAGATACGGCGCGTGTTCGGTTTTCATGAAGCGCGGCGAGACGATACCATCCAGTTGCCCGGCTGTCTCGTCGCCGCTAGGCCGCCACAACTCGGCCCTGGCCCAGCCGTCACCAAGCTCAACGTGCATCGTTGCTGACCCGCTCGTAACGCAAAAAGTCCGCTCCCCGGTTCGCTCCACGTCGCACCCGGGAGCGAACTGCCATCGTACGGTGAAGACGCCCGCTTGGCCAAGCTGCGGCTCAAACGAGTCAGTCACAAGCCAGCCGGTGGGTTCGTTGGCCAGCGGCTTGACGGTGCGCGACAACAGGCCGCCGCCTTTGAGTCGGATTTCTGTTTCCAACATCTCGCCGTCGAGACTGTTGAGAGGCTTGGGATGCGGGGCCGTCCAGAGGAACGGGCCGTCGCGCCTGGCCAAGCGAATGCCGTCCGGGCACGGGCCGTTGTGTGCCTCGCGAGAGGCGAGCCAGTTTCGCAGCGCGGGGTTGCCGTGGTAGTCGCCGGTGCCGGGATCGATCACCATCGCACGTCCCTTGAGCCAGAGCGACAAATGCTGGGCGTCGAGGTGTCCGTGCGCCGCCATCGAACCGGAGCCGAGCGCCGAGAAATCGAGCCGCGCCTTCCAGTGACCCATCGCGTTCACGGCTAGACCGGTGTCCGGGAAAAGGGTCCAGCCACCCCGCTCCGTCTCCGTGCCGTCACCCGGCTCACTGGCGACGAACGGCCCGCGCATGAGGTGCAAGAACGGCGACTCGGCGGCATTGCCAGCGATCCAGTGCCACCACTCGGCAGCGGCACGCGATTCGTCTGCAAACCACGGGAGAACGAAGGCATCGTCCGAGTCGCCGTAATCCCACGGGGCGGACGGCACCTGCACCTCGCGGAAAAACCGGGCCGCCTGGCCAAGCCGCGCGTCGATGCGATCGCGGCGTGTTGGCGGGAGCACGCCGACGGCGTCGAGCGCCTGCCGGGCTTCGTGGCAAAATTCCCACGCAAAAAACTGGTAGTTGAGCGCCTGCTCGAAGTTGCCGCCATCGCGGTGAAACTGGCGGAGCGTCTCGCGCTCGAGCAGTTTGCCCAGCTTGGCCAAGCCGGGACCGAGCTGGGCCAAGCCGGGCCAGCGCGCGTTGGCCAACGCCAGGCCGCACAACTCGCCAAGCAGGTGATTGTTCGCCGACGAGCCAAAGCTGCGGTGCCGCCAGGTGTACCAAACGTGCGCCGGGAGAATGTCGGCCCGCAGCTTGGCCAAGCGCTTGGCCAAGCCGGCCGGCTCACGTCCCTCGAACGCCGTCAGCAGCGCGTCGATCCACGTGAAGGCGACGAGCCGCATGCCGCTCTCGAGCGCGCTCGTCCAGTGCCAGCCGGTGTACGGCCGGTTGTTCGCGGCCCAGTCTTCGAGCCAGTCGAGACAATGCTCACCGCAGCGACGATTCCCGAGCAGCCAGCAGGCCTGCGCCAACCGCACCGGGCCAGCCCAGCGGCTTTGCTCCCAGAGTGGCTTGATTGCCGCGCCGCCGGGCAGTTGGCGGGGGTTGAGCTTGAATGCTGATTCGCCGGTGGGGACATCGACCGCGGCAAGGTAGTCGCGCTGCCAGTTCGGCGGCGTGTCTACCTGTACGTCGAGGTGGCCGAAGAAGCGAAGTCGGCCGGCGGCAACACGCTCGGCGTCGCGCTTCAGCGACTCGCGGAGTGACTCGGGCGCGGCGGCGGGAGCGGGGAGTTTGGGAAATGCTGAACTCGGCGACAGGTCGGCCGCTGGCCAATGGTCACGCCTTGCGTCCTTAAATTCGAACCACTTTTTGCGAAGCCGAAGAGCCACCTCCACCGGGCTCATTGCCCGGAGCCGTCGCCAATACCAGTTTAAAACCGCCATTCAGCACGCTCTACCGGCGTCTGGGACGAGTGGTTCTATCCTGCATCCACTTGACGTCCAAATTATCGGGCTGTAACCCGTTCATAGCCCCTAAATTATATCTATGAACTACCTCGGGCACGGTTCGTGGATCGAGCCATTTGTGGATTTCAGCGTGTCCGTCAGCAAAGGACAAACCGCTGGCCTTATTGTGGTAGATGGCGGGCATGTCGACCCATTGGGTCAACCTTAGGTTGGGATAACCGGGCATCCAAATCACATAAAATCCGTCGTTGATGCTATCCATTCGCTCGTCGATCAGCACCCATGTCTGGGATGGCCCGGGTGCCGTCATGTCGCTGCGGCTAAGGAACATGGTTCCGTCCCTGGGACCTCCGAACCATGTGTGATGACCGCTGCTTGCACCGTTCTGGCCATCCCCTCCTACCCAACTATTCATCGACATACTGCGCACTCGGGGTTTTCCCTTGACGTTGCTGGTGTCGGCTGGGCAACGAAAAACCTGATGGCTTTGCCCGACATGCTCCCAGAGCGGGCTTCGTACAATATCCACCTTATAGTCCCAGCTATTAGCGCTGCTGAAGTTCAGGCTCGTGTTACCCATCCAGCCGTGCCTGAAGACGCGTTTCGGGGTCACGCTGCACTTCCGGCAGCCGTCCCCGTATGCCCAAGTGATCCTGTCATCGCTGTCATCGGCGTAAAATGACCAGGCCATCATGAGCTGCTTGTTGTTGTTCATGCAGTAGATGCCGTGGGCCTTGGTCTTGGCCTTGGCCAGGGCCGGCAACAGCAGAGCGGCCAAAATGGCAATAATGGCGATGACCACCAACAGCTCAATCAGCGTAAAACCATTGTTTTTATTTGTAATGAATTTCATGAATTTCACCCTTTTGCAATTAGAACCGAAAAATCAGCGGCCATTCTTGGACGGCGGGTTGGGCACGCACCAGAGTCGGTTGCGCCCAGGT
>NYYJ01000120.1 GCA_002686755.1 Verrucomicrobiales bacterium
CCCCGACAGTGGGGTTGAGTAGAAGGTTTCATCGCAGTTGCGGTTAAAATAATGCCAGAAACCGCTGTCCGCGTGAACGCCAAATATACCCCTGTTGACTGCTTGGCCCTAGGCTTTGAATAGCGTAGGTTAATCGCATGCCTTTCTGCAACTTCAGGTTCTTGACTCTGCTAATCGGCTTGGTTGCATTTTTTACTCAAGCGCTTGGCCTAAATACACGTCTGCCAGATGAATTTCAGGTATTGGAAGGGGATCAACGGCAACTGCTTTGGAACCACCTCATTTCTCAATGTGAACGATTGGATCGACAACGTGCCGATCACCTGGCCAAGGCGCTCAAGTCACCAGTCGCGCTGCAGCAGCACTTGGCCAAACTCAGGAATAATTACCGCAAACTGTTGGGCCCTTTCCCAAAGAAAACGCCCCTTAATGCCAAGATCACCGGGAAACTTAACGGCGGTAGTTACCGCGTGGAGAAAGTTTTGTTTGAGAGCCTGCCAAATCATCACGTCACCGCCCTGCTCTATCTTCCGGCAAAAGGCGAGGGGCCTTGGCCGGGGGTGTTGTTCGCCTGCGGTCATTCGGCCAACGGCAAGGCATACCCATCGTATCAAACCGCCTGTGCGTTGCTGGCACAAAACGGGTTTGTAGTACTCAGCTACGACCCGATTTCACAAGGCGAACGAACTCAATTGCCCAAGGCGGCGCGGTACGGCACCACCACCCACACGCTGCTCAACCACGGAGCACGGCTCACCGGGCGCAGCGTGGTTTGGTATTCGGCGTGGGACGGCGTGCGATCGATCGACTACCTCCTATCAAGGCCGGAAGTAGATGGCTCCAAACCAATCGGCATGACCGGCACCAGCGGNGGCGGCACNCAGACAACCTTCCTGATGGCNNTCGACGANCGGATNGGGCCNGCNGCGCCTTCCTGCTACACCATGCAGCGCACNGACAAGTTTCGNGGNNAAAGCGGNCCNNCGGACGGTTGCCANCACCTGGCNGGCGAGGGGCTTCATGGAATCGACCACATCGATTACTCGTTGATGCGGTTCCCTAGACCCACGGCCATCCTCGCTGCGACCCAGGATTTTTTTGAAATCGATTCGACGCGCGAGACGGTGCGTGATGCAAAGGCAGTCTATGGCGCGCTTGGCCAAGCGGACAGGTTTGCGTTCTTCGAGNNAGACGCGGAGCATGGCATGCATGTCGGGCACAGACAGGAAGCCACTCGATGGATGCGTCAATGGCTGTACAACGATCCTCGGCCAATCACCGAGCCGAAGGATATCCGACTGTTCAGCGACGCTGAACTTCAGGTGACTCGAACGGGGCAGGTCTGCAACGATTTCCCTGATGAAGCCAGTGTTGCTGATATCAGCCTGCGGCTGGCCAGGCGGCTGGAAACCGAGCGGCAACGTTTCTGGACGGGCAACCCTGCCAAGGCCCTGGCCAAAGTGCGCCAATTGATCGGCCTGCCCAAGAACCTTCCCCAGCCCGCGGTGGAGCGTGGTAGCCAAAGCCAAAGCGATTGGGCGCGTGTGGACAAATTCACGTTTCAACGCCCCGACGACATGCCGGTGCCCGCCCTGCTCTTTCGGCCACCCGGTAACATCGACCAAGCGCTTGATGTGATCGTTTATGCCGACGACCGGGGGATGCAGAGCGCTGCCCGCGTCAACGGCCCTATCCGGAAATTGGTGAGTGAGTCGACAGCGGTGTTTGCCGTGGATGTGCGCGGCCTAGGCGAGACACGTGACCAGGGTAGCAACGCCAAATACCACAGCCACTCGCACCGGGTCGGCAACGTGGCCACGCACATTGGTCAACCGCTGCTTGGCCAACGCGTCCGAGATTTGTTGGCGGTCGTCGACTACCTCGATGAAATCGGCAGCGAACGGGTTCGCAGTATCCGCATGGTCGGCGTTGGTGCTGCCGCGCCGGTGGCACTACACGCCGCGGCGTTGGATGCGCGCATCAGCAAGGTCGAGTTCCGAAACCCGACGGTGAGCAGTTGGGTGGAAGATATTGTGGCTCAGCCACTTCGCCGCGAGATGGTCGACCACGTGGTGCCCGGCGCCCTCGCCTGGTACGATCTCCCGGACCTCGCCCGCCAACTCGGCGCCCGGCTTAGAACTCGATAAATTTTGGCGTAATTTTACCGTGATCGATGGTTAGGCGAACCATGCTTGGCCGATAACTCCCGCGCGGCTGCGTCACCGAACCAGGATTGAGGAACAGAACACCGTCCAGAGTCTCGCAGAACGGGTGGTGTGTGTGCCCAAAAACAACAACGTGGGGCTTGACGTGTTTGAGTCGCTCCCGCAGCGAAGCCTGTAGGCGGTGCGGATTGACGATATGCTGCACAAGAAATTTCCTTTCGCCGATTGTCACGACCGCCGTCTCATCGAGTGGCATGTCGCCGTCGGTATTGCCCAGCACGGCGGTCGTAGGCGCAATGCCTTCCATGTCGAGCACGAGCTTGTACGGACCAATGTCCCCGGCGTGGATGATGGCATCGGCACCAGCCAGCGACTCGGCAATGTGCGGCGGCCAGCCGCCGTGATTGTCCGACAGAATCCCGACAGTCGTCATGCAGTTTCAGGCGCTGGCTCGGATGGAGTTTCAACCTCCTCCTCGTCGTCTAATTCGGGCTCCGGCTCGGTGGCATCGAGTGCCTCGCTCCATTTCATCGCCCCGGCGAACAAACCGGTGAACAGCCCGGTGCCAAGCAGCGACTTGAGGCCGAACACCCATGTCGGCGGAAAGCCGGGCAGCCCGACCGTCAGCGCCTGCACCCAGCCGNCGATCGTCTTGGCGTAGGCCGGGTTGACCATCCACGAGACGGTGTTGCTGACGAGATAAAACAGGAGCGCGCCCAGCAGCATGCCGAGGAAAACCCGGCCGTAGCTGCGCCGCTTGGCCAGCCACTTGGCCAAGACAACGAACAGCGCGAGAATCATCCAGTTTGAGATCAACTCGGATGCCAACACCGGCTCGTTGTAGTGGAACAAGTTGAGCAGAACGTCGGTGACGATGATGGTGGCCAGCGGCAGCACCCAACCCATCCAGCCCGGCAGCCAAAACGCCGCACAGAACAGCAGCGCGTGCGCGGCGCTGAAGTTTTGCGGCAACATGCCGGGCCAACGACTCGCCGCAAAGACGAGCATCAGCACCAGCGGCAGCCAGATCTTGCGGTCCACGCCCCGATGCTACCCAAGCGCCTGACCAAGCGCAAACCGCCCGCTTGTCGCCGCGCTTCGTCAGGCGTAGGCTGGCTCGCGACATGAGCGACAACTCACTTCCTGTGATCCCGCCCGGGCCAAGCGCGGCCCCGGTCCGCAAGAGTCGCGGCTGGATGTGGTTCTCCCTGTTCCTGATGGGCTGCCTGTTGCTGGGCGGTTTCCTGATCGTCCTGCTGGTCATTGGCGCCGCCGGCATGTCGGCCGGATCCGGNGACTCCAGCAGCGTGGAGATTGTCACCCTCCGCGACAACGACAGCGACAACAAGATTGTGGCGATCGATCTCTCCGGGCTGATCGCCAGCTTCAGCGTCGATGCCAGCGGGAACAACATGGTCGAGTCGCTCCGGCGACAGTTCAAGTGGGCGCGGGAGGACGACGCCGTGAAGGCGGTGCTGTTCCGCATCAACTCGCCCGGCGGTGAGGTGCTAGCGTCGGACCGGATTTACGAGATCATCCGCAATTTTCAGGATGAGTGCGACAAGCCGGTNGTNGCCGTGATGGGNGCGTTGGCGGCGTCGGGNGGNTACTACGTCGCCGCGCCGTGCAACTGGATCGTTGCGCACGAGCTGACGATCACCGGCAGCATTGGCGTGATCATGCAGGGCTACAATTTGCGCAACCTGATGGACAAGGTCGGCGTGCGGCCGATGGTGTTCAAGAGCGGCAAGCACAAGGACATGCTCAGCTACGACAAGCGCGAGGAGGACATCACCCCGGAGGAACGCAAGATGGTGCAGGACCTGATCGACGAGACGTTCGGCCGCTTCAAAAAAATCGTGAGCGAGGGACGCGACCTCGCCCGGCGCACCAACCCGGCGGACGGCAAGTCGCTCGGCGACGGCTGGGAGGAGCAGGCCGACGGCCGGATTTTCTCCGGCGCGCAAGCGCTTGGCCAAGGGTTCGTGGATGAGTTGGGCGACCTCGACACCGCCACCGAGCGGGCGCTGAAACTGGCCGGCCATGCCGACGCCGACCTGATCCAGTACCGCGAGCCGATGAACCTCGCCAGCCTGTTTCGCCTGTTCGGCAAGAGCGAGACCAAGGAGATCAAGGTCGACCTCGGCGTCGATCTCCCCCAACTCAAGGCCGGCCGGCTCTACTTCCTCTCGCCGTTGTTGCTGTACTAACCAGCCTTGCGCTTGGCCAAGCGCATCCCCCAAGAGAAACAAAAGCCGGCCTTGCGGCCGGCTTCTGTCGTTCGGGTTGACGGGTTGCTACAACGTCAATTCCTCCGTCTTCGTTGAGGCCGCGTTGAGGGCGGATCCTCGGCCGGCACCCTGTATCGATCGCGGAGCCGGTGCAACTCTTTTTCGAGCCGCGCCTGCACCCCGGCATACTCCGCCCGGCCGTGGAGGCTCTGCAACTCGTTCGGGTCGGCAGTCAAGTCGAACATCTCCCACTCCTCGTTTTGATAAAAGTGGATCAGCTTGTAGTTGCCGTCGGTCACGCCGTAGTGGCGGGCCACGCTGTGCGCGCCGGGAAACTCGTAGTAATGGTAGTAGAATGAATCGCGCCAGTCGGCCGGCGTCGCGCCCTTCATCAACGGCACAAGGCTGCGGCCCTGCATGTCGCCCGGGATGGCCGCCCCGGCGATCTCGAGGAACGTCTCGGCAAAATCAAGGTTGGACACGATGTCGTTGTTGATGCTCCCGGCCTCCACCACGCCGGGCCAGCGCACGATCAACGGCATCACGAGCGACTCCTCGTACATCCACCGTTTGTCGTACCAGCCATGCTCGCCGAGGTACCAGCCTTGGTCGGATGAGTAGATGACCACCGTGTCGTCGGCCAGCCCGGTGTCGTCGAGATGCTTCAGCACGCGGCCGATGTTGTCGTCCACCGACTGCACACACCGCAGGTAATCCTTGATGTAACGCTGGTACATCCACTTGACCCTGGCCTCGCCCTGCAGGTTGGCCTTGCGGAACGCCTCGTTCTTCGCGCCGTAAGCGGCGTCCCACGCTTTCTTCTGCTCCGGAGTCAGGTTGTTCGGGCCTTTGTTGAGTTTCAGGTCGTTCTCCGAAAGGTGGCGCGCGATCGTCATCGCCTGGTTCGCGGCGGCGGATGTACGCCCAGAGTAGTCATCCCACAGCGTCTCTGGCTCGGGAATCTCCACGTCGTCAAACGTGTTGAGGTGCGCCGGGCCGGGTTGCCAGTTGCGGTGCGGTGCCTTGTGCTGGATCATCAGCATGAACGGCTTGTCGGCNTCCCGGTCGTTCTTCAGCCAGTCGAGCGCCTTGTCGGTNACAATGTCGGTCGTGTAGCCGGTGTTTTTCTCGACGACCACCTCGCCGGCGTCGTTGGTCGTGCGCATCGGCGGATTGTAATACGGCCCCTGCCCGATCAGGACGTCGAAGTAATCAAACCCNGTCGGCACGCTCTTGAGGTGCCACTTGCCGATCATCGCCGTCTCGTAGCCGACCTTGCGCAGCAGCTTCGGGAACGTCTGCTGCGAGCCATCGAACGGCGTGCGACCGTTCCGGTAAAACCCGTTCAAGTGGCTGTACTTGCCGGTCAGGATCACCGCGCGGCTTGGCCCGCAGATCGAGTTGGTAACGTAGCATTTGCGGAACCGCATCCCCTCCTGCGCGAGGCGATCCATGTGCGGCGTCTCGTTGATGCGCGAGCCGTACGCACTGATCGCCCGAGCCGAATGATCGTCGGTGAAAATAAACACGACATTCGGCCGCTTGGCCGCCTCGGCCTGTGGCGCAGCAGCCAGCCCACTGGCCAAGCCAAGCGCCGCCAGTGCAACGGTTTTTTGTAATAAGTGTTTCATGGAAAAAATGTATCCCGGCCAAGCGCTTGGCCAAGCCGCCAAGCGAAACGCCGGTGAAGGCCGCACCGTAGCCGATCCAAGCCCGCTTGGCCAAGCGCAGAATTAAGCGGTGGTCACCTCAATGCGGGTGGAGTAGCCGAGGTCGCCCAGCAGCGATTCACAATCCTCCCAAGCCAAGCCGAACGACCGCACATCCGCCACGCCCAAGCGCGGGACGACCTTGCGCAATACGGCGGCGTCCTCCTCCGCGAACTCGTCATTCGCCATCGCGTTCTCCGCCCAATCCACCAACGCATCCAAGCTGATCTCGTGATGAAGGTAGGCGGTCACCTTGTCCGCAACGGTCTGTTTCGTAATCAACATAAGGCCACGTTAACCCTTCCTGTGCCCTTTATCCACCGGGAATTTCTCATGAATCTCGACCATTTTTCCGTTTTCGTCGTAAATTTCCTGACAAAACCGCAGGGTGTTTTCCTCCGAATCGACTTCTTTCACATATCGAGCCGTCCATCCGTTGCGGCCCAAGACGTCACACCAGTAACGCCGACCGCCTCCAGGCATCTCCTCCCAATGCCCGAATTTGATTTCATTACGACGCCTTGTGCCCATCCCATTGATTACTCCACAAACTCCAGCTCCGGCAAAGCTGGGACGACGCCCATCTCGTGGCCGCGCCGCAGGAACCGCCGGATCGACTCGCGACCGGCGTCGCCGTAGTCGAGCGTCCAGTCGTTCACGTACATGCCGACGAACTTGTCCGCGAGGTCGATGCCCATGTCGCGGGCGTATTGCAGCGAGTGCTCCACCGCCTCGGCGCGGTTGTCGAGGCTGAACCGGATGCTCCGCTCAAGCACGTCCGACACGACCTTGCGCTCGCCGGCATCGATGCGTTTGTGGATGACGTTCCCGCCGAGTGGCAGCGGCAGGCCGTCGTTCTCGCGGCCCCACCACACGCCAAGATCCTCGCAGCAAACAAGCCCCTCGTTCTCGAACGTCAACTGCCCCTCGTGGATAATCAGCCCCACGTCGGCTCGGCCCTCGTTCACAGTTTTGAAAATCTCGTCGAACGGCACGACAATGTAGTTGAGCTGCTCCCCCTTTTTGCCGAGCCAAAGTTGCAGCGCGAGGAACGCGCTCGTCATCGTGCCCGGCACGGCGATCCGCAGCGAGGCGATCTCCTCCTTCGAGAATGCCTCGCGCGCCACCAGCATCGGGCCGTAGCCGTCGCCCATGCTCGCGCCGCTCGGCAGCAGGGCGTACTGGTCACACACATGCGCGTAGGCGTGGATGCTGATCGCCGAGATGTCGAGNTCNCCNCGGCTNGCCCGCTCGTTCAGCGTCTGGATGTCCTGCAGGATGTGCTCAAAATCGTAGCCGCCATCATCGACCAAGCCGTTGGCCAAGCCGTAAAACATGAACGCATCGTCCGGATCGGGCGAGTGGCCAAGCGTGAGTTTCCGTTTTTCCACGGCGCGGACGGTACGGCCCAAGCCCCAATTTGTCACGCCGCTGCTGGGCCAAAGAGCCCCCAAACAATCCTTCCTTTTAGACTGTTTCCAAGTAATAGTCCCCCCGAACGACACACCCGATGGCTTCCGAAGTCTTCATCAGCTACGCCTCGCAAGATCGCGCCCGAATCCTCGACCTCGTCGAGCGCCTCCGCGCCTCCGGCGTCTCCGTCTGGATCGACCAGATGGGCATCGAGGGCGCCACCATGTGGAGCCAGGAAATCGTCGCCGCCATCCGTGGCTGCAAGGTGCTCATCCTCGCCATCTCCAACCACGCCGCCGGCTCCGAGAACGTCGTCAAGGAAGTCGCCCTCGCCTCCGAGGGACGCAAGCGCATCCTGCCGGTTTACCTCGAGCAGGCCGAGATTCCGGAATCGATGGCCTACCAACTCGCCGGCATTCAGCGCATCGAGTTTTTCAAAGGACAAGAGGACGCCGCCCTGCAGCCAGTTATCCGCGCCTTGGCCAAGCTCGGCGTGACCGTGCACGACGAAGCCAGCGCCGCCGCCTCGACCGCCACCGGCAGCGCCCCGCACGGCCCAAGCCATCCCACCGACAAAACCGAGACCAGACGCGAAGGCGCCGCCTGGCTCAAGGCCGCCGCCGCCGTGGTCGGCCTCGCCGCGCTTGGCCTGGCCGGGACTTTCTTTTTCGAAAGCAGCCCGCAGCCCACGCCGGGGCCGGTCACTCTTGGCCAAGCGCAAACCAACACGCCCATACAAGCCACCCTCGACACCAACCGCGTCGTCGTCCTTCCGTTCAAGACCATCGGCACCTCGGGCGAGACAGCCGACCTCGGCTACGGCCTGGTCTCCACCCTCACAAGCAAACTGCAGCCGCTGCAAAACCTAGTCGTCATCGCGAAAGAGTCGGCGCGGAAGTACGAGGACACCAAGCTGTCGCCCAAGGAGATCGGCCAAGTGCTGGGCGCAGGAACGATCGTGACCGGCGAAATCCAAACGAGCAGCGACAAGGTTCAGGTGAACATTCAACTGGTCAACGCCAACACCGAAGCGCTGGGTTGGGGCAGCACGTTCACCAAGTCGAAAGACGAATTCCT
>NYYJ01000121.1 GCA_002686755.1 Verrucomicrobiales bacterium
TGGTGTTCACCGACGCCTATTCCTGCGCGGCCAACTGCGCTCCTGCGCGGGCCTGCCTGTTGTCGGGGCAATATACGCCGCGGCACCGAATCTTTAACGTCGGTACCACACCTCGCGGCTCGGCCAAGCACCGTCGACTTGAGCATATCGCTGGGACGAAGACGCTACGCCCGAACATCGTTACATGGGCGGAGGCGTTGCAGCAGTCCGGCTATCGCACTGGCATGTTTGGCAAATGGCACCTTGGTACGAGCCCGACGGAGCAGGGATTCGACGTCGAGGTGGACCACACCAAGCTTCCCGGTTTCCGCGGCCATTTCGGACCGGACGGCCAATACCTCGCCGATGTCCTGTCAGATCGGACGATCAAATTCATCGAGGGCAGCCAGGGCAAACCGTGGTGCGCCTACCTGTCGCACTTCGCCGTGCACACGCCGNTCCAGGCCAAGCGGGAGATCGAGGCCAAGTACAAGGCCAAGCGCCCGGGCAAACTGCACCAGCACCCGACGATGGCGGCGATGATCNAGTCGGTGGATGACGGTGTTGGTAAAATAATTGCCAAGCTNGGGCAGCTTGGCCAACGCGACAACACGGTGATTTTCTTTTTCTCCGACAACGGCGGCTTTGGCCCGGCGACCGACATGGCGCCGCTCTGGGGCTACAAGGGCAACTATTACGAGGGCGGCATCCGCGTGCCGTTTTTTGTGAACTGGCCAGACGTGGTGAAGCCGGGGCAATCCACCACCGAACCGATCATCGGCGTCGATATTTACCCGACGTTTCTCGACTTGGCCAAGGCCAAGCGACCCGACCAGCCGATGGACGGCCGAAGCCTCCTGCCATTCATCAGGGGCGAGGCCAAGCGCGTCGGGCCTAGGCCGTTGTTCTGGCATTTCCCGGCGTACCTCCAGGCGTACAAGGTGATCGGGGAGCAGCGTGATCCGCTGTTCCGCACGCGGCCATGCAGCGCCGTGCGTTTGGGCGACTGGAAACTGCACGAATATTTCGAGGACGGCGCACTCGAGTTGTACAACCTGAAAGACGACATCAGCGAACGGAAGAACCTCGCCAAGGCGTACCCGGCCAAGGCGCGGGAACTTCACAAGTTGCTCGTCGATTGGCGAAAGAAAATCAACGCACCCGTGCCCACAAAACCGAACCCGGAATTTGACGCCGCCGCCGAGACTGCCGCCGCCCGCAAGATTCTGGCCCAGCGCGGCAAGTGACGGCGGCTACCGGCTTTCCGCCCGGTTGCGTTTGCGGGGGCGGGGTTTGCCGCTGGGCCGCCACCGCTCCGCCGGGGCGTGCGCCTCGGTGAACAGCCGCTCGACCCTCTCGACTATTTCCGGATAGCGCTTGGCCAGGTTTTTCGTCTCGGCGATGTCCTCCGACACGTCGTAAAGCTCAATCGGGCCGGTGATCATCGGGCGGCGGATGGCCTTCCATTTGCCGGTGCGCAGCGCCTGCTTGGAGCCTTGCTCGTAAAATTCCCAGTATAGGTAGTCGTGCTTTTTCTGCTGCGCCTCGTTGCCGAGCAGCGTGGGGAGAAAGCTGATGCCATCAGTGGGGGCATCCAGTTTCACCCCGGCGATCTCGGCGGCGGTGGCCATGAAATCCACCGCGCCGGCCATGAGGGCGGTGGTGCTGCCGGCCTTCACCCGGCCGGGCCACTGCACGATCATCGGCACCCGGATGCCGCCGTCCAGCAGGGCGCGCTTAATACCGCTCACCGGGCCGTTGGCGTCAAAGAAGGCGACATCATTGCCGGCCTCGCTGTGTGGGCCGTTGTCGGAGGTGAAAAAGATGATCGTGTTTTCGCTGAGCCCGTGCGCCTCAAGCCGCTTGACGACTTGGCCGACCATGTCGTCGAGGTACGTGACCATCGCGGCCTGTCCCTTGTTTTGCTTGGTCCACTTTTTGTCCCTGTAAATGCCGAGGTCCGGCACTGCCGTGCCGTCGCCGGTTTTGCCGCGAGCCTCATTGTTGGCGTGCGGCAGCGTGTAGGAGAGGTACAGGAAAAACCGCTCCTCCCTGTGCGCGTCGATGAAGCCCAGCGTTTCCTCCGNCATCAGCGCCGGGCTGTAGTCGATCTTTTTACTGGCGACCCCCTGGCCCCACCGGCCCTCGTCCGGGACGATGTTGCGCAGCTTCACNCGCGTTTCGTTCTTCACGAGAAAGGTGGGGTAGAAAAGATGCGCGTGATGCTGGTCGAGGTAGCCGTAAAAAAAGTCGAACCCCTGCCGGGTCGGCAGACCGGTCGAGTTTTCGTGGCCGAGGCCCCACTTGCCCACCTGGCCGGTCGCGTAATCGGCGCGCTTGAGCACCTCCGCGACGGTCACGTCCTCNGGCCGCAGGTTGTCCTTGCCGTTGCCGCGAATGAAACAATGCCCGGTGTGCAGGCCGGTCATCAGCACGCAGCGCGACGGCGCGCACACGGTCGATCCGGCGTAAAAATCGGTGAACCGCATCCCACGCTTGGCCAAGCGGTCGATGTGCGGCGTCTGGATGTGCTTCTGCCCGTAGCAACCGAGGTCGCCGTAACCGAGGTCGTCGGCCATGATGTAAACGATGTTGGGCCGCTCCGCGCTTGGCTTGGCCGCCTCAACGGCAACAAACAGGCCGGACGAAATGACTGAAACGATGAAGGCTAGTTTTTTCATTTTACTGTTTTTGTCTTAGCGGAAGATTCAGGGGCGGGTTCTGGGTTGGCTGCGGATTTGCTCCAGCTTGGCCAAGAGGGAGTTCACGATTTTCGGTTTTTCCTGATACAGGTTGCGGGTTTCCGCGAGGTCGTTGCCGAGGTGATACAGTTGGCCAACGGGGCCGCCGGGTTGGGGCTTGNTGTTGGATGGCTTGGAAAAACCACCGGAGCCGAGGCCGGTGATCAGCTTCCAGTGGCCCGAGCGGATCGACATCATGCCGCGCCGNGCCGGGATGACGATCGGCCCGCGGATCGGCTTGGCCTCGGGTTGCTTGCCCAGCAGGACGGGGAGAATGTTGAAGCTGTCCGGCCCGGCATCCGGCGGCAGCTTGGCATCCGCGACAGCGGCGAACGTCGCCAGCATGTCGGTGAAACAGATCGTCTGCCGGCTGGTCGATCCGGCGCGAATCCTGCCGGGCCAGCGCGCGATGAACGGCATGCGATGGCCGCCTTCCCATGCGTCGGCCTTCATGCCGCGGAGACCCCCGACGGAGTCGTGGCCAAGCCGCTGGACGTCGGCGTCGTACCAGACCGGGCCGTTGTCGGAGGTGAAAAATAGCAGCGTGTCGTCGCTCATCCCGGCCTTGTCGAGCGCCTCGACCACGCGCCCGATCATGGCATCGACCATTACCAAAAAATCACCGTACATCCCGGCTTCGCTGCTGCCCCGAAACTTGGGCGACGGCAGCCACGGCGTGTGCGGGGCGGGGTAGGCGAGGTACAGCATCAGCGGCTTGGCGGTTTTAGACTTGGTGTGTTGTTCGATGACGCTGATTGCCTCGTCCGTGAAACGCGGAAGGACATCCTTGAGTTGCAGGCCGGGCGCGATGCCGCCCGCCCGCCAGAAGGCGCCCTGTATCGGCGACCAACCCTCGCTGCTGTTCGCCCCGATCCGCTCACTTGGCGGCGCAACGGCTCGATTGCCGCGAATGTAAAAATAGGGGGGAATATCTGTCGATGCGCGGATGCCGAAGTAGGAGTCGAAGCCGCGATCCGCCGGGCCGCCGGGCAGTGGTTTGTCGTAGCCGTTTTCGTCGAAGCCAAGGTGCCACTTGCCGACCATGGCCGTCCGGTAGCCGTTCGACTGCAGCAACGAGGCGATTGTCGTTTGCCCCTCCCGGATCACTGCCCGCGTACGCCATGAAGCTACATCGGCTCGAAACGGATGCTGCCCGGTCAGCAGCCCGTAACGCGAGGGATGGCACAACGCCCCCGGCGAATGGGCGTCGGTGAAGCGCATTCCGGCGTTGGCCAGTGAATCGATGTGCGGAGTGGGAATTTTGGATTGTGGATTGTAACACGCAGCGTCGCCGTAGCCCATATCGTCGACCATGATGAAGACAATGTGCGGTTTTGGCTGCGCGGCCTGCAGCCAACCTCCCGGCGGCAGGAGCAGAAGGGCAAATAGAATCGCGGGCGATTTTATCAGGTGAATCATCCGGGGCCGATGTTATTGGAGGCCTCACGACTGGCAAGATTTCATTTGTCGTTTCGCGATTGAATTGCCCCGGTCGAGAGGCTAGATTGCCAGCTCCAAACGCGATCTGTCATGAAACTCAAATTTTTTTCTGCTGTCCTTTTCGTCTGCCTATCTCTTGGCCAAGCGCACGTTCATGCTGCCGCCGAAGCCAAGCGGCGGCCCAACATCGTGTTCATTCTGGCCGACGATCTTGGCTGGCGCGATCTCAGCAATGAGGGTTCAACCTATTACGAGAGCCCGCACATCGACCGCATTGCCAACGAGGGGATGAAGTTCACACGCGGCTACGCCACCTGCCAGGTTTGCAGCCCGTCGCGGGCCAGCATTCTCACCGGCAAATACCCGCCGAACCATGGTATCACCACGTGGATCGGCGATGCGTCGGGCAAATCGTGGAGCGGGCGGGGCCGTCACGACAGTCACTTGCCCGCCGAGTACGAACGGAATCTGCGCGCTTCGGAGAACACACTTGCCGAGGTGCTGCGCGACAACGGCTACAAGACGTTTTTTGCCGGCAAATGGCATCTTGGCAGCAAGGGCTCGTGGCCGACGGATCATGGTTTCGACATCAACAAGGGCGGCTGGGATGTCGGCAGTCCGCGCGGCGGTTTCTTCGCGCCGTGGCAGAATCCGAACCTCGAGTCCGGCCCGGACGGCGAGTCGCTCACCCTCCGCCTTGGCCGCGAAACCGCGGACTTCATCGAGGCCAACAAGGACCAGCCGTTCCTTGCCTACCTCTCCTTTTACACCGTGCATGGCCCAATCCAGACCACGCCCAAGCTGTGGAAAAAATACCGCGACAAGGCCGAGGCTGCCGGGCTGGCCAAAGAGCGTTTCATTTTTGACCGGCGGCTCAATGTGCGACAGGTGCAGGACTGCCCGATCTACGGCGGGATGGTCGAGACGATGGACGACGCCGTTGGCATCGTGTTGCGGAAACTCGATGAGCTTGGCCTGGCCGACAATACGATCGTCTGCTTTACCTCTGACAACGGCGGGGTCTCCTCCGGCGATGCCTACTCGACGAGCAACACGCCGTTGCGCGGTGGCAAGGGCCGTCAATGGGAGGGCGGCATCCGCGAGCCGTTTTACATCAAGGCTCCGGGCGTGGCGAAAGCCGGCTCCACCAGCGCCGTCCCGGTCAACGGCATCGACTGGTACCCGACGCTGCTCGACTTGGCTGGCGTCGCTGTGCCAAAACAACAGAAGGTGGACGGCGTCAGCATTGTGCCGCTGCTCAAGGGCGGCTCGATCGCAGATCGGCTGTTGTATTGGCATTACCCACACTACGGCAACCAGGGTGGCGAGCCGTCCTCCATTGTTGCGCAGGACGACTGGAAACTGATCCATTACCACGAGGACGCTCGGGACGAGTTGTACCACCTGCGGAACGATCCGGCCGAGCGACACGACTTGGCCAAGCGCCATCCCAGCAAGGCCAAGGCACTCCGGACCAATCTCGATGCCTGGCTCAAGGCCACCGGAGCAAAGTTCCCGACGAAGGATCCGGCGTTCGATGCCGCCAAGCGGGAGGCCCGCTGGGAGTCGATCCAGACCCGTGGCAAGGCCGGTCTCGAAAAACGCCATGCCAGCTATCTGGCCCCCGGCTACAAGCCAAACAAAGATTGGTGGGGCAGCGCCCCGGTGGATTGATCGAGCTTGGATTGGGTGAATTGCGGGGCGGCTTGTTTCTCGCGTTTAAGCAACTGTCCTAACCCTTACTCGAAGGCTGGACAGAGATTTTGTTTGATGATTGACCTGATTCGGCTGCTTTTGAATGCTCGCCGTATGAAACGCTTCTTTCTGGTTTTAATTGCGCTCGCCTTGGTGCCGCTTGGCCAAGCGGCCAAGCCCAATGTCGTGATCTTGTTCACGGATGACCAGGGCACGATCGACGCTAACTGCTACGGCTCAAATGATCTAATCACGCCGAACATCGACAAGCTGGCGGCGACCGGTGTGAGGTTCACTCAGGCATACGCGCACACGGTGTGTTGCCCGGCGCGGGCGGCATTGCTGACCGGGCGGCACCCGCAGCGGGGCGGGGTGGTGCATTGGACTCAAGGTGACATTAACTCTGCCAAGGGCATCAATATGGCGCTCGAGGAGGTGACATTGGCCGAGGTACTGAAAGCGGCCGGTTACCGCACTGCGCTCTATGGAAAATGGCACCTCGGAGCACATCGCGATTATGGACCGAAGAAGCAGGGCTTCGATGAGTTTTTCGGTATCCGCGACGGATTTATTGACAACTACAACCACTTCTTTCTGCACGGAAGCGGTTTTCACGACCTGTACGAGGGCACCATGCCGGTGAAGGTGCCGGGTAAATATTTTCCCGAGTTGATGGTGAAGCGCGCGCTGAAATTCATCGACAAAAACAAGGATCGTCCTTTTTTTCTCTACGTGCCGTTCAACATCCCGCATTACCCCGAGCAGGCGCTCAAACGCCATGAGGTATTGTACAAGGATATGCAGGATTCAGCGCGCCGATCGTATGGGGCGATCATGACAACGACCGACTTTTACATCGGGCAGGTGATCGATCGGTTGGAGCAAAATGGGCTGCGTGGAAACACTATTGTTATTTTCATGAGCGACAATGGACATTCGGAAGAGACCGTCAATCGCATCCGCGTGGACAACCACAAGAGCGGCTATCCAAAAAATCATTTTTACGGTGCAAGCGGCGGCGGCGCCACCGGCAGATGGATTGGGCAAAAGGGCAGCTTCCTTGAGGGCGGCATTCGAGTGCCGGCAATCATTAGTTATCCTGCGAAGCTGCCGCAGGGAAAGGTGCGTGCTCAGGTGATCACGGCGATGGATTGGTTTCCTACCGTGCTCGATTTGTGCGATGTAAAACAACCTGCCGGCTCGCCGAAAATCGATGGCTATAGCCTGAGGTCTATCATTGAGGAACAAAGTGCGACGTCGGAATACAAAACGCTTCACTTTGCATGGGGCACCAAGTGGGCCGTTCGGTCGGGCGATTGGAAACTGATCGGCAACACCCGCAATCCGCGTGTTACCTTGCACAACCTTGCTGATCCCAAGCCGGAGGAGAAGGATCACGCGAAGGAAAAGCCGAGGGTCGTGGCACGGTTGCGGTCGCTTCATGAGGAGTGGGCAGGTGAGGTTGCCCGAAAATAGCGCTTGGCCAAGTGCGGCCGGGATTGGAGGATGCGCTTTTGCATGAGATCGTTATTGCTGCTGCCAATGTCACTGGCCTGCTTCGCACAGGGAGTGGGTATATTGGCGGCGGCGAATCCCGCCAAGTGGGCGTTTGAGCCACTCCGAAAGGTGGCGGTGCCGACCGAGGAGAAGCATCCGATCGATGGATTTGTGCGGCAGCGTTTGGCCACGGCCGGCCTGACTCCAAGCGAACCGGCTACACCCAAAGCGATGGTACGACGGCTGCATTATGACCTGATCGGCCTGCCGCCGAGGCCTGAGGTGGTGCTGGCTTTCGAACGGAACCCGACAAGCGACGCCTATCTCAAGCTGGTGGACGAACTGCTTGCCTCGCCATCGTACGGTGAACGCTGGGCGCGGCATTGGCTGGACGTCGCGCGATATGGAGAGAGCAATGGTTTCGAGTACAATGAGCCTCGCCGAAATGCCTGGCCATATCGTGACTGGGTGATTAAAGCATTCAATAACGACATGCCGTATGACGAGTTTGTTCGCATGCAGTTGGCGGGTGATGTGCTGAAGTCAGACCAAGAAGGAGCGGCAGCGGTCGGTTTTCTTGTTGCGGGAATGCACAACACTGTGCTGCCGGCAAACATCGTGCTCAAGCAGCAGGCGCGTGCAGATGAGTTGGGCGAGATGGTGGGTGTTGTGGGGCAGTCGTTTCTCGGTCTTACGATCCAATGTGCGCGATGCCACGATCACAAAGTCGATCCGATTTCGACGGAGGAATATTATTCTTTCGCCGCCGCGTTCAACGGAGTGCATCACGGCGAGCGGCAGGTTGAGGGAGCCAATCCGCCAAAACTGTTTACCGTGAAGGCAGGCAAACCGGCCGTGATGCGGGTGCACCTGCGAGGTAACGCCGGCACGTTGGGCGATGAGGTGCTGCCCGGCGCGTTGTCGGCAGTTCGCGGGCTATCGGCGAATTTGAATCTCACCTCGGCTACGCCCGATGCCGACCGGCGGAGGGCAATTGCCGACTGGATCACGCATCGGACCAATCCGCTGTTCAACCGAGTCATCGTTAACCGGATATGGCATTGGCATTTTGGTCGTGGTTTGGTGAGCACACCCAGCGACTTCGGTTCAAGTGGAACGCGGCCCAGTCATCCGGAGTTGATTGATTGGCTGGCTGGCTGGTTTCGCGACAATGGTTATCAACTAAAGGCGCTGCATCAGCTCATCGTGACTTCCGCTACATATCGCCAATCGGCTCGTGCAAACGCAACTGCTTTGAAGATGGATCGCGACAATCGACTCCTTTGGCGTTTTAGTCCCCGGCGAGTGGAGGGGGAGGTTTTGCGCGATTCGTTACTGTTTGTCTCCGGCGCACTGAATCCTCAGCAGGGCGGTCCGGGTTTTGAGGACGTGAAGGAGATCCATTTCAACGCTGGACGCTATTATCACCCGATCGTTCGGGAGGGATCGGAGTTTGATCGACGTACCATTTATCGATTCACGCCACGTGGGGGTCGTGATTCGTTGCTGGATGGCTTTGACTGTCCTGATCCATCGACAACGACGCCAGCCCGTACGGTCACCACGACGCCGTTGCAGGCGCTCAGTCTGAGAAATAGTCCGTTCATATGGCGTCTGGCAAAACGCTTGGCAAAGCGCTTGGAGGACGAGGTTGGCGAGGATCCTGCAGCACAGGTGGAGCAGGCCTGGATGCTCTGCCTTGGTCGTATTCCTGATAATGACGAGCGGCAGAGGGCTGTTGGCTTGGTTCGGGAACATGGTATGCCGGCCTTGGCTAGGATTTTGTTCAACAGCGGGGAATTTGTTGTCATTGAATGAACATGGTGGGAGATAGGAAAAATCAAGCAACGCAGATTGAGCCCGCGAGTTTGCGAGCGATGCGAGGGGCTGCCTCGATTTTTTCCCGAAACGTCAGTCGGCGGCGGTTTTTTAACTGGGCGGTGCACGGGCTTGGGGCAACGGCGTTGACAAACCTGCTCGGGGCGCAACCGGATCACATTCCTCGGGCCAAGCGCGGCATCAACATTTGCCTCGTTGGTGGGTTGAGCCAGATTGATTCGTTCGACTATAAGCCTGACTTGGCCAAGCATCACGGGCAGGCGCCGGGCATCAAGAACATCGATCCGTTTTTCGGCAAGGTCGGTCGCATCCGGAAGAACGACTGGTCATTTCGGCAACACGGCCAGAGCGGGCTGTGGATCTCCGGGTTGTTTCCGCACTTGGCCAAGGTCGCCGATGAGTTGACGGTCATTCGGTCGATGCACGCGGACACCGGCAACCACACGCCCGCGTTGTTCCTGCATAACAGCGGGTTTCCGGTGAATGGTTTTCCGTCGCTGGGCAGTTGGCTGAGTTACGGCTTGGGCACGGTTACCGAGTCGCTGCCGGCGTTTGTCGTGCTGCCGGATCCGCGCGGCGCACCGAGTGGCGGGGCATCAAGCTGGAGCAGCGGTTTTCTGCCGGCGACACACCAGGGCGTGGCGTTTGATGGTGGGGAGCAACCGGTTCGCGACCTGTTTCCACCGGAACAACCGAGCAGGGCCGCCGAAGCGGCCGCCGTCGATCTGCTTGGTTTGATCAACGGAAAACAGTTTGCTCGTTTGGGTGGGGCGGAAGATTTGTTGAGTGCCCGGATGCGAAGTTACGAACTGGCTGCGCGCATGCAGCTTTCCGTGCCCGGCGCGGCGGATATCTCGAGAGAACCAAAATCAATCACTGACCTTTATGGGCTCGAGGGAAAGGCGACGGCAGAGTTCGCACAGAATTGCATTCTTGCCCGGCGACTGCTCGAGCGTGGAGTGCGCTTTGTGCAGCTATATTCCGGTGGACCGCTTGGCGGCAACCCGCGCACGAGTTGGGATGGCCACGAAAAAATGGTGCCCAACCACACCCGTGAAGCCGCCCGCATCGACCAGCCGGTCGCCGCGCTGCTGAAGGATCTTCGCCAACGCGGCATGCTGGAGGACACGCTCGTCACCTTCACGACTGAGTTTGGGCGCACGCCCTTTACCCAAAGTGAGGCCAACACGTTGGGCGACGGCCGGGACCACAATCATCCTGGGTTCACGGTGTGGATGGCCGGGGCGGGAGTGCGTGCCGGAACCGCCTACGGCGCGACTGATGAGATCGGCTACCGCGCGGTCGAGGATCGCGTGAGTTGGCATGACTTTCATGCGACCGTTCTCCACCTTTTCGGCCTCGACCACGAACGCCTCACTTTTTACCATAACGGCATTCAGCGCCGCCTCACCAACGTGCATGGGCGGCTGGTTCACGGTGTGCTGGGTTGAATGATATGATAAACATCCTAACAGTCTTATCCCTGCTGTTCGTTTCCGCTCTGGCGATAATCGCGGCGGAACGTCCCAACATCGTGATCATCTTCACCGATGACCAAGGTTACGCGGACTTGGCCTGTTATGGGAGCACCGTAAACAAGACGCCGCGACTGGACCAACTGGCCCGGGAGGGCACTAGGTTTACGTCGTTCTACTCACAGACCGTCTGCGGGCCGTCGCGCTCGGCGCTGCTCACGGGGCGGCAGCCGATCCGCAGTGGCGGCTGGGGGATGCCGGCGGGTGAGGTCACCTGGGCGGAGTTGATTCGCAAGGCGGGCTACCAGACGGCCTGCATCGGCAAGTGGGACGTGTCCAACCGCAAGACGATCTTCCCCCGCATGCCGAATGCTCAGGGGTTCGATTATTATTTCGGTGCGCTCGGGGCGAACGATAACGGCACGGTTCGGTTTCATGAAAACAACGAGGCCGCCGGCAGCACCAAGGACATGGGCAGGCTCACCAAGCTCTACACGGACAAGTCGATTGAATATCTGAGGAACAAGCGCGACCCTGAGAAGCCGTTCGTGCTGTACCTGGCGCATACGATGATGCACACGATCATCGACGCCTCGCCGAAGTTTCGCGGCAAATCGAAGGGAGGGCTGTATGGCGACGTGGTGGAGGAGTTTGACCACGAAACCGGCCGGCTGCTGGATGCACTCGATGAACTGAAGCTGGCGGACAACACGTTGGTCATCTACACTAGTGACAACGGCCCTTGGAACCAGGACAAGTACACCAAGCGCAAGAAGGGCCATCCGGAGGGTGCCATCTTCTGGGGCGAGGCCGGGCCGCTCCGCAACGGCAAGGGATCGCCTTACGAGGCGGGCTACCGCCTGCCGTGCATCGTGCGTTGGCCCGGCCAAGTGCCGGCCGGCCGCGTGAACAACGCGGTGTTTGCCACCATCGATTTCCTGCCCACCTTTGCCACACTGTGCGGGTTTGAGGTGCCGAAGGACCGCCACATCGACGGCATCGACCAGACCGACCTTCTTTTCGGCAGGCGCGGAACCGGTCGCGAGTATTTTTACTTCGACCGGGCCGGCGTGCGAAAGGGTAAGTGGAAATACCTCCGCGCCAACGCCCATTTCTACGGCTACGCGGTCGACGACAGGCGTCCAAAGGCCGAGGAACTGTACGACCTCGAGGCCGACCTCGGCGAGTCGACCAACCTCGCCGCCAAGCATCCAAAAGTCGTTGCGGAATTGAAGTCGTTGATGGAGGAAATTGAGCGTTACGATTGACCGACATGATGGGTGAATTTGAGATCAGCTCCTCCATTCCCGTCATGCGAATGTTCGACGAGGCTGCCTCACGCGCTTTCTGCGTTGATTACCTTGGTATTGAAATTCAGTGGGAACATCGTTTCCACAAAACTGCCGAGTCGCGACTCTATCTGAAGTTGCGCCTCGGTGCGGAAGGACACACTTGATGTCTGTAAACAGCTCCGTTGTTTTCATGGTTTATCGTTTCATTTTTTCAGTATGTTTCACCGCCTCGGCGTTCGTTGCGAACGCGCAGGACTCCGCGCCATCGTCGCACTTTGTCTTTGATGACAACTTCGACGGCGACATCGTGATCAACGAGGTGCGCGTACCCAAGTTGGGCGAGGCGTTGTACACTTATTACGAGGCGCTTGGCTGGCGGGGCAGGGCGGCCGGTTACGCAGGCATCCAGGCGCATCCGAGGGGGCACATTTATATTTTCTCAATCTGGGACCACAAGAGTCATGCCGCGCCGATCCGGGCCGTCCACCGCGGCGCGAAGACGTTGACGCAAAAGTTCGGCGGCGAGGGGACCGGCCTCAAGTCGTGGAACTTCGAGTTGGGCTGGGAGACTGGTCACTGGTACACGCTGGTTTCCCGCGCCTGGCCGGTCGGGGAGCATACGTTTTACGGCTACTGGGTGCGCTCGGGAAAGACGGGGCGCTGGACGCATTTGGTGACGATGGATGTCGCGGCAAAGGAGGCTTATTTCAAAGGCAGCACGGATGCGTTCATCGAGGATTGGCTCAACACCGGCAGTAAACCGCGAACGACGAATCTGCGGGGCGGCTGGAAGCGTAAACTCGACGGCCAATGGCACGCGTTCGGCGGCGGCCGCTACTCGGTGAACCGATGGGATCTCGTGCCGGGGAAGCGTTCATTTAATTTCAAAACGAATTGGGACGGCGGCGTGGCAAGCGATGAGGATGGACCTTTTTATTTCATGACCGCCGGTGGCCGTGACACGAAACCAAGCGCGGCCAACCCGTCGCAGCACAGCATCAAGCGCACGGAAACCAAGCCGGGCTACGCGCCGATCAATCTGAAGTCCGCCAAGGTGCGCTTGGCCAAGCGGGGCAAACTTGAACTCACGTGGGAGACCGATCCAAAGACGCTGCCGCAGTTCGCCTACACGATCACCGGTCACGATAATTCATCCGGCGAGGGGGAGGCGTTGTTTCGGCTCGAACAGGTTGAGCCGCATGCTCGCAGCGCGACGTTGCCCGTACGGCCACCGCTTGGCCAGGCGCGGGTTTTTGTTCGACTCCGCATCCGGGACGTTCTCGGCCACCAATCCGAAGCCGTTAAGGTGAAATTGACGAATGAGCAAAAGTAAGTTGCCATGAACATTTGTTGAATCGGTTCCGTCTCTTTCCGTGGAAGACAAATGCATCGTATTGCCACCATTGGGTTCTCCGCGATTTTCCTAATCGCGCTGTATGGGGTGGTCATGGCGTCCGAGACCGGGCCGCTTGAGGTACAGTTTGCGCGCAAGGTGTTACCGGTCTTCAATGCGAAATGCTTGGCCTGTCACGGGAATAACCCCAAAGAGCTAAAGGGCGCTCTCGACCTTCGTACGCGGGCGGCAATGCTGCGGGGCGGCGAGAGTGGCCAAGCGGCGGTGGTGCCCGGTGAACCGTTGACGAGCCCGCTATATCTTGCGGTGACACGGGAGCACGAGGAGGCGTGGACGGCCATGCCGCCGAAGGAGAACGACAGGCTTTCGGCGGAGCAAATCAACCACATCCGGGACTGGATCGAGACCGGCGCCGCTTGGCCAAGCGAGGCGCGCCTGGCGGCAATTCTGGCCCAGGGGGATACCGGGGATGGTGTAATCGTCAAGACCAGCGGCGGCCTGGATGCCGCGTGGACCAACCGCAAATACGATCCTGCCGACCTTTGGGCTTACCAGCCGGTGAGGCGGCCTAACGCGCCGGGCGCTTTCGGGAATCCGATCGATGCCTTTATCGAGGCGCGTATGCACGAGGGGATGAGCGCCGCGCCGGTGGCGGATCGGCTGACATTGATCCGGCGCGCGACTTTTGACCTGACCGGCCTTCCTCCGACCCCGGGGGAGATCGATGCGTTTCTCTCGGACACCGCGCCGGGGGCATACAAGCGGCTCATCGAGCGGTTGCTGGCTTCGCCGCATTACGGTGAGCAATGGGGGCGGTATTGGCTGGATGTGGTACGCTACGCCGACAGCGCCGGTTTTGCCAATGACTTTGAACGCCCCAACGCGTGGCGGTACCGGGACTATGTCATCCGTTCATTCAACGATGACAAACCGTACGACCAGTTTGTCCGCGAACAAATCGCCGGCGACGAGATTAATCCGTCGGATGCGGAGCACCTTGTCGCCGCTGGCTTCCTGCGCATGGGGCCGTGGGAGCAGACCGGCATGTCGGTGGCCCGCGTGACGAGGCAGTTGTTCCTGGACGACGTGACTGACTCGGTGGGGCAGGTGTTCCTTGGCCACGTGATGCGCTGCGCCCGATGCCACGACCACAAATTCGACCCCGTCCCGACGCGGGACTACTACGCGATGCAGGCGGTGTTCGCGCACACGCAGTTTGCCGAGGTGAACGCCGCCTTTCTCCCCGGCGAGAACACCGACGGCTTCGAGACTCACAAAAAATATCACCAACTTCGGGATAACGAAAACAAGCGGATGCTGGGTGGCCTGCCAAAGGAGCGGGTGAGCCCCAACGACTTTGGCCGTGAACGACTCGGCCGCAAGTGGAGCACGTTGTTCAACTGGGGGTTCGACCGGTATCGACCGATCGCGTTCACTGTTTACAACGGAAAAACCCGATTGAATCGCAATGTCAACCGGCGCCGACCGCGCCCGGCCGACCCGATGAAGGAGGGGAGACTGGAGCAAACCGCAATCCTCACCGGGGGTGATCTCTTTTCACCGGCCGAACCGGTTCAGTCAGCAGGGTTGAGTGCCGTGGGGCTGAAGGCCGGCATCCCGGATGGTGTCTCCGGTCGGCGCCTGGCCTTGGCCAACTGGATCGCGAACGCGGACAACCCCCTCACGGCGCGGGTGATGGTGAACCGGATCTGGCAGGGCCATTTCGGGCGAGGCTTGGCCGCGAACCCGAACAACCTTGGGGCCACCGGTGCCAAGCCGTCACATCCGAAACTGCTCGACTGGCTGGCGGCGGAATTCGTGGCCAAGGGCTGGTCGATCAAGGCGATGCATCGGCAGATCATGATGTCCCGTGCCTATCGGCGCGCAAGCACCCACCCGGCTCCGGAGCGCTTGGCCAAGCGCGACCCAAACGGCGAGAGCTATGCGGTGTTCCAGCCGCGCCGCTTGGCCGCCGAGGAGATACGCGACGCGATGCTCGCCGTATCCGGAGAGTTGAACCACAAGCTGGGCGGCATTCCTGCCCGGCCGGACATCAACCTCGAGGCGGCGCTACAACCGCGCATGATCATGGGGACATTCGCCCCGAGCTACGTCCCGGACACCACGCCATCACAGCGCAACCGGCGCTCGGTGTACGCGGTGAAGTTGCGCGGGTTGCGCGATCCGTTTATGAAGACGTTCAACCAGCCCAACCCGGACAAATCCTGTGAATCGCGTGACAGCTCCAATGTGACACCACAGGTGTTTACGCTCTTCAACAGCGAGGAGTCCGCCGACCGCGCCCTGGCATTTGCGGCGCGGGTGCTCAAGGAAACCAAGGGCGATAACCAAGCGGTGCGACGGGCGTTCCGGCTTGCCTTCGGTCGTGTGCCGAACAAGGCCGAGGTTGATGAAGCCCTGCAACTTTGGAAGGAATCAACCCAAGAGCAAGCCAAGCGCAAACCCAAAGCCCGCACTTATCCGACCGAGGTGATTCGTTCGGCAAATGAGGAGAATACCGGCCAGACATTTACCTTTGTGGAGAAACTNTTTGAGTATCAGGATTACCAGCCGGANCTTCAACCGCATCAAGTNGATGCGCGAACACGCGGTTTCGCTGACCTATGCCTGGCTTTGCTCAATGCAAATGAATTTTTNTATGTTTATTAGGAAATTGAAAATCCTGTTCACAGTTTTGTTTTGTTTTTGTGTTTCCGTGATGGGGGGCAGTAAGAAGAAGCCGAACATCATCTTCATCTTTATCGATGATCAGGGGTATTACGATTTGGGTTGTTATGGGGCTGACGAAATCAAGACACCGCGAATTGATGCGATGGCCAATGAGGGAACGCTCTTTACTGACTATTACGCGGCTGCGCCGATTTGCAGCCCGTCACGTGCGGGATTGTTGACCGGGTGTTACCCGCGCCGGGTGGGGAACCACATTTGGGTGCATCGGGCTGATTCGCGCTCGGGTATTCATCCCGATGAATTAACCATTGCCGAGTTACTGAAGACGCGTGGTTACGCCACCGCCTGTATTGGCAAATGGCATCTTGGGTTTCAGGANCCATTCCTGCCGCGCAATCAGGGNTTNGANCANTATTTCGGGCTNCTNCACAATCTTGACCCGGTTGAGATNGTCTATTTCAAGGACAAGGGNGGNGTGCCCCTGTTGCGAAATGGCAAGGTNNTNAANCGNCCNNCNGATCCNGCNGAACTNACNAAGCTNTATACNGANGAGGCCATNGGNTTTATNGAGAAGAACAAANAAGGCCCGTTCTTTCTCTACCTGCCCCACACCATGCTCCACAACCCGCTNGGTGTAAGTGAGAAATTCANGGGCAGCTCAAACTGGGGNGAATACGGNGATGCCATTCAGGAACTTGATCACAANGTNGGNCGNATCTTTGATNCGCTNAAACGCNTGGNCATNGATGANNANACGATNGTNNTCTANGCCTCNGACAACGGGCGCGGNCCGGGTCGCANNCCNNAACAGAANATNCGCGGNCGNAANCTTTCGACNTANGAAGGCGGNATTCGCGTNCCGGCANTCGCNTGGGGGCCGGGNCTGGGATTGCAGGCGGNNNNGGAATCNNNGGCNNTCGTGCGNGCGATGGACTGGTATCCNACGCTCGCCACNTTCGCAGGCNTNAAGGTTCCCGATGGNNCGGGTCATTGANGGGCGNGANATCAGNCCGCTNNTGAAGGGCGANACCAAGGTCGTNCCGCATCCGGGANTGGGAAAATCNCTTAACGCATCGGTCCCACTTCGGCGTCGATGGGACCCGCCCGGCGAGTGGAAGCCCTTGATTCATCGCAATGAATATAATGATGCATTTTTCTATCACGGCAGCCAAGGGGCACTGGCAGCTGTACGCTGGGGTAATTGGAAGCTTTATTTGAGCCCTACCCTTCAACTCTATGATCTGGGTAAAGATCCCGGAGAATCAAAATTCGTGCGCAATCGGGAAATTATTCGTAAACTGCGTGGCATGGCAATCTTGTTTCAGGAAGAAATGCGCCTTGATGCTCGTCCTGCCGGAGGAAAGTATTCCAGCACTATATCCCTGATGTAATATCAAACAGAACGCTAGGAATCATAACCATGAATCGTCGTGAATTTTTATATGGATTAAACGCGAGTCTTGGGAGTGTTGCCTTCACTTCGCTGTTGGCGCAGTCAGCGTACGCTGCAAATGCCAAGCAGCGTCATTACCGCTTGGCCAAGGCAAAGCGTTGCATCTTCCTCTACATGGAAGGTGGGCCTTCGCACATCGACACGTTCGATCCCAAGCCGAAGCTCGACGAGTTGCACCTCAACGAATTCCACCGCTCGGGCGAGCAACAGAGCGCGATGAGTTCGGGCAAGCGGTATTACGTGAAAAGCCCGTTCGAGTTTCAAAAGGCCGGGCAAAGTGGAGCCGACATGAGCCGGCTCTGGAGACACCTTGCCGGAGTGGCCGATGAGTTGTGTTTTTATCGCGGCCTTCAGGTGGAGTCGGTGAACCATCCAACGGCCAACTACCACGTGAACACCGGCAACCGTTTTGGCGGCGATCCCGCGCTGGGGGCGTGGGTGAACTACGGCCTGGGAACGGAGAATGAAAACCTGCCCGGCTTCGTGGTGTTGCCGGAGCTGTCCCACCCGCAGGGAGGGCCGTCAAACTGGTCGAGTGGGTTTTTGCCACCAACCTATCAGGCCACCGCATTGCGGCCCGTGGGTTCGCCGTTGCTCGACATCCATCCGCCGCCCGGCGTGACCCGAACCCAGCAGCGGCGCAACCTCGATTTTCTGGCCAGTCTCAATCAACGCCATGCACGGCGGCATCCGCAGCACGCGGAGTTGGCAGCCCGGATGCGCAACTACGAGCTCGCGTTTCGCATGCAGATGCAGGTTCCGGACATCGTCAACATTGACAGCGAGCCGGAAGAAACCCGTGCGATGTACGGCGTTGGCAGGGAACCGACGGACAATTTTGCCCGGCGCTGTCTGCTCGCCCGCAAGTTGGTGGAGAAGGGGGTGCGGTTCGTGCAGCTTTATGCCAGTACTTGGGACAGTCACGACTACATTGCCAAGGCGCACGCCTCGCGGATTCACAATGTGGATCAGCCGATTGCGGCGTTGATCAAGGATCTAAAGCAGCGCGGTCTGCTCGACGAGACGCTCATCGTCTGGATGGGCGAGTTCGGCCGCACACCCGACAACGGCATCCGCGGCGGCATCAAGTACGGCCGCGATCACAACCCCGACGCGATGACCGTCTGGCTGGCCGGGGGCGGTGTCAAGGCCGGGCATACGATTGGTGCCACCGATGAAATTGGGGCGCATGCCGTGGAGGGGGTGCGCCCGCTGCGCGATTTCCACGTCACCCTCCTGCGCCTACTTGGCCTGGACGACAACAAGCTCACCTACTTCCACGCTGGCCGTTTCAAGCAGCTCAGCCAATTCGGTGGCGGGGTGATCAAGGAATTGATTGCGTAACCCGTCTCGCCGCCATGAAAACGATTATAACCAGCTGGTTTTTTTCTTTTTGCCTCGCCGCTGGGCAGGCGGTGGGGAAGGACGGATTTGTATCCATGTTCGACGGCAAGACGCTCAAGGGCTGGGAGGCCACGCCGAGCAAGACGGCAGCGGCATGGACGGTTAAGGAAGGGATGATTGTCGGCAATGGCGACAAGGGTCGCGGCTATCTCACCTACTCGGCAAACAAGAACGTGGCCGACTTCGAAATGAAATTCAGCTACCGATTCCCCGGCAAGGGCAACAGCGGCGTGAACATTCGCGCCATCCCGGATAAAACGCACCGTCGCGATTTCCAGAGCTACCACGCGGATCTTGGCCATCTCGGCATTGGTAAGAACGTCATGGGCGCGTGGGATTTTCACACTCCTGGCCGGCGCGAACATCGCTGCTTCCGTGGCGACCGTCTGGTGATTGCCAAGGATGACAAGCCCACCATCACGCCCATCAAGAACGCTCTCACCGCCGCAGACATTCGTAGGGGCGACTGGAACCACGTGCACATCATCGCCAGACGCAATAATTTCAAGCTGTACATCAACGGCAAGCTCTCGAGCGAATTCACCGAGCATCTTCCCAAAGCCAAGCGCCTCCAGGGCGGCATGATCCAACTCCAACTCCACGACCCCGGCATGATCGTGCAATTCAAAGCCCTTCAGTTAAAAGTGTTGAAGTAGGTAAATCCTCGGATTGTAAATTGTTTACAATCCGCTTGACGTGTGAGCGATCGGTGTGGAGTTTTGCCCCATGCAGTTAATTGAACAGCCTGTGCGGTCGGTGCGGGAGCAGATCGTCGATACAGTTCGGGCGGAAGTGTTGGCCGGGGCTTGGAGTAATGATGAGCCGGTCCGCGAGCAGGCGTTGGCCAAGCGGTTTGGTGTTAGCCGCGGGCCGATACGCGATGTGCTGCAGCAGCTTTCCCGCGAAGGAGTACTGATTTATCGGCCGAACAAGGGCGTGCGTGTCAACACGCCGCCGGCCGAAGCCGAGCGCCAATTGCTGCAATCCATGCGGCGCGAGATGGAGATCTTTTGTCTTGGCCAATGCATCGATCAGTTGACCGAGGCGGATGACGAGCAACTCGAGCGCATTCTGGCCGAACTGACCCGCGCCTGTGCCAAGGGCGATCTCAGCGCCATTGCCGATTGCGACCTGACGTTGCACCGTACTCTCGTGCGCCGCGCTTCGGGCGAGTTGGAGGCGATTTGGCTGAGCATTACGTCGCGCCTGCTGATGGATTACTCGCGCATTGATCGGTTTGATGAAATCATCGCCGAACACGAAGCCATTGTGAGCGCGGTCAAACAACGCGACTTTGAGGCGGCTCAAAAGGCGCTGCAGGAAAATATTATCTGATATGCGACTGATCACGGCCATAATCTTCGCGCTTACCTCGCTGACATCGGCCGCAGATCACGAAGGGGAGCGGTTGTTTGCGTTGAAGGTGCGTGGGATTCTCAATGCCAAGTGTTTGGCGTGCCATGGTGAGTCGGGAAAGAAGCTAAAAGGGGAATTGGATTTGTCCTCACGCGCGGCGATGTTGAAGGGCGGGGAGAGTGAGGAGGCTTCGGTGGTTCCGGGCAAGCCGTTGGCCAGTCCGCTGTATCTGGCAGCGACGCGGGAGCATGAAGATGACTGGTCGGCGATGCCGCCGAAGGAAAACGACAAGCTGACGGTCAGCCAATTGGCGGTGCTCAAGCGCTGGATCGAGCTGGGCGCTCTGTGGCCGGATGCGAAGACGCAGGCCCGCTACATCACCGAGGAACGCGCCAAGACAGTGACAGCCGAGGGCGTGCTGGTGAAAACCAGCGGCGGAACATCGGAAGACTGGACGTATCGGCGTTACAAGCCGGAGGATGTGTGGGCGTTTCAGCCAGTGGTGAAACCGAAGGTGCCGCAGGGTGCGGCGAATCCCATCGATGCATTCGTTAACCGCAAGCTCAAGTCAGCGGGGTTTGCGTCGGCACCACAGGCGAATTTTCGCACGTTGGTGAAGCGGGCCTATTACGACCTCACTGGCCTGCCCCCAACTCCCTTTGAAATCTTTCAATTCCGGCAAGCTTGGGACGAGGATCCGGCCAAGGCGTGGAGCGCGCTCATCGACCAGCTGCTGGCCAGCCCGCATTATGGCGAGCGCTGGGGGCAGCATTGGCTGGACGTCGCTCGCTACGCGGACACCGGCGGTTACTCCAACGATTACGAACGCTCGAACATGTGGCGCTACCGCGACTACGTCATTCGCGCCTTCAACGACGACAAACCGTACGACGAGTTTATCCGCGAACAAATCGCCGGCGACGAATTGGCTGATGCCTCTCTGCGCCGGCGCATCACCGATTGGGGAAAGTTTCAAGCCGCGCGCCAAAATGGTATGCAGTACAACGACCGCGAGGTGCAACAGCTGGTGGCCAGCTCTTTCCTTCGCATCGGACCTTGGGATCCGGCGATGGTGAAAAAGCCGCAGGCGCGTCAAATTTATTTGGACGATGTGGTGAACGCCGTGGGCGAGACCTTCCTCTCCACCACCATGCGCTGCTTCAAATGTCACGATCATAAATTCGACCCGCTGCCGACGCGCGATTATTACAGGATGTACGCAGTGTTCGAGCCCACACAATTGGCCGAACGCAATGTGCCGTTTGCCAAAAACGAAAACCGCACGGGTTTTAAGAAAAGCCAGCAGGCCACCCAGCGGCTGGTTGCCTTCGCTACCGAGAAACACAATGCCCTGTACAACAAACAGGAGACCTCCGCGCGGGCGTGGTACGCAAAAGCGGGTACGAAATATCTCGACGAAAAGGCACGGCAGAAACTGCCCGACGAGGAAAAACCCCCTCGGCACGTGGGCTTGTCGCCCGAGGAGCAGGGCCGCAAAAAGGTACGGCGTCAGGACGAATGGATTTGGCAGCGTCGGCTGGAGCGCTACCAACCGTTGGCGCAGTCGGTTTACAATGGGCCAGTTCCGAACTTTCTGAATGCCCGCAAACTGCGCATGAACGCCCGCGCCAACAATAAATGGCGACCGGACAGCCGCATCCTTGGCGGCGGCGCTCTCGAAGCGCCCGGAGCCAAGGTGACCCCCGGTGTGTTGAGCGCTCTCGGTGTGCCGGTGGCCGGCGCGGAGCAAGCGGATGCGTTCCAGATTCCGGACGCCCTGGATGGCCGGCGCTTGGCCTTGGCCGACTGGATTGCGAGCCCCGCCAATCCCATCACGGCACGTTCCATCGTCAATCGGGTGTGGCAACAGCACTTCGGCCAGCCATTGGCGGCCAACCCGAACAACTTCGGCGCCAAGGGCGGCAAGCCGACGCATCCGAAATTGCTCGACTGGCTGGCGGCGGATTTCGTCGAGCACGGTTGGAAGTTTAAGCGTCTGCACCGACACATCATGCTGTCGGAAACCTACCGCCAATCCAGCAGACACCCGCAGGCAGCCAAGCTGGCGGTGTCCGATCTGAACAATCATCTCTTCGCCTACCACGCGCCGCGCCGCCTCTCCGCCGAGGAACTGCGCGACAGTTTGCTCAAGGCCACTGGCGAATTAAACCCAGCTGTCGGCGGACTGCCCGTGATGCCGGAGATCAACATGGAAGTCGCCCTGCAGCCGCGCATGATTCAGTTCTCACTCTCGCCGGCCTATCAGCCCTCGCGCACCCCGGCCGAGCGCAATCGCCGCACCATTTACGCCTACCGCGTGCGAGGCCAGGCGAATCCGTTCCTCGAGACATTTAACCAACCGAACCCCAACGACTCCTGCGAAGCGCGCGTGGCCGAGACGGTCACGCCGCAGGTTTTTACGCTGCTTAACAGCGACATTATGAGCGACCGCGCCATTGCGTTAGCCCTGCGCGCCGAGAAGGAATTCGACACGCTGCACCTGCAGGTGAAGCGCGCCGTACAACTCGCCTACGGCCGCGTTCCGGACAAGGTCGAGTGGGAGCGCCTTAAGCAATACGTAACCAAGATGCGCGCATACCACGCCAAGCATAAGCCCACGCCCGTCAAGTATCCCACCGCCATCACCCGTTCTCTTGTTGAGGAACTCACCGGCCAACCCTTTGAGTACGAAGAGATTCTGCCGGTGTTCGAAGATTACGTCCGAGACAAAAAACCGGCTGATGTGAGTGTGGAAACCCGCGCCTTGGCAGATTTGTGTTTGCTATTGTTTAACTCGAACGAATTCATGTACGTCTACTGATGAACATTCCCACACTTCAACGCCGTGATTTTTTATATGGCCTGGGCTCTTCGCTCGGTGCTCTGGCCGTGACCGACCTGATGGCGAAGGAGAACGCCGGGCCGCTGGCGCCCAAGGCGCCGATGCATACGCCCAAGGCAAAAAACGTCATCATGCTCTTCATGGAGGGCGGGCCGAGCCAGGTGGATACCTTTGATCCGAAGCCAAAGCTTAACGCGCTGCATAAGACGGAAAGCAAAAGTACGCGCGGGTTGGAGACGGGATTTAAGTTTTATGTGGGCAGCCCGTTCAAGTCGCGGAAAGTGGGGCAGTCGGGGCTGGAGATGAGTGACCAGTGGCAGCATCTACCGGAGGTAGCCGATGAGTTGTGCAACTACCGTGGCTGCACGGCGGAATCGCTGAATCATCCCGAGGCATTGTTTCACATGAACACCGGCAGTCGGTTGGGTGCGGATCCAGCGCTGGGTGCATGGGTCAATTACGGGCTCGGTTCTGTAAATCAAAACCTGCCCGGCTACGTGGTGATGACTGAGCTGGCGTTGCCGCAGGGTGGTTCGCGCAACTGGAGTAACGGCTTCTTGCCCGGGCATTTTCAAGGTACGCGCCTGCGCCCGACCGGTTCGCCCATCCTCGATCTGCACGCGCCCGTTCACAAGACGCGCGCACACCAGCGGGCAGCGCTGGAAGAGCTCGCTTTTCTTAACCAACGCCACGCCGCTAAGCATCCGGGCCACAAGGATCTTGCAACGCGCATGGCCAGCTACGAACTGGCCTTCCACATGCAGGCCGAAGTGCCGGGCGTCATTGACCTAAAGGGCGAGCCTGAGCATGTCCGCAAAGCCTATGGTATGGATAGCAAGGAGACCACCGAGTTCGGGCACCAATGCCTCATGGCCCGCCGCCTCGTGGAAAAGGGCGTGCGCTTCGTGCAAATCTTTTCCGGTGGCTGGGACAGCCACGACTATCTCGAGCGCGGACACGCCTCGCGAATTCGCTCGGTCGACCAGCCGATGACCGCGCTCATCAAAGACCTCAAGGAACGCGGCATGCTCGAGGATCCCCTCGTCATCTGGACCGGCGAATTCGGGCGCACTCCGGACAACAACAAGCGCGGCGGCGTCTACTCCCTCGGCCGCGGCCACAACGCGGACGCCATGACCATGCTCCTTGCCGGTGGCGGCGTGAAGAAGGGCGCCATCGTTGGCGCCACCGACGAGATCGGGGCCAAGGCTGTTGATGTGGCTCATCCCATCCGCGACCTCCACGTCACTCTCCTGCACCTGCTGGGCCTCGACGATAATAAACTCACCTACTTCCACGCCGGCCGCTACAAACAACTCAGCCAATTCGGCGGACAGGTGATCAAGGAGCTGATTGCGTGAATTTGAATCGACGCAGTTTTCTTCGCGGCGCAGGCGGGGCGCTGGTGGCTTTGCCGCACTTAAACGTGATGGCGAAAGAGGCAAAATCCGTTCCCATGCGAATGGTTTATGTGGGAACCAACTTCGGCTTTGTGCCTAATTTGTTTTTTCCGGAGGAAGCGGGCCCTGATTTCGAGGCACCCGAGTTGATTCGGCAACTTGAGCAACATAAGCGGAACTTTACGATTTTCTCCGGGCTGGATCATGGCACCGAAGGAGTCGGCGGGCACGGTGGTGTGCACGCTTTTCTTTCGGGTGTTTTGTCGAAAAACTCGCGGGGTCTCCCTGAGAAAAATGTGACAGTGGATCAGAAGGCTGCCGCCCATGTGGGTGCGGCCACGCGTTATCCTTCCATGCAAATGACTGCAGGAAGCCGCGGCGGAAGTATTCTTTCTTGGAACACCGCAGGCGTAGCCATCCCGCCGATTCGCGACCTGCGACTTCTCTTCGCGATGCTCTTCCAAGCGACTGGGAAGGAGCAACTGAACGTACTCAAAAGAGCCCATCGACAGCAGGTCAGCATTCTCGATTTGCTTCGTCCTGATGCGCGACTGCTGCAAAAGCGTGTCGGGATAGAGGACCGCGAAAAACTGGATCAGTACTTCACCTCCATTCGTTCCCTCGAAAAGCGGCTCACCCAGTCTGCAGCTTGGCTGGATCGCCCCAAGCCAAAAGTGAGCTATGCGCTTCCGGATGAAGCTGACGAAATGGACTTCGTGGATCGTGTGCCGCTCTATTACGACTTGGCGGTGCTGGCTCTTCAAACTGATTCCACCCGGGTGATCACTGTGGAATTTTCCGACTTGGGCCCCAATACGGGCGGTTTTCCGGTCACGCGGAGCTACCACCAACTGACCCACCACGGCAAGGTGGCCAGTTATATCAAGGAGCTTTCTATTATCGAACGGTTCCACACCAAGCAGTTCGGTCGTTTCCTCGACAAGCTTTCTGCTGTACGCGAACCCAACGGCCGGAGTCTGCTGGACAATACCATGGCGCTGCTGGGCAGCGGGATGGGGAATGCCAGTTCGCATAGCAACAAGAACCTGCCTTTATTGTTGGCAGGCGGCGGATTCAAGCATCAGGGCCATCTTCAATTTGAGTCGGGTAAAACGCCTGCCTCGAACTTGTTTGTTTCCATGCTCCAAAGGTTTGGCATGGAAACGGATTCGTTCAATCGCTCCACTGGCACGCTGAACGGGCTTCAGGCTGGATGAGGTCGATGCGCGCCATTGTATTGCTCGCTGCTCTATCTCTTGGGGCGGAATCCGCTGTAGCTGCGGAACTGCCCGCGTCGGTTCCAGTTTTCGTCAAGCGCTACTGCATGAAGTGCCATGATGCGGACAGCGAAAAAGGTGACCGCAATTTCGAGCTGTTCCTTGCACAGCCGGGCAAAGCCGAACACCACGAGCTTCTTAAGGAGATACTGGACCAGCTAAACCTCGGGGAAATGCCGCCGCGCAAAAAGAATGTTGCTCAGCCGCCGAATGCGGAGCGACGACAGGTGGTTGCGGTGTTGGCTGATTATCTCGCTGCTGTTGAATCCAGCAAGGTGCCCACCGCCACGGTGATGCGTCGACTCACCCGCTACGAATATAATTATACGCTGCGCGACTTGCTGGATGTGGACACGATCGCGGCGGATGCCACGAGGTTGTTCCCGGCGGACGCTACATCCCATGGGTTTCCCAATTTCGGCCCCGTGCAGGCACTTTCCGATGTTCAACTCCGGCACTACATGAAGGCGGCGCGAACCTACCTCGACCGGGCCTTGGTCCTCGGCAAGAAACAACCCGAGGTGAGGCGATGGACCTTCAATCCAAAGGATTTGATTCATGAAAAGAAAAACGTCGGCACAGTCCGTTACCGGGTGATTTCGGCCGATGGAAAGCACTTGGATATCGGCCATGGAAAGCCTGCTGAAAATGGGCCAACTTATCCGAAGAAATTCGCTTCACAAGGAGTGCCCGTGGATGGGGTGTATCGCATTCGTGTAAAGGCCGCGGCTGTCGGTCGCAAGCATCCCTACGCACCGGAGTTGATCCCGGCTGATCTAACGCAACCACTGCAAATGGGTTTGTGGCATGTTCCCGGACCAACGTATTTGGCCAAGCGCACAACCGAGGGTCGTGTGCTCGTGGAGGTTTTTGATTTGGCGGACGACAAGCCGCAGGTCTACGAAGTCAAAGCATGGATGCCGGCCGGTTCCTCCCCATTTGTTCACTGGATCAATGGCATTGGTGCCTCCAAGGGACCATTGCGAAAGATCATTCAGCGCTACCATCCGGAAGCACGCCGAAAGACTCCTTACGAAGTTGATCGCCTCAAGGCAGCGGGCTTGCCCGTGCCCAAGGATGCATTGGTGCAGAAGATTTGGATTTCAGACCTGTACAAGGGGCCGCGAGTCCGCGTCTTTGAAATAATGCTTGAAGGTCCATTGCACGACCAATGGCCACCGGCAAGCCACTGGGGTATCGTCGGCAATGAAACCGATGCGAGCAAACTGAATGTCGAACAAGTCTTACTCAAGTTCGCTCGCAAAGCCTTCCGGCGGCCTGTGAAGCCTCAGGAGATCGCGCAGTACATTGATTTTTTTCAAAGCCAAACGGCTTCCGGGATGCCGGCAAATGAGGCATTGAAACAGGTCCTCACAGCCATCCTTACCTCGCCGCGTTTTCTCTTTCTTGATGAAGGCGGCGCGAAAGGCGCGAAGCAACTGGATGATTTTCAATTGGCGACAAGGCTGTCATACGCCCTTTGGTGTTCAACGCCTGACGAGCGCCTAATCAAGTTGGCAGCTGAGGGCATTTTGAATCAGCCGAAAACCTTGAAGGCGGAAACTGAGCGACTATTGAGGGACCCACGCTCCCAAGCCTTTGTTCAGCGTTTTGCTGATGCCTGGTTGCGGCTCGACAAAATTGGCTCCATGCCGCCGGGCACAAAACAATTTCCTGTTTATTTTCGTGACCGCCTTGAAAGTGCCATGAAGAACGAGACTTATCATTTCGTGAGTCATGTGCTTCAGCGGAATCGTCCCCTCTCGGAATTCATTGATGCACGCTACAGTTTTCTCAACGGCGCTCTTGCGCGCCATTATGGAGTGCCCGGCGTTGTAGGCGAGGCGTTTCGAAAAGTTCAGTTTGCTGCTCAAACTCGCCGTGGAGGATTGTTGGGCCATGCCAGTGTGCTGACCGCCACGGCCAACGGTGTGGAAACATCGCCCGTGACCCGGGGTGTCTGGGTATTGGAAAGTCTACTGGGCACGCCTCCTTCGCCGCCGCCACCGGATGTGCCGCCAATTGAACCGGACACGCGCGGTGCCATCACCATTCGCGAACAGTTGGCCAAGCACCGTCATGTCGTCGCCTGTGCAGACTGCCACGCCAAGATTGATCCGTGGGGATTCGCGCTGGAGTTCTACGATCCCATCGGCGGCCTGCGCGTGCATTACCCGGCCAACAACGAGCGGGGCACGGGAAAAGGCAGGCGCGTGGATGGCTCCGGTCAATTACCCTCCGGTGAGCAGGTAAACAATGAAGCCGATCTCCGAAAACTGTTGGCCTCCCGGAAAACCCAGTTAACGCGTAACCTCACTCACAAACTTCTCCTGCACGCGACAGGCCGTAAACCCAGTTACCGCGACCACCACATCGTCAATCAAATCGTCGAACAATCTCTAGCCGGCGGAAATGGATTTCGGGACTTGATTCATGCGGTCATTGCGAGCGAACTTTTCGCCCGTCGCTGACCCCTTTTCACCATGCGCAAGTTGCTATTTCTTTTCCCACTCCTTTCCACTTTGGCCCAAGCGGAATGGAAGAAACATGTCGTTACGGAGGCCAAAGGCATGATCAATTCTGCTGTTGCGGCCGATTGGAATGCGGACGGAAAAATTGACGTCATCGCTTCGCTTGATGGCAAGGTCGTGCTTTTCACGGGGCCAGATTGGAAAGCCCACACCCTGCATGATTTCCGCCCGGGACTTTCCCGGAATAAGCCGCGCAGCGCTTGCATCCACAGCTGCCTGATGGACGTCGATGGCGACGGTGATCAAGATTTTATCGCTTCCAACAACACCGTGTTCTGGTTGGAATGCCCGGACAACCCGCTGGCCGGCCCATGGAAATACCGCATAGTGGATGATGAAATCCTTGGCACACACTGCCTGATCACCGGAGATGTCAATCGCGACGGCAAACCCGATCTCATTGCTAATTCAGGCCGCGCCGCCAAACAGACCTCCATTCCCAATTCCCTGACATGGCTGGAAGTGCCGAAGAATCCGCGCACGGCCAAGAGCTGGATTCGGCATGTATTTGCCAAGGGCGATGCGCCGGGCGGCTCACATTACACCGGCTTCGGTGATGTGAATGGTGATGGACTTCCCGATATCAGTTGTGCAGCCAAGGGTGGAGACCGTTTCCCTGGCGGCCAATGGTTCGCATGGTGGGAGCAATCCAAGGACGGCGAGTTGCCATGGAAAAAACACCTCCTTGCCGACAATCAACCTGGAGCTACCAACATTCTTCCTGCCGATCTCGACGGCGATAAGCATATTGACTACTTCGCCACACGCGGCCACGGGCAGGGTGTGCTTTGGTTCAAGGGGCCGGACTTTAAACTCATTGAAATCGACCCCAAGATTCTAGTACCACATTCCCTCGACCTCGCCGATCTGGATAATGATGGCGACACCGATGCGGTGACCTGCAGCAAGGATCCGGTGGACGTCGCTGCTTGGTATGAAAATAACGGCAAGGGCCAATTCACCAAACGAATCATCGGCCGCAAGCAAGGTTCCTACGACACCCGCGCCATCGACATGGATGACGACGGCGACCTCGATGTCCTCATCGCCGGCCACACCAGCAACAACGTGGTTTGGTTTGAGAACCCTTTGGGTAAAGAAAAAATCTCTTATACTTCGGGCGGTTTTCTTGACAACTGGTTCTTCAAGATTCCGAAAGTTGACTTACATACTGATCAAAACATGGTAGACCCACACTATATTCAAGGCTATCACTCTTTCGTTAACTGTCGAAATACTGTCCGATGGTCGAAAAGGTCACATCTTCAAGTTTATCCAGTCATTAAAGGAGTCAATTTGTTTACGACTCTGAATTAAGCCCTTTTAAAGATTTATGAGAAAGAGATCTGTTGTTTGTTTAATAACATTAATTACCGCCTTGGCCGTTTCAGCCAAGGACCGGCCCAATGTGCTTTTTATCATGTCCGACGACCACACGGCGCAGGCTGTGGGGGCATATGCGACGGTGTTGAAGCCGCTCGACCCGACGCCCACGCTAGATCAGTTAGCAGCGGAAGGGATGGTGTTCGACAATGTTTTTTGTTCGAACTCAATTTGCACGCCGAGCCGGGCTAGTATCATCACCGGGCAGTACCCGCACGTGAACGGTGTGACCGATCTGACCGGGCGTATTCTTCCGGCGAAACAGACCCTGCCCATCCTATTCCGCAAAGCGGGTTACCAGACTGCGATGATCGGCAAGTGGCACCTAAAGGTTGAGCCGAATTTCGACTACTACAAGGTGTTGCCGGGGCAGGGGAAGTATTTCGACACCGAGTTCCGCGTGCAGGGCGACAAGCCGTGGCCGAAGAACGTTGTCACTCACAAGGGCGAGCATTCCTCCGACGCAATAACCGACTCCACCCTGCATTGGTTCAAGACAAAGTACGACAAGGACAAGCCGTTCTTCATCTGCCACCAGTTCAAGGCACCGCATGATTATTTTGAAAATGCGCCGCGCTACCAGAAATACCTCGCCGATGTGAAGATTCCAGAGCCGCCCACTCTCTACGATGTGCCTGACACCTTCGGCTCCATTGCCACGCGCGGCTACCAAGACGAACTCCTGCCGCACATCGGCACCTCCATCGGCAAGCGTAACCCGCGCCGCTCGTATGCCGTCGACCTTAAGGAGCGTTTCCCCGGGGAACTCCCCGCAGACTACGACGTGGCCAAGCTTTCCGAGCGCGAGACCACCCGCCTCGCCTATCAGGCCTATCTCCGCAAATACCTCCGTTGTGTGAAAGGTGTGGATGACAACCTCAAGCGACTCTTCGACTACCTCAAGGCCGAGGGCCTCTACGACAACACCGTCATCATCTACACCGGCGACCAGGGTTTCTGGCTCGGCGAAAACGACTATCAGGACAAGCGCTGGGCCTACGATCCCTCCATGCGCATGCCCTTCATCGTGCGCTACCCCAAGGCCATCCGGGCCGGTACGCGTTCCGACGCCATCGTGGAGAATGTCGATTTCCCCGCGCTCATGCTCGACTTCGCCGGCATCCCCGTGCCCTCCACCATGCAGGGGCGTTCGTTCAAGAGCATTTGCGAAACCGGCAAGGAGCCCAAGGGTTGGAAGCAGGCCGCCTACTACCGTTACTGGATGCACATGGCCCACCACGATAACCCCGGCGTGATGGCCATCCGTACCAAAACGCACAAACTCGTCTACTACTACGGCTGCAACTACGACGGCGGCTACCAGACACCGCCGGGCTGGGAGTTGTATGACCTCAAGATGGATCCCTCGGAACTTAACAACGTCTATGACAATATCGCCTACGCCAAGGTGCGCGATCGCTTGAAGACACAATTCGCCACACTACGCAAAACCGTGGGGGATGATGGTAGCCATTATCCTGCCGTCGAAAGGGTCGTGCAGGACTTTTGGGACTACGATGCTAATGACCTTGAAAAAGCCCGAAGAATTTCTGGAGATTACCTCAAACGCCGCCTGCAGGAACTTAAGGATGGCAAACGCAATCCTCGTACTTGGATTGGGAAATAATGAAATCGAATCAGCTGACTGGAAGCACACACTGCCCAAAAGCCCACAGGCAAAGTGTTTTCTATGGAGCGGAATAGAGCTGCAACAAAACTTCAGTAAGGAGCAAGCAAATGATTAGGAATAAAAGTTATCTCTTTGTTTTACTTCCATTTTTAGTCTCTTTAATTCATGCAGCATCTAAACCGAACGTGCTTTTCATAGCGGTAGACGATTTAAATGACTACATATCGCCGCTGGACGGCCATCCGGGAATTCAAACGCCACATTTTGATCGCTTGGCCAAGCGATCAGTCACGTTTGCCAATGCGCACTGCGCGGCGCCTGCCTGTCACCCCTCGCGTGTGGCCGTGATGACCGGGGTGCATCCGGTCGAGTCGGGGATTTATCGAAACATGTTCGGTGCGCATGGCCCGCGTTGGAGGCATGAGTCGCCTGTCCTGGAGGAGGCAGTCGTGTTATCGCAGCATTTTCGTAATAATGGTTACCGTGCCTTGGGTGGCGGGAAGATTTTTCACACTCTGCAGTGGACGCCGGGGGATTCCCAAAACGATCCCGGTGCTTGGGATGGCTACCGAGGTGACCCGCTGGATCCGATTTCAGCGGATTGGCCAAGGCCGAGATTGGTGGACGACGCCAAGGCGGGCCGGACGAAGGGGCGCCCGCTGGGCGGCCATGCAGCGAGTCAACTTTTTGGAGCAGCGGTTCTGCTGGAACCTGAGGAATCCTACGGGGATCACCTCGTCACAGATTGGGCGATTGAGCAAATCCGGAATCCCGGCGACAAGCCGCTCTTTCTCGCCGTGGGCCTCTTTCGTCCTCACATTCCATGGGAGGTGTCCCAGCGTTGGTTCGATCTTTATTCACTGGATGAGGTTCAGTTACCAAAGCACATTGAGGATGACCTGGGTGATGCGCATAGTCACGGAAGGGAGGGATGGCACAAATGGGTTACGGAGAACAAGCAATGGAAAAAATTTATGCAGGGTTATCTCGCCAGCATTAGCTATGTGGATCATCAACTTGGCCGTCTTCTCGATGCGCTCGACGCCTCGCCGATGAGGAACAACACGATCGTCGTGCTGTGGAGCGATCACGGCTTTCACATTGGCGAGAAGGAAAACTGGGAGAAGTTTGCCCTGTGGGACCAGACCACCCGGGTGCCGCTGTTCATTCACTCACCGGGCCTCAGTCGGGACGGAGCCGCGACGCGCCAGCCGGCGACGCTCACCGACATTTATCCCACCCTTTGCGAACTGGCCGGTCTGCCGGTTCCCAATCAGTGCGGCGGCACCTCGTTGGTGCCCCAGTTGAAGAACCCGGAATCACCCAGGAATCGACCGGCATTGAGTGCGTTTCAATTCTGGGGTGAGAACACTCCGTCGCTTGCCGTGGCTGATGCCCGGTACCGGTTCATCCGGTACGGCAACGGATTTGAGGAATTGTACGATCTCAAAAACGACCCGCACGAGTTCACAAACCTCGCCGAGGACCCCCGCTTGGCCAGGGTAAAGTCGCGCTTGGCCAAGGCTCTTCCGTCGAAGCTGGCATCGATGCAGACAATCCCGAAGGATTCCCCCTATCACCGTGGCCGGAAAAGGGGAAAAAATGCCAAGTAATCTCACGAACAATCACGGCTAATGCGGGCTGGCGCGGCGATGCCGTAATCGCTATGGTTCGGCCACTGCATTGGCTCTTCAACTGGACAACCCTTTTTCCTTATGATTCGTCTGTTTTCCATTCTGTTTGCCCTCACCGCGTCCTTGCAGGCCGCCCCGGTGAATGTTTTGCTCATCACGGTCGATGATATGAGCGCCGACTCGGTCGGTGCCTTTGGCTGCAAGTTGCCCGGCACCACGCCAAACATCGACCGCTTGGCCAAGCAGAGCCTGAGTTTCGCGCACGCGCACATGACCGTCGGCAACTGCATGCCCGGGCGTAATGTCCTGTTCTCCGGTTTGATCTCGCACAACAACAAGGTCGAGGGATTTTACCAAGTCACAAATCCCGCCTGGCCGCACATGGTCGATTTAATGAAACAGGCCGGCTATTTCACCGGTATACGCGGCAAAGTTTCTCACTCCACCCCTTATCAGCCGTACGCCTGGGACATTATCCTCGATACGCTACCGGATGGAACCAAGGCGCACATGAAGGATGCGCGCTCGTACGGCCTCTCCACCGCGCACGGCATCGCCAAAGCCAAGGCGACCGGCAAGCCGTTCTGTCTCTCGGTCAACATCTCCGACCCGCACAAGCCGTTCTGGAGCGTGGTCAAGGGTGGCGGCCGTGACCCCCACATGCCGTCCCGCATCTTTACCGCCGACGAGGTGCCCGTCCCGGGGTTTCTGTTCGACGACCCGAAGGTGCGGGAAGAGTTGGCGCTGTATTATTCCAGCGTGCGCCGGGCCGACGATTGCGTCAGGGAAATCCTTAATGCCCTCGAGGCCAGCGGCCAAGCGGAGAACACCGTGGTGATGTTTTTGTCCGACCATGGCATGCCGCTGCCGTTTGCCAAGACGCAGTTGTACCACCACAGCACGCACACCCCGTGGATGGTGCGCTGGCCGGGCGTGACCCGCGCCGGGGCGGTGGATGACAAACACATGATTTCCGCCGTGGATATGCTACCGACCCTGCTGGACATCGTCGGCGCGAGGCATCCGGCGCGACTGGATGGCCGCTCATTCCTGCCGCTGATCCGGGGCGGGACACAAACCGACCGCGAACACGTCTTTAAAGAATACAACGAAAACTCCGGCGCCTCCCGCGACCCGATGCGCGCGGTGCAAACCAAGCGGCACCTGTACATCTTCAACCCATGGTCGAACGGCGAGCGTGTGTTTGCCACCGCCACGACCGGCACCGTGACCTACCGCCGCATGGCCGCCTTGGCCAAGCGCGACGATCGCTTGGCCAAGCGGCTTGACCTGTATCGGCATCGCGTCCCCGAGGAATTGTACGACGTGGTCGACGATCCCGACTGCCTCCACAACCTCATCGCCGCGCCTGAGCAACAGACCGCCCTGTCAGATTTGCGTTCGCAACTTGAGGGCTGGATGGTGCGCACTAAGGATCCCATGCTCGCGGTATTCCAAAAACGCGACGATGCCGCCCACCGCGAGGCCTATGTGCAAAAAGTGGAAAGAGAAGCCATCGAGCGCCGTAAGAACCGCCCCAGAAAGAACAAACGCAACAAGGTGAAGAAATGATTTATGCCACAAGTCATGTTCAATAGATTAGTTATAATTCTGTTTCTAACCGTTGTCCTCGCGCCGCTTGAGGCGGCAAAACCCAACTTGGTGTTCATCATCGCCGATGATTTAACGTTTCGGGATATCGGGTGTTATGGCGGGCAGGCTAAGACGCCGCATATCGATCGCTTGGCCAACCAGGGGATGCGGTTCACGAGGTGCTTTCAGGCCGCGCCGATGTGTTCGCCGACGCGGCATAATATTTATACCGGCCTGTACCCGGTGAAGAGCGGGGCTTGGCCGAACCACACGCGGGCGTATCCGCACGTGAAAAGCATCGTGCATCATCTCCGGCCGTTGGGCTATCGAGTGACGCAGACGGGCAAGACTCACATCAACCCGCGCACTGTGTTCCCGTTTGAAAACATGGGCGGCGGCAAGAATCCGGACATGAAATACATCGACCGGCTGTTCGCCGAAACGGCCAAGGGCGGCAAAAAGACCAAGCCGTTTTGTTTGTTTGCCTGCTCCAACGAGCCGCACACGCCGTGGAACAAGGGCGATGCCTCCGCGTATCCGCCGGCCAAGGTGAAGCTACCGCCGTACCTCGTGGACACGCCGCGGGTGCGCGAGGATTTCTCAAGGTATCTTGCGGAGATCACCTATTACGATTCGCAGTTGGGCCAGATTCTGGCGCTGCTTGAGAAACACAAACTGGCGGACAACACGCTGGTGATGGTGGTCAGCGAACAGGGCAACGCGTTTCCGTTTGCCAAATGGACCTGCTACGATCACGGGCTGCAGTCGGCGATGATTGTGCGCTGGCCCGGCAAGGTGGAGGCCGGCAGCGTGACCGACGCGATGGTGGAGTACGTGGATGTGACGCCAACCTTCATCGCCGCCGCCGGCGGCCAACCGGTGGCGGGACTGGATGGAAAAAGTTTTCTCCCGATACTCGTGGGCGAGGCCAAGCGGCACAAGCAGCACGTTTTTGGCATCATGACGACTCGCGGCATCAACAACGGACCCGAAGCATTTGCCATCCGATCCGTGCGCGGGGAACGATACAAGCTGATACTGAACCTGAACCACGAAAGCCAATTCACCAATGCTTGCACGAAGATGCCGTTGTTCCAGTCGATGGTCACCAAGGCCAACGGCGGCGACCGCTTGGCCAAGCGCTTGGTGTACGCCTACCAGCACCGACCGGCGGTGGAATTGTTCGACTTGAAAGCCGACCCGCTGGAAATGGACAACATCGTCGGACGCGAAGGCACCCAAAAAACGGAAGCCCGCCTGCGCGCCAAGTTGGCGGCATGGATGAAGGCACAGGGCGATCTGGGGGTGGAGACGGAATTGAAAGCCCACGAACGCCAGAGCCGCGGGCGCAATCAACCAAAGAAAAAGTAATCCTCAATCACAGTTCACTTGAACTGCAGTTCGCTGCGCTTCACCTTGAGCGAGTGGATGGGTTTGCCGTCGATGTTGATGATGGTGTACTTGACGGTCGGGTCGGCGGCATTGAGGTCGAAGTCCACCCGCCCAAACGATTGCTTCTCGTTGTAGCCAAAAAGCGAATGCTTGATCAGGCTGTGCACGTGCTGGTTGGTGAGGCGCGAGGATTGCCATTCGTACAGCGGGTACATGCCGTCGATGCCGGTGTTGATCTTGTAGGCATCGGAACGATGGCGGTCGGCTGAAAGGATGATGAGCCCGGGGATTTTTTGCTCTGCGATGAATTTGAAGATCTGCGAGCGCTCGGCGGCAAAGCCGTCCCAGGTATCCTTGGAGCCGGGCTTCACCTTCGGCGTCATGGGCACGTTGGTGCAGAGCACCTTGAAGGTGGCGGGCTGCTTGAGCTTTTGCTTGAGCCATTTCAACTGAGCCGGGCCGAGCATTGAGGGGTTCTCCTTGCTGCGCGGCGACTCGCGATAGTAGCGGCCATCGATCATCACGAAGTGGACTTTGCCGATCCGGAAATCAAACCAGCAGCCGGGCTGTTTCTCTCCCCCGCCATAGTAGGGGTTGTCGTAGTTCTCCTTGAAAATCTTCCAGACTTCGCGCTTCCACTTGGGCTTTTCGATGTCGGGCCCGCCCCAGCCGTCGTTGGTGGTGAAGTCGTGGTCATCCCAGATGCCGTAGATCGGCACGGTCTTGGCCAGCTTCATCCACTCGGGCTGGCTTTGGCGGCGGTAGTAATGAAACCGCTGCATCTCGGGCGTCTCGGGATCGTCGATGTAAACGTTGTCGCCCAGCAGCAGCACCGCCCGCGGGTCGATCGTGCCGATGGTGTTCCACATGCGCTCGTTTTCGGGCACGTACCCGGAGCCGCCGCCGAAGGCGATGGTGAACCGGTCACTCGGCGCGTCCTTCTTCAACGCCGTGTTGGGCAGCGCGCGTTTCCACGGCCACGTCTCGGCGTCGTACTTCCATGCGTTGGGTTTGCCCTTGGCGATGTCCAGCAACAGCCGGGTGTGCTTGTCGTTGACCGCAAACTCAGCCGTCTTCTCCAGATACGCAATCGCCTCCTCCTTCTTGCCCCGCAGGATGAGCTTGAGCGCATGCGGATGCACGCGCTTCACCTGTCCGCGGCTGCCGGGCTTTTCATTGTTCACCCGCGGTTTGTTCGCCTGACCCTCCTGTGCGGAAATCGGTGGTGCGCTCAAATAGAACGCAATGAAGCCAAGGGCGAAAATGCAATTGAGTGATGGTTTTTTCAAAGGTGCGAAATTAGTCGAATGAAAGCTGCAGGCCTTCGATGATGGGTTTGGACTTGTTGGCGGTGGTGTCGGTGAGCTTCAACTCGATTTGGAATCCGAAGCCGGCGGGGAGCTTGGCGAGGTCGAGCTTGGCGGGCGTGCGTTTGATTTGCTTGGAGAAACCCTTGATGTAGTCGTAGCGCTCCTTGACTTCGGTCCAATCGGTCCATTGGTTGATCTTGCCGTCATTGGTGGTGTCCACGCCGACGCGGGCGCTGACGCTCTCCACCCACGGGCCGGGGCTCACGAAGTCGGTGCGTTGTTGGGTGGCGAGGTAAAACTGGCCCTCGGCAAAGGCGACATCGGGATCGGGATGGCCCCGGCCAATTTTGTCGCACCACTTGAACGGCTCGTTGATGGAGGATGACGTAAACCAGCCGACACTCATCTGGTGGCCACCGACGGGATCGAAATCACCAAAGAGATAGTATTGGCCGCCGATGCAAATAGCCGCCCAGTCGCCGTAGGCTTCCTGTTCGGGCGCGTGCACTTCGTACTTGGCGATATTGCTCTTGAAGCGGTTGGGATCTTCCCTGAGCCAATGCGGGTGGCGGTAGGTGGCGATCTTGCCCGTCGGCTTGGTGCGGTTGTCGACGGCGGGCTTGAGGAACTTGAAATTGTTCAACCCATTCGGGCTGACGGCATGGCCGGCGAGCGGGGAATCCCACGAGCGTTTGCTGGCATTGATCGGGCTCCAGTCCTCGAAGATCACATGCATGTTGCCCTGCAGATCGCGAATGAAACCGGCGTCCGAGCCGTGCGAAGGATCCTTCACCGCAATGCCCATGTTCTTGCCGGGCAGACCGTCAAAGAGATTGTCATCCACGTACACATGCGGATCCTGATCGTTTGGGAAATCATAATAAATGTAGGCCTTGCCATCGACCCACTCGGCACTGGTGACCCAGCGCGAAAAGCCCTCGGTGACCGGCCCGTGATGCACCCAGTTTTTCATGTCGCGACTCTGCCACGCATGATAGCCGCCCTTGCGGGGCTTGAGGCCGCTGGGCGCGTCGTATTGATTGGGGAACCGCGACTTCACCAGCGGCACATCAAACCCCTTGAGAGTCGCCTTTTCTCCCTTGAAATTCGGTGGCTTACGGCCGCCTCCGTAACGGCCAAACATCCAGTAATTGCCCGGCCCCACCGTCAGCAAAACCGGCGCATCGTTGAGATTGGACGGGCCAAGGTTTTCGATCGGATTCCAGTTCTGCCACAACGCCGATTGCTGGATGGTCAACGAAGTGGCCTGCTTCTTTCGATCCAATTTCTGCAACCGCGTGCGGATCTGGCAGTCCTTGCCGGTGGGCGCAACGGTGCCGTCCTTGATGGCCACGCCCTTGGAAGCGGCCACGGCCTTTTTCCATTCGGCCTGGGTGCGAATGTGGATGGCGCCCCCGGCAAAAAGCGCCGGTAACGAAAGAAGTAATGACAGGGAGACTGCGAAGTGCTTCATAAGATAGGCCAAGCATCGCCCAATACCACCCGTGTGGCCAGCCAAAGAAACACCAGAACGGTTTCGCTAAAACTCGCGGTATTTGCCCTCGAGCAGGGGATTGGCTTAGGCGAGGTTTTTCACGCGCATTTTTTGGGCGTCCCATTCCAGGCGTTTGCCCGGGAACTGGCAGGCGACCACACCGAGGCAGAGGGACTCGGCCAGCGGACCGGCGTAATCGAAACCGGCGAGCGTCTCGCGATAGTCCTGAAAAAACTTCGCGCTATTGTGCTTGGGGAGCCATGAATCGGCCATGCCGCGCGTGCGATCCACATCACAAAAACCCACCGGCTGCACGCGCTCGTGCTTCACCAGTTCGGCGGTATCCACCCGGCCCTTGCCGCCCGTGCCAATGTGCGCCGTGCACACCCGCTCAATGGGCGAGTTGGCCAACAACCCGGGAGGCAACACAAAAAAGCTGCTGACGGCGGCGGATGTTTTAACGAAATCTCTGCGGTTCAGTTTGTTCATGTTGTGATTAAACGTTACAACGATGGGTAGATGATGTCGATGGTGCTACTTCGACTATAGCAGTGGCGAGGGTGGGAAATGCAATCAGGATTCGCATGGATTTCAACGGGTGAAGTCCGGCAAAGGCGCGGCAAGCCGCGAAAGAACAACTGATTGGCTTGCTTTAACGGGCCAAATCGGCACACTCCCCGGCATGAATTCCAAGCTGATTTGCTGTATCGTTCTCTTGGGCTCAGCCTCCGTTATTGCGGCTGAGTCAAAACTCAAGCCGATTTTTACCGGTAAAGACCTGTCTGGCTGGGAAGTGCCCAAAGGCAACGACGAGGCCGGATGGTACAAGGCCGTGGACGGAGTGCTGAAAATTCAGAGTGGCCCAAAGAAAAAAGGCTCCATTCTCTGGACGAAAAAGAAGTACCGAAACTTCGTGATGGAGTTTGACTTCCGGTTTGGCGAGGGGACGGTCGACAGCGGCGTGCATGTGCGTAACAAGGATCAAATCCAGATCGGCATCTCCGGCTCGCTCAAGCGGGACATGACCTGCTCGCCGTACATTCCCGGCAAGGGCTACCCGGTCGAGGCGAAGAACATCAAGAAACTCCTGAAAGCCAAGGAGTGGAATACGATGCGCATTCAGGCCATCGGCAAGGAGTACACGGTCTGGTTGCAGGGCGAAAAGGTGATGACCTACAAGTCCGACTCGGCGATTGAGGAAGGCCCTGTTGGCATCCAGTTGCACGGGAATCGCAACATGGCCATGCACTATCGCAATCTAAAGCTGGCCAAGTTGCCTTGAATTTATAAACCATGAAAGTCAATCGACGAACTGCGATCAAGGTGACCGCCGCCGGGGTGGGGTCATTGGCACTTGCCCCGGATTTTTTCGCCGCTGCTGAATCGGCCCTGCCGTTTGGTGCGAAATATAAAAACCTTGAGACTCTCACCACCGGCGAATGGTGGAAGAGAGCTGCCGGGGCAAAAACCCAGCTTAAGGGCAGACGACGCAGGGCGAGCGCACCGACAATGGATGTGCCCCGCGATCAGGTGGTGGCCTTCGCGGTTTACACGCACCAAGCCGGTGTGCTGAAAATGACTGCGCAGTTGTACCCGCTCAAGCCGGGGGAGGAGCGCTTGGCCAAGCTGGAATTCAAGCGCGATGGCAAATGGATCGAGGCCAAAAGTTCGGAAGTGCGATACCCCGGTTGGTACGCTCATTTCCGGGTTGAGGATTGGGACAACACGGAGAATGTGCCGTACCGCGTGCGCCACGGTGCGAAGGCGATGTTCGAGGGGGTGATCCGACGAGACCCGGTTGGCAAGAACGAGATCGTGGTCGCCAATCTTTCCTGTAACTCAAGCAATACCACCGGCGGACGCCCGGAGATCATTAAAAACCTGCGACGGCAGGATCCGGATCTGCTGTTTTTCGGTGGCGACCAGACTTACCGTCATACGGAGCACACGGTCGGGTGGATTGAGTTTGGCCTGCAGTTTCGAGACATCATCCGCGACCGGCCCACAGTCTGTATCCCGGATGACCACGATGTCGGCCACGGAAACGTCTGGGGCGAGGGCGGCAAGCACTCAACCCTCCCGGGCAGCGCCGACGGGGGCTACAAGTTCCCGGTGAAGTACGTCAATCAGGTGCAGCGCCAGCAGTCGTGGCACCTGCCGGATTGTCCCGACCCCGCGCCGGTGAACCGTGGCATCAGTGTTTACTTTACCAACATAACCGTTGGCGGTGTGGATTTCGCGGTGCTGGAGGATCGCAAGTTTAAGAGCGGGCCGGCTGGGAAAATTCCGCAAATGGGCCCGCGCCCCGACCACATAAATGATCCCAAGTACGATCCGAACACGGTCGACCTGCCCGGGCTGCAACTGCTTGGCCCGCGTCAGGAAAAGTTTCTCGAGCGCTGGGTGGAGGACTGGACGAATGCTGAGATGAAGGGCGTCCTTTCGCAGACTGCATTTTGCGGCGCAGTGCACATGCACGGTGGGCCGAAGAGTCGCCTGCTGGCTGACCTGGACTGCAACGGCTGGCCGCAGACGCCAAGTCGCCGGGCGTTGACGCTCATCCGCCGCGCCTGGGCGGTGCACCTGTGCGGCGACCAGCATTTGGCGGTCGTCGTGAAGCATGGGATCAACGAGCACGGCGATGGCCCTTACGGTTTCACGGGGCCGGCGCTGGTGAACACTATCTACGGCCGCTGGTGGCATCCGCTCGACGAGGAACCCGGCCCCAACCCAGTGCCGAACAGCCCGCTACCGTGGACCGGCGATTTCAAGGATGGCCTTGGCAACAAAATCTCGATGCTCGCCTACGCCAACCCGGAGAACCGCAATGACGAAAGGAAACGAGCGGACGGCTTCGGCATTGCGCGCTTCAACAAAAAAAGGCGCCAAGTCACCTTCGAGTGCTGGCCGCGCTTTTGCGACGTGCGTGACGGCGACGAGGCGCAGTTCCCCGGCTGGCCCATCACCATCGCCCAAGCTGCCAATGATGGCCGCAAGGTCGAGGGTTATTTGCCGGAGCTGATCTTTTCCGGTGGCAAAAATCCAGTCGTTCAAGTTGAAGAGGAAATCAGCGGTGAGGTACTCTATACCGTGCGTGTGCAAGGTAACCGTTTCCAGCCGCAAGTTTACTCCAACGGTAAACATACGGTGAAGATTGGCCCGCAGAAAGCAGATGCCAAAACTTTCGCTGGACTAGAACCCAAGTCCAAGTCAGCTGCCGGTGTATTAAACGTATCGGTTTAAACACCGAAAACCAGGCGCATGGGCAAGTCCTCATAGGAGTAGCATGAGTGTCTTGCATCTTGCAGTGCGACGTTTGAAGCGTACCTAAAAGTTGTTAGTTGTACCGCGGACGATGTATCTTTTATGCCCAAAGTTAACCACGATCCCAAAGATTCGTTTTTGTTTCAGAAAAAAGCTTGAATTCATTGAGTGGACGGAGATATTTTTAAGCATTTAAGACCCAAGTCCTTAATTACAAACTAATTAAAACTATGAAAAACTGCAGTTATTTTTTGGTGTTTATGGTGTTTATAATGACATCCGCTACAGCGATTTCCCAGCCGGCGAGCTGGGTGGCGTTTAATGACAGTGCCAACAAGAACGGTGGGACGACGGATGAGACAGTGACCACGGTCAACGTGGGGCGTGCTTCGCCGGGACCTGTGAGTTCAGAGTTG
>NYYJ01000122.1 GCA_002686755.1 Verrucomicrobiales bacterium
ATCATGAAACTTCCCGCCGGTATCCGACGCAGGGGGATGTCCAGCCCTCCTGGAAAAGGGATGCGGCCGACGTCGACGGAGATGGTTTTCTGCTTGCGGCCTTTTCCCGTGAGCTGAGGATGTGGCTTCGGTGGGCTGACGGCTTTCGGTGAGTCGTCGTACCGTTGCTTGTGAATCTCATCCATATTTTTCTGTTTGCTGCCGTAAAGACTGCGGTATTTCTTGCGCAAGTCGTAGACATTGCCGAGGGGGGCCCGGTCAAAGACGTCCTCCCAGCGGCCGTGGCAGGGGCCGTTTAGATCGATCCAGAGATAGAGTCGTCGCATATCGTCAGTCGTAAGTCCGACACCGTGGTGTTCTTTCTGTAGCATCTGTATCAGCGGACTGGTGTTGGCCGCGTATTCCCCGGGCGTAAGCATCGACACGTCATCACCCACGTTCACCCGGCGGAGGTAGGGGACAAGCGCTTCATAGGCCGGCGTGTAGGGAATAATCGTTTTACCATTGAAGGGCACCTTGTAGGCATCGTTCAAGCGTGTGTGATCCAGATAAGAAGGTTCCCGGCCGACATAATTCTTGCGTTCTGCCTTGGGGCGCAGGTCCGGGGCCTGCTTCTCGTCATGGCAGCTGACGCAGTTGCGGTTGAGCAGGGGTTGGATTTCACGTCCAAAATCAAATCCCCGCGGCGGCCCAAAGCAGTCCTGCAGTTGCTGGGGAGCATTGCGCAGGGCCATGCTGACGAGGGGTACCGGCGCCTCTTGGCTGTCCTCATGACAGCCCAGACAGGACATGCGCTCACCGGGCATGGCCGTCACCCAACTGCGCATGAGTTGCAGCGCTTGACCATGATCGTCAAGCAACTGAAAAGCAATGGGAGTATCAGCAGGAACCTGAAAAAGGGCGGACCCGTCCTTGTGTACGTTGGCCTCACCGATGACGCGCATCACATCCCAGGGGCCGCTCATGCCGATCTTGTCCACGCCGGCCAGGGTGGGGTAGCCAAAGTCATAGGAAATGACACGCAGTTTTGTGATTGTTCCCGCTGGAACCCCGTCCAGGCCGGGCCCGGTGTAAACATTCTGGATATAAACCGACGCGGAGTCTTTGCTGAGGTCGACCCGTTCCGGAAGTACTTGCGGGACCGGCCGCTCCCGCAGCAGCGCTGGTTTGAGGTAGGAATGTCGTGGATCGGTTTTGATCATGGTGACGTTGCCGTGGACATCGGCGAGACAGATGCTGAAATTCATGGTTTCCTTGCGAAGGCGAACACTGACGAGGGCGTATTGCTCGTCGATGGGGAAGGCGTGACTGAATTTCGGAAAGACATTCTCCGTCAGGCGATCCATGATGACTTCTTTATGTTTACCCGGTCGCCCTGTCACCACTGTCTCGATCATCTTTTTGCCGCCGTTCCCACGCGACGGGTTGAGAACCGCCAGGTAGCCGCAGCGTGAAGATCTATGGTAGCCGCCGATGATGCCTACGATTTTTTTGGATCCTGGGATTGCCTTGGGTGAGTAAATACTGTTCGGGTACCAGGTGTTGCTGCCGAAGAGCGCTTTCTGACCGCTGCCGTCAGGGTGCATGGCGATGAGTTGACGATTGAAGAGACGGTTCATGCCCGTGTAGTCCCAGCGATTAAACACCACTCGCCCGTCGTTCAGTACGCTGGGTTGCATGTCGTGGTCCTGATCGTAGCAGAGCCGACGAACTCCGCCGCCATCAGCGTTCATTACATAAAGGTTGGCGACTTTTTTTTCAATCCCGTGCCAGCATGGCACACCCTGAACCGGGGCATCGGATGCGAATATGATCTGGCCGTTGGGCAGGTAGCAGGGATCGTAAACGTTGACGTCGTTCTCGTTCTTGCTGACCTGGCGGAGGCCGCTGCCGTCGGTCCCGATCTCAAATATTTTCCAGGAATTCTCATGAGGCCTGGCGAAGAGCAGGCGCTTGGTGTCCCAGTGAAGGTCCAGGTCGGCGATCAGTGTCTTCGGTCTGGCCGGCACGATGCTCTTTTCCTTCATCCCCAGGCTTGACAGTTTCACGATGGACCCTGCCGCGCCCGCGTTCAGGTAGTTGCTCAAGGAAAGGTGGGTCTCCGGCAGGCCGATCGCCGCCATGGAGTTACTGTCGTTTTTCGTCAGTCTCTTCACCATCGTCACCTTGATGGCGACAATGCTCTGGCCCGCGAGAAGAGGGTGAGCAAGCAGGGCATCCCGTTTCAGTCGCCTCAACTTGGCCTGAAAATTCGCCGAAGATGTTCCCGCCTTCTGAAGTGCTTTCAGGCGGGCCAGATAGTCCTGGCCTTTGTAGTCGTCGGGGTATTTTTGCTGCAGATCAGTGATCGAACTGCTGAGTGCCTGCAGCTGCCACTCGTTGTAATCGGCCGCGGTCAGCGGCAGAGCGATGAGCAACGAAAGAAACACCAGCGCCCGCATTGCAACTGAACTCGGTTTTAGTGGCATATGTGTTCTTTCTAGCCCCACTGATCGCCTGATAGAATTAAACCCAAAAAGGACTAAAGGTCGCGCTGATGAAAATCAAGTTCAGTCACGTAAGTGTTGGAGGGGAAGCTTGTCTCCCTGCGACCTGTGCCAGTCCGCAAGTTTTTTCGCGTAGATGCGGCTTAAATGCGTGAAAAGAAGGCACATTGATCCTGTCGCGCTCGTACGGCAACACGCGCCGGATCAATGGGGTGTTTTTGAGTGATGATTTAACCAGTTCAATCAAGGCCGTGAGGGGGGCGCTCCTCCCACCTTTCATTGCGGCCGACAGTTGGGGCAATGATATAGTAGGGATACTTTTCGCGGTTGGCCGGTTTGGATAGGACTTTATTAGCCGCGCAATTACCCTGCCAGTTTTGATTACCCCGACCGCCTGAACCGGGTTCTGTTCCACATAGCGAAAGGCCGTGACCAGATGTTTGTAGTCCATAGGACAAGACAGCTACATCCGGCCTGGGAGGTTGATCGCATTCACTGTGCGTGTGCGCTCTTCGGTTTCGCTCCGTAAATGCCCTTTCTGCCAGGCTTTCGCGCGATAGGAGAATGCATCGCCCGTGGGCAGACACTTGAGGGGAGTGAATTTTGCGCTTACGGGCAGGCTGATTCGTGAAGTCGTGGTATCGGGAGTCTCGTGGCAACCCACACAGCTGCGTGTCTCTCCGGGGCGTGCATACATCCACACCAACTGGTTGCCCACGACACGCCTGTCACTGTCCAGTACCTGACAATGAACGAGACGATCGGCCGGAATCTCAACAAAGAATGAACCGTCAGAGGCAAGCGGCACGGTGCCCAAAACCCGAGCATGCGTGCCGGTGTGATTCTTCCAGGCCTCACCGCTGCTGTTCGTGTGCGTGTGATGCCGACCCGTCACCGGTTGACCCTCGATGATGCGAAGCAGTTTGCCGCGCGTTCGCGTCAGTTCCTCCTGGGAAGTCCTCGCCGAACTGCACATCAATCGGGCGGTGAAGGAATTGCTCCTCACCATTTGCGGCAGGACCGGCGGACGGGCGCGTCGCATTACCGGGCGTGCCTCAAAGTCAGCCCGCTTCGGATCATTGTAAATGAGGTCCAACCCGCCCGTGGCAAGGTCCATCAGGTAGAGTCCCAGGTCGACGTCCTTCCTGCTTTTTGCGCGCCGCGTGGCGGCGCACAAGGCTCGCTTCCCGTCAAGAGGGAATGGCGACGTCACAGCCATATCCTGGTGTCGGGGCAGGACACGTTCGCTCATGCGGTTGGGGCCGACAATGGTAGCGCCGCCCGTTGTTGCCACCATCACCGTTCCATTCTGCAGTCCCTGAGGCTGGGTCAGGCGCAGGACGCGGTGCCGGGAGGGGACCTCGCCCCAACCGCGCTCACCCGATTGCTGCGTGATATTCCGCCAGAATTCGCGCCGTTCCGGGCCGTATACCGTCTGGTTCATCGTCCCGTCAGGCCGCGTGGTCTGCACCGTGATCTCCGTCTTCAGGCGGGAATAAAAGAGGTCGAGCCGACTGAAAACGATCCCCCCGTCCGGCATGATGGCCGGTTCATTGTCTCGACCCAGGTTGAACCCGATACAGTGCATGCCGCTGCCGTCTCTGTTCATCACCGTCAAGCCCGTCGCGGGGTAACCGTGATACTCATCGCGAAGCCCGACTCGGCTGGAGGAAAAGACGATTCGCCCATCCGGGAGATAGGCAGGCTGAACGTCATGGTATGGCCCCTTGGTTAGCTGCCGAAGCCTGCGAGTCTTAATCTCAAGCTCGTAGACATGCCACCATGGATTCGTTTTCCCCCGGCGCGCAAAGACTGCGCGCTCACCATTCCAGGAAAGCTCGCAGTCAGCGACATAACCCTCAGTGAAGGTGGTCAGCGCGCTCACCTTGCCGGTGGGACCGACGGGTTTCAGGAGATAGAGGTTTTCGCCCAGCCTGTAGGTGGGACCGGAATCGGTGGTGGAATAGGTCTGCCGCCAGATATCAATCTGAAAATCGTTGGGCATGTCGTTGGAGCCTTTGATAAAGACCAGGGCCTCCGGCTCTGCTCCAGTCGGCGGCGCAGCGCTTGCCGCTCTGTTATCCCGGACTGAGGCCGGTAGGCTGTTGTCCCATTGCAGATTGCGTTTCCAGAGCGCTTCCCGGGCCAGCAGTCGGATGGAATGAAAAGGGTGATGCGCAGCAGCCGTTTTGAGAGCCGCGATGGCCGTCGGGTTGCCAATTTTGTCAAGAGACAAAGCAGCGGAGTACTGTACTTCCAGAACATTCCGATCATCAGTCAACATTCCGATCAGGAGTGGGACTTGTTCAGCGCTTCCCAACTCGCCCAGAGCACGGGTGAAGGCTTCTCGCCAGCATGGAGACGGGGCCTTATACTCGTCCTGCCCATACTTGCCCCCATTCTTGAAAAGAAAGTCGCCAAAATAGCCGTAATCCGCCTCGGTTTTAGAATTCTTGAGCAATGCTTCGATTCTGCTGACCGCGGATTTTTCCTTCATGAACATCAAGGTCTTCGCCGCGTTTATCCGCACCCAGCCGTTGTCATGTTGGAGACACTTTATCAGCCGCGGAAGCTGTGACCTGTCCCGGCAGAGAGCAGACATCCAGGTCGCCGCGAATGAACTGCCGCCGGGGCTCTGTTTGGCTTGGGCCAGGAGTTGGCTCCGAGTCTGTTCGGGTAACGAAAAATGGAAGGTGGGCGAGGAGTCGAATCCCAGCGCCTGAAAAGCAATTTCACAGATTTCCTTTCGCAGCCCCGCGCGGTCGAGCAGGTAGATGCAGATCTCTTGGAACGCTTGCCGGTCGTAGATCATCGCGCCGTCGAAATCGCTGGCCATGTTCACAGGCAGCAAGGGGGCGATGCGGAGCAACTTTGCGCGTATTTCTTCGCTCCTGAGCGGGAAACGGCTGAGCGCCAGTGTAATCACGTAGGCCGTCTCATACATACGGTCAATTGGCTCGAAGCCGGGCTTGTCATCCTTTGGGATTTTGGCCGGTGATTTCCTCACGATGCTCATCGCATAATGAGGGTAGACCGCAATCAGCGCTTCGGCGGAGGCCTCTCCACCAATATCGCCGAGGGCATCGGCTGCGTACCTGGCCCACTGCGGATTCTGTAGAAGAGCGATCAGCAACTCCTGACCCTTTGCGCTATTGAGACGTCCAGTTGCACGGATCGCCGCCTGCACCATCAATTTCTCTTCTTCCTTGCCGACGGTCCTTGAGACATAAGGAGTCAAGGTCCCCCTAACCGTCTCTGCTGCCCCCTTTCCTCCCAGGCTGCCCAGTGCCCGCAGCGTCCGTTCGCGTGCCAGAAAACTCAAGACCGGGGCGGACTCCTGACGCTTTTCAAAAACACTCAGACTGAAAAAGGTGGTGGGATAGATCGGCCGCTCGGAGGCATAGGAGGTAATTCGCACAAAGCGCGCATCGGTTTGCTTGAAGTCCACGGTCAACTTTGGTGGCGTCAGCGCTTTCTGGCGAAACAGTTCGCGGAACTCGATACCATCTGTGCTGACCGAGAGACCGCAGTCGGTCATGCAGAAGCCTTTGCCGTATTGTTCAACGCTGACGGATGAAATGGATTTCAGACTGCCCAAGTCAACGGTGCAGTGTTGGGGAAAATCGACCTGTTTCGTCTGCCAGAAAGCAGCGGAACCATCAGTTAAAACAGTCGGGGGGCCTTTATAGGTGGAAGAGGCACTTACGCTGCAGTTCTGAGCCAGATCTGGAGACAGACTCTGGAGTAGCCCCGAGAGTTGGCTGGGCGCAACGCCCGCGTCGGGCAGATTCCTGTACCAAGTACGCCAGACCTCCGCCTGCTGTCGACGTTGCTTCTCGGCAGCGTGAGAGGCGAAGGGAAACTCCATACCCGTCAGATTGGTTAAGGCCACCCAAGCCGCCTGACGAACGCTCCAGTCAGAATCGTCCAAGGCCTTCAGCAGGACCGGAAGCTGCTCTCGGCCCCCGCACCAGCCGAGAGAGAGGCAGGCATTGCGCCGTGCGTCAACCGAGCTGTCGCCCATTGCTTTGCTGAGTTCGTCCGCGGCCTCATAGGCACGCAGAAACCCCAGTTTCTCGGCAGCAGCAGACCTCAACTTCTCATCACTGCTGCTGAGCTGCACCCTCAGTTTTCTGATATGTGTCTGATGCAGCGAGAGGTCTTCTCCCTGAATCTGCTGGGTAAAACAGCAACAAACCAAGAACAGACTGGAACAGGTGATCTTCCTCATTAGGCTTTCCTCAATAATGTACCCTGTTAAGCTAAACTTAGGTCCCGCAAAGCGTTGCGCTATGTCTTTAAGATGTGATCGAATATGAGTTCTGGCAGAAGCTGGATCGCGAAACACAGATCATACCGACGCCCGCAGATGGTTGTCCCTGTATCCATCTTGTCCCTCATCTCCTGTGCCTGCCTGCTTCGCCCATCCGCCATTCGAGGATCCCGCCGGAACGGCCTTTTCGGAGCTGGACCTCGATGCGCAGGGCATTGGTCGTCACCGGGTTGAAGGTTACTCGGTTGTACTTGTCGACATCGGCGGTGTAGGTCGACGCGCCGGTGACCGGCTTGAAGGTCACGCCGTCGCGATAGAGCAGCCGCCAGGAATCGGGGACCCAGCAGCCGCCGGTGTCGCGGTCGTCAAACCAATAGACTTCGACACGGTCAACCGTGGCGGGCTCGTCTAGATCGTACTGCACCCATTCCTTCGAGCCCAGGTGGCTCCACCATGTGTGCCGTGGAATGCTCAGGTCGTGGGAGTTGGGCGGCTCGATCTGGTCGTTCAGTGCGGCCGGTTCGTCATTCCTGTTGCAGTGAGAGACGGATACCTTGGCTCTACTTGCTATGGTCGGGCGAGGGACCGGCTGGACCTGTTCGGGATCTTCTGCCAACCAGACTGTCATCGCGCCGCCCGCGCGGTTATCCCAAGCGTAGTAGGGAATCGCCAGCAAATCGACCGGCAACCGCCCGTCCGAGTCGCCCATGCGCACGGCCGCCTTGCCGCGGATGACCGTGACTCCGCCGAGCAGGTCCGTCCGATGATGGGCCACCAGTTCGGCGTCCGGCGGCAAGAACATCTGGTGTACGGCTGCATCATGGTCCACTGCTTCGACACAATAGACGATGGGGCCTCGCTGCAAGGCGACTCGATCTCGATCGGCCGCAACCTTGGAATGAGCACGAACCCGCTCGATCGGCATCGGCAGATCCAGTTCGATCGTGTCCCCGGCCTGCCATTTTCGGTTCAGTCGCAGGTAACCCCGGTCCAGCGTCGGGCCCTGAAGCTTTTGTCCGTTGATTGCCACGGCCACATCCGACGCCTTGCCCGTACGATAGAGTCCGCCGGGCGTCTCCGCATCGCGGCACCAGCCAGGGATTCGCAAGTACAAGTCGAAGGAGGTCGCTTGCTCCGGTGCGATCATCAGGCGGACCTTGCCGTCCCATGGGTACGAGGTCTGTTGCGTCAATGAGACGTCCGTACCGCCCACCTTCAAATGCGCCTTTCCTGCCGCGTACAGATTCACGTAGACCGAGCGGTCGTCGAATGCGTAGACGAACCGGCCGATCTGAGGATAGATGCGGACCACGTTGCTCGGACAGCAGGCACAACTGTACCATGGCTCGCGGCGATAGTCGCCGTTCGCAGCCAGCCGGTTCTGGTAGAAGAACTTCGTGCCTGACAGACTCAAGCCCGAAAGGAATCCGTTGTACAGCACCCGCTCCATCACGTCGGCATACTCGGCATGCGGTTCGATCAACAGCATCCTGTGGGCCCAAAGCGCCAGTCCGATTTGTGCGCAGGTTTCCGAGTAGCCCGTGGCGTTGGGCAAGTCGTAGTCGGGCCCAAATGCCTCACCCCGGGCTGTGGCTCCGACACCGCCGGTGACGTACATTTTGCGATGCGTCGTACTTTGCCAAAGTCGGTGCAAAGCTGCCAGCAACTCCTCGTCGCCGGTCTCCAGGTACAGGTCTGCCATCCCAACACAGTTGTACATGGCCCGAACAGCGTGGCCCACAATCTCGCTCTGCTGGCGAACCGGAGCGTGATCCTGCGAATAGCTCCCATACAACTTGTGGCCCTCGACGTTACCACGCTGATCGATAAAGAACTGCGCCAGCTTCAAATACCGCGTCTGGTCCGTGACGCGATAGAGCTCAATCAGAGCCAGTTCGAGTTCTTGATGTTCAGGCACCATCATCTGCTTGCCGGGTCCAAAGACCGAATCGATGTGATCCGCCAGTTTCGAGGCCACGTCCAACATGTTCCGCTTGCCGGTTATCCGGTGATGAACCGCCCCGGCTTCGATCATGTGCCCCATGCAGTAAAGCTCATGGCGCGCGTTGGAGTAGATGTTTTTGAAACGCTGATTGGCGTTGTCGATCGTAAAGAAGCAATACAGATACCCATCGGGCTGTTGAGCGGCCGCGATCTTGGCGATCACGGCGTCCGTCAGTTCGTCCAGCTTGGGATCTGCCTTCAAGCCTAACTCGTAGGCAGCTCCCTGCAGCACCTTGTAAACGTCCGAATCGTTAAACCAGATTCCCTCAAACGCACCTTCCATCTGTCCAGCCGCCTTGGCGAAATTGCTGATCCGGCCGGTTTGTTCACAGATATTGAAGCAATAGGGCAGCGTGATCTCGCGACACGTTTTCATCCTGGGTGCCCAGAATTCGTCCTGGATTTGAACTTGGGCAAGCGGCACGAGCGCGAGCTTTTTCTTACTGTCTGCCAAGCCAGTCTCCGCGAAAACGGACACTCCAGCCAGCACGATTGCACCAATCACGAGTCTGTTCAACTGATAGGAATTTGCTTTTCGGCTTAACACTAATCCCTCTGACACCACCATAGCGCCCTGACAATATTTCGCCCACTCGGTCTTCTCATGCCGCTGCGGGTTGCAAACCTGCGTTCCCTTGATTGCAGCTTGCTGCTCTGAAGATCACTTGGGCACGGGTCGGAAATCGGGGTGATCCCGATACTTCACGTTGCGTCGTCCGAAGTAGCTGCCGTAGTATGGAGAATTGGCGTCGATCCAGGTGACCAGCTTGATGAATTCAGGCTTGGAAAGGTCTACCCCCTCATGTCCCTCGCGAATCAATCGAACAAGCTTGCTGACGTGGGAACCCAGGGTGTAGGGCGCGATCGGTGAGGCGTCCCCGGTTTTCGGTTCGTTTTCATGAAACACCTGGACGAAGTTCCTGCTGAGCAAGTTCTCGTAGGAACGGTTGAACAGGGTGGTCAAATCACCGCTCAAATCGACATCCCCTTCCTCTTTCACCGCGTTATGGCACCGGACGCAATGCCGGTCCAGGATCGGTTGCACATCAGTCACGTAATGAATCGGGCGTGGCCCGCTGTCGCCGGGTTGCGGTTCCAGTTTGTTCGGTCCATGGCGCAAGGCAAGCAGGGGCTTGTTCCCCGGTGTCCATTGTTGCGAAGTGTGACAACCAATGCAGGAGCGTGATTCGCCCGGACGCAGATTCACAAACGTTCGCATTCGCTGCACTTCCATGAAATCCGCGTCCAACGCCTGAAAGAAGAGGTTGCGGTCCGGTGGGACGGTGAAATGCGCCGAACCATCCGCTTCCACTGGCACGATGCCCAGCACCCGTTTGGCGTGAAGGCTGCCATTCATACTGATCACCGCGTGTTGCTGATATTTGCTGTCCCCGCTCCAGAAACGCCTTGCCGCCCAGGGCCGTGCCAACGTTTCCATCACTCGGAGGTACTTGATTCTCCCGCGCTCCACTCCGTTCAATCCCATGTATACGTCCGACATGACGAGGGGGGCCGCGGCTTTGCCGGAGTCTCTCGATGACGCCACGACGGGTGGTGCTTTCCTCGGCCGGATCGGCAGCGGCTGCCAGCAGGATATCGATGGATCGCGATGAATCGGAACCCGGTTTCCGAATTCATCCAACAGATAGATTCCGTAGCCGGCAAGATCGTTAAACTCGCGGTCCGGGTTGCAGACGACCAGGTAGAACTTGTCGTCAAGAGGACAGGCATCCGTGTAGAGCGGTCCCTTGGTGTCCCGGCGCCAGTGACCATTGCGCCGGTGGAAGTATCCGTACTCGGTTCGCACATCGACATTTGGAGTGATGTAAGTCATGGCATTGCGGGTGCGAATGGACTGCCGGGTGTCCAGACGTATGACTGTTCCGACCCCCAGCGGCATATGCGGCGCGCCAATGACTACAAAACGGTTATTCATTCCCGGGATGGCCCGACCGTGCAGCATGGTGTCCGGAAAGGTGATGTTGTTGCCGAATATCTCTGTTGAACCACTTCCGTCCGGGTAGACTGCCCAAAGGCATTTGATCACCACGTCCGGCTTGTCCACATATTCCCAGCGCGTATAAAGAATGCGCCCGTCGTTCATGATGCTGGGTGATGCTTCGCTCAAAGGACCGCTTGAAAGCACCTCCATGTTCCCCCCATCGGCATCCATCCGATAGAGCGCCGTGGTGGTGAACAAATCAGGCGCATCACAGAGAACACCGCGCTCGCATCGTGTGGAGACAAAACAGATGCCGCCGTCGGGCAGATAGCAGGGATGCATGTCGTCGGTATGGTGCTGGTAGGCTTGGTCAATCTTGTATTTGTTGATGCGCGATGCTTCATCCGGAGGATCGAAAGTAATTTGGTGAAGCCCTTTCCCGTCCACACCCACTTCCCAAATCCGAAATCCTCGTCCCACCTTCGGTTTGTAACCAAAGACCGCCCGCTTGCCGTCGAACGACAGGTCAACGCGTCCGAAGATCCCACCGTTCAACTCGGGCGCAAGTTCAGTCACCGTTCCATCCGCCAATGACAAGACACACAGGTTCCCGCCAAAGTGTTTACAACCATTGATGAAATCGGTGTAGTAGTGATTGGATTGGTAGGTGTAGCGTTTGACAAACAGCAGTTTGTTGAACCGTATCAGCGGATTATTGGTGACCAGGGCTTCAGTCTTCAAACGCTCAATCTCCTCGGCAGCCTGGGGCAGGGTCTTCAACTTGCCTTCCAGCATGGTTAGGCGCTCCAGGTAGTCCTGGTGTTCAGGATAGTCATAGCGTTCTCCAAGGTAGGAAATCGCCTTTCGCGTTCCGGCTATGTTCAGTTCGGCCAGTCGTTCCCGGGATTCTGCCGTGGGATCACGAAAGGGATTCTTCTTCGGTGGCGATTGGCTCGTGGAGACCGTTAATCCTTTCAGATGAGGCATGAATCCGGCGCTGGTAATGCGGATGGTGTTCCGGCCGTGGTTCAGTTCTAGCGGGCCATAAGTTTGCCACCGAAGATCGGGGGTGAAGAAGCCGCCAGTGGATTTGTTGAGCACCTTGTCCGGATGGTCCTTTCCGTTGATGCTCAATTGGCAGGGGCGTTGTTCCCCCGAGCAGTAGTAGAAATGGACCGAGTAAAGCCCACCTTGAACATGGACCGTCCATTCCATGAATCCGTTCTTTCCCTCGCAAAGGGTAAGATTGTCGAAGGCGGCGTATTCGGGGGCCACATTGGGTGAGCGCACAGAGAGCGCGTGGGCGGGAACACTGGCCTGTTCAGCCCGGAGAGCAAACAAACCCGGGAAAAACAACAACAGGCTGAAAAATAATCTCACGAGCCTTTCATGGGCAGTCCCGGTTCTGTGATTCGAAAAGCCATTCTCGCGTGAATTGTCTGGAACCGAACTCACAATCGGGGAGCCTTACCCTGTCCGGTCTGCGGCGACTTGACTTGCATCAAGCTTGCAACTGATTGTCACGCCGTTCAGCGGTTTACCGCATGGGGGCGATTAAAACTACCGCCGGCCCCCCGGGCCGAATTCTTGACCGGCAGCTTCAAGCGGTCGACGAGGGAGATCTTGGGATAACCCAGGGATCCCAGGGCAGAACTGATCTCATCCAGAATCGCGGGATCATCAATCGTTGCGGGCATCTTCCACTGCACGCCGTCAGCAATCTTCTTCATGATGCCCCGGAAAATCTTGCCTGATCGTGTCTTTGGCAGACGCTCAACGGCCGCAACCAGTTTAAACCCGGCTACCGGTCCGATCTTCTCGCGCATGAGACGTGTCAGTTCTCCGGCCAGCTCATCGTCTTTCCGGTTCACGCCTGAGTTCAACACGACCAATCCCAGCGGCAACTCACCTTTCAGGTTGTCTTTCACGCCAATGACAGCGCACTCAGCCACATCCGGATGTGCGGTCAGCACTTCCTCCATTGCCCCGGTCGAAAGCCGGTGTCCGGCGACATTGATCACATCGTCGATGCGGCTCATGATCCAGAGGTAATCATCCGCATCCTTGAACCCGGCGTCGCCCGTGAGATAAAAACCGTCGAATTGACTGAGGCAGGCATCGACATAGCGTTGATCTGCCTGCCAGAAGGTTGTCAGTGTCCCTGGAGGCATTGGCAGTTTGACGACGATCGCACCGATCTGGCCGGTGGGCACGTTCTTGCCGTCATCGGCCAGCACGCGAATATCGTAGCCTGGCACGGCGCGGGTTGGTGACCCCGGCTTAATCGGCAACTGTTCGATGCCGAGGCAATTCGAGGCCATTGGCCAGCCGGTTTCCGTTTGCCACCAGTGATCGATCACCGGCACGCCCAGGGTTCGTTCGGACCATGCCAGCGTATCCGGGTCGCAACGCTCACCCGCGAGGAACAAGGCCCGAAGTCCGGACAGGTCGTAAGGTTCAACACAGGTTCCCTGGGGATCCTCTTTCTTGATCGCACGGATCGCTGTTGGAGCGGTAAACAGCACCTGCACCTTGTGGTCGGCAACAACGCGCCAGAACGTACCCGCATCTGGAGTTCCCACCGGTTTGCCTTCGAAAAGCACCGTGGTGTTGCCGCTCAGCAATGGTGCATAGACGATATACGAATGCCCCACCACCCAGCCAATGTCGGAGGCGGCCCAATAGACTTCCCCCGGTTTGACGCCGTAGATGTTCTCCATCGACCACCGCAGTGCCACGGCGTGACCGCCGTTGTCGCGAACCACGCCTTTGGGCTGCCCTGTCGTTCCCGATGTGTAGAGAATGTACAACGGGTCGGTTGCGGAAACCGACACACATTCCGCCGGTTCAACCCCGGCCAGCGCTTCATCCCACTCAATGTCGCGTCCGGCAACCAGCTTCGTTTTGATCTGCGGACGCGAAAAGACAATGCAGCAATCGGGCTTGTGGATGGATAGGTCAAGCGCGTTGTCGAGCAGGCTCTTGTAGCAGACCACCCCCTTTGGCTCTATTCCACAGGTTGCGGCAATGACGACCTTAGGCAGCGCGTCATCGATACGGGCAGCCAATTCGTTTGCTGCAAAGCCGCCGAAGACAACCGAATGCACAGCCCCGAGGCGTGAGCAGGCCAGCATCGCGATCACCGCCTGCGGAATCATCGGCATATAGATAATCACGCGGTCACCATGGTCCACACCCTGTCTGCGCAACGCACCGGCAAACTCCGCGGTGGCGTCGCGCAACTCCCGGTAGGTGAAGCGAGACACGGTGCCGGTCACCGGACTGTCGTGGATCAATGCAACCTGATCCGCCCGTCCGCCTTCGACGTGCCTGTCCAAGGCATTGTAGCAGGTGTTCAGCCTGCCTCCGGTGAACCAGCGATAAAAAGGCGCATTCGAATTGTCCAGGACAGTGTCCCAACGCCGTTCCCAATCGATCGCCTCCGCCGCCTTCGCCCAGAACGTCGACGGATCAGAAATTGATGCCTGAAGTGTCTGCTCGATCGTGTCACTCATTCTTCTGTCTCCGATTACCTCAAGAACATTGTTAAGGCCCCTCAATCATTATTTCTTTGGCCACATTGCGCATGGTGCCCTTCAGTTTCAGGCGGGTGTCACCGAAGCCGTGGTAAACACGAATCCGCTTTGATCGGCTTAAGGGCTGGGCGTCGAGACTTCTCAAGGTGAAGAACGCCGGCTCGTCGTAGTGCAGTCCGTTCCAGTTCAGAGCATGAAAAGCCACGAAGACGGGGGATTCAATCAGGAACCCGAACGGCGGCAACTCGATTTCCTCGCCTGATTGGGATTTGTATAGATAAGGGAGGTGGTCGGCATTGACTACGACCGCGAGGGCATCAGAACCTTCTCCAAAAAGGGAGCGGCGCACCTTGTAGTCTGAAGTCAGGAACTCGAACTCTGTCATTGTTGACTGCGAGGTGAGTTCGTTGAGTGGCGAGAGGATTTCATAGGTGTTCTTCACGAACCGGTCGAGAGGATGGAGATCTTCAGCCCACCCCTGATCAGCGTGGGTGAACACCGCGGGATCCATTTGGTTCTGCACGGGTGATTGCTCCAAAGGTTGGAATGTAATTTTGTCCGAATCGATTTTGACTCGGCCAACGCGGCAGCGGCTTTCCCCGTCCAGCGGACCTTCCAGAGCTGCCCTGGAACCATTGAGCGAACGGAAGAGTCCCATGCGAATCTCGAATATGCCGGTCAACCCTGTCGGGACTATGACCTCGAACGGTCCCTGCCGGACTTCGCCGGGTTGCCAACGGGTGGTTGGGGCATGATCGTTCTGAAACTTGATGTTGCCTGCTTGATCGGTGAAATGAACGAAGACACGCCAGTTGGTCGGAGGTGTCTCCTTGACCGACCATTGGTAGGTGACGCTGAACCGGTCGGGCGCCGTTTGTTTCAAGTCTGCGATAGCAGGGCGCAGCGGCATCGGGGTTTGCTTCTTCGGGCCGGGTTCTTTCCAGTAGAGGTGCTGGGGAATGTTGTGATAGTGGAGGGGGCGTCCGATGCTGATGTGATGGAGCACGTAATCCGCCGCCTTGGCCGGGTCATAGCCGTATTTTCCATATGCGGCGATGCAGTCACGGTAGACCATCTCAAACAGGGGAATGGCCACTCCGCCCACTTTCGTCATTAGATTGGCATTGTGATAGTGTTGACCGCTCACCCCGGTCAGTCCTTCGAAGAAATCGCTGTGCGGGATGGCCCATTCCCGTCCACATTCGCTTCCGAACATGCCGAACAGTTCGCGGGCGTAATCCGAGATGGCCTGTTTCCATCTCATATCATCCCATCGAGTGAGCCGGTGTTTCGGATCGAAGCACTCCGTTAATCCGGCGGCAAAGGTTGTGTCGATGAAATAGGCGCAGTCGCCGACGAGTTCTTTTACGGCCGGCAGGTTTTGCGGGCGCCTGGCCAGTTCGACCGCTTTCCGGGAACAGGTGAGATAAGCGCGACCCCCGCCCCATTTACCACCTTGAGCCAGGCTGCCGTCGCGGTGTTTCGTGAGATAACTCTCATCCCAGGAAGGGGAATCACGGTACATGTCCTGGTAATTGTCGTGGAGGCCAAAGTGGTAGCCGAGTTTACGAACGCGTCGGGCACAGTCAGACAATCCCTCGTTGCCGCCGCATTCGGGCGCGGCGGGCAGAATGTCCGGGTGCTGATTGTCGTAGCCGCGATGGATCCAGCCTCCCATCAGGAAAAGAACCTTCTCCAGCTTTAAATCGTTCTTTAGGTGTTCGGCGATCTGAGCCGCTTCATCGAACGTCCAGTTCACACGGACGGATAGTTCCTGGTTACTTTTGTCGTTCATCCGTCGGGTGAGGATGCTCCAGAGTTTGTAGTTGATGGCGCCGAAGAGTTTGGCGCGTTCCGGGTGTCCCTTCAGCTTCTCCTTCCAGGTGACGAGTCGACCTTTTTCCCTGGCGATCTCTCGATAGGCCTGAGCGATGGTGATGTGATTCCCGTTGCCTAGGAGGTGTAGTTGGAAGGAATTGGCCGATTGACGAAGTTCAAGCGATGGAGAGAGCACCTGCCGTCCCTTGAAACGTCCCTCGGCGGGTAGGACACTCTTGGTTCGGGCTTTGACATAGGGATCATGCCAGGTGAGGAGCGCTGCCGCGCCCCTTTTTGCGATACCTAACATTTCCATGTGGCAACCTTCATAGGCGAACGTGTCGAAGTCATGGGTGAAGGCCAGGCCGGTGTCTGCGGGCAACAGCATTCCTTCCCGCACCGGGACCAGGAGGTAGCCCTTCTCCGTGTCGGTCACCCAGAGGGCGTCTTCCAGGAGGCGGACATGTTCAACCGCCAGGGCCTTGTCAGCCCGGTAGCTGAACTGCAGAGCCTTGCCGCCTTTGAGTACTTTAATGTGAACAGTGAGGGTGGCGTTCGGCATGGCCGGCAGAGGACGAAAGACGGCCTCCAGAGTGTCCTTCGCGCGCCGAACTTCACATTGGGCGAGACTCAGTGATTTGCCTCCCGCCCGGACTACGCCGAAGCGGGGTTCGAAGGGATTGGAATGCCAGGAGGCATTGGCTTGCTTGTCGACGATTGTGTAGCTGCCGTTGTCCGGCCAGATCTGGAACTGAACCGAAGAGGTTTCAAGGGTTGTTGGTTTGGCTGCGGCGTGGAAGCGAGGTATTGCCGTGGTGAGTAGAAGAAGCAGGGAAAGGAGGATTGTGCGAGAATGCATTTCGTAATGATGCGTGGGGCGAATCGCTAAAGCGAACGGTCTTTCCGGAAGCGATAGTCCGGCCAAAGGGGACAGTTCAGGTCGACCCAGCCCTTGAGCACGCGTAATTCCTCCGACTTGAGGGTAACTCTCTCGTGCTGTTTATCGCCCAGAATCTTGAAAAGGCGGCTCTGGGACGTGCCGAACGAGAGGGGTTCGGCCTTAAAATGTCGCGAACCGTAGTGCCAGTCGAAATAGTGCACCCATCCCCCCGTGATCAGGGAGCGGTAGGAAGCGGGTACGCGGTGGGTGTCGCGGATGCCTCGCAGATCGAATTTCGACTCCGACTTGGTATCATGGCAGTGGACGCAGTTTGCGTCCAGAACGGGCTGGACGATCCGTTCGTAATCGAAGGGCACCGCGCCCCACGGCGGCGGTGTAAGTGTCTGCACGGTCTTGGCCAGTGCCTGGCCAGTGTGCCTCAAAGGTGTGGCGTGGCGGGCGTTGTGGCAACCGACGCAACTGCGTTGTTCGCCCGGCTGAAGTTGGACCACACTGCGCATGCGTTGCACCTCGTTGAAGTCCTCGTCAAGCAGGTGGAAATAGAGCACTTTGCCAGCCGGCGCGGTGAAGCTCACTGAGCCGTCTGCCGCGATGGGAACCGTGCCAAGCAGTGTCTTGGCCACGTAGCTGGGCCAGCCGTTGCGTTCGGTAACCGTGGCCGATCCGTCCTCCGCCCGGGCGGCGCTGCCGACCCGGAAGGCATGCGGCTGCAGCGCGTTGGCCGTCCGGGTGGAGTAATTTTGGCGCGGGCCATGCACCAGGTGAATCGGGGTGGCATAGAAATCCTGAAAGCTTGGATGCGAGCTGCGATACTCGCCGTAGTCCAGTTTTTCCAGAGGGGCCGGCAATTCTTGGGAAACCTGCAGATACTTCGCCTGGCCGCGGGCGACGGTCGAGCCGAGGCCTTCGTAGACGTCCTGGACCATGAACTGGCCGAGCCCCTGTTGCGCGAGGACCGGGTCGCGTGTCTCTGGCAAGACCGGCGGACGCGTGCGGGCGTGCAGCGGCGAGGGCCGCTTGCTACTGATCGACGGGTCGAAATAAAGCAGTTCCCGATTTCCGAATCGGTCAATGACATACAAGCCCCAGTGCGACTGTCGGCCGGGATTGTGACTGACTAGGAAATGATCGCGCGAGATTGGCTCCGGATCGCGGAAGGTTTCGTGGTGAGACCGGTCCATCTGGTAACACGGCCGGGTATCGGGTGTGATGCTTGTGATGGCCGCCGTGTCGAACAAACCCTTGTTAGGATTGACCAGTGCGATAGGCCCCTGGTGGTCGCCGTGGGAGATGAGCGTGCAGACGATTTCCCGGCTGCCTGGCACCTCGCGCGCATGGCCGTAGCAGTAAGGTGTATTGTTGCCGAAGACCAGCTTGGGGTGGGTGCCATCGGGACGGATGGACCAGAGCGTGTGGCCGAAATCGGCCCCCTTGTCCAAGTACTCTGAGCGGGTCCAGAGAATCCGCCCGTCACGCATCATGGCCGGATCCCATTCGCTCAGATTCGCGTGAGAAAGCCGGCGCAGATCTGTTCCATCGGGTTGCATGCGGTGCAACACATAGGCCTGCGGCTCCCAGCAGAGGAACCGCGCAACGCAGCGGGTGGACATGAACCCCAGTGCGCCGTCAGGCAGCGAGACCGGATCGAAGTCGTGGAAAGGGCCCTCGGTCAACTGGCGCAGGCCGCTGCTGTCAGCGCGCACGGACATCAGATGCCAGTAAGACTGCCAGCCGTTTACCTCGGGCTTATCCGGCCGGTAGGCGAAGTAGATGGTCTGTGCATCGAAATCCGCCACCGGGTCGCGCACGATACCTGCGCCGCCGTCAAAGAGAGTCTCCACTTCCGCTCGCGCGGGATTCAATCGTCCATCGCCGTCGTGTGGGATTCGGAGCACGCAGATTCCTCCACCGGATGCAAACAGCGAATCCATATGCTCGCTGTAGTTGTGCGAAGGATGAAGTGGGTGGCGCTTTGCAAAAAGCACACGCTCGAGCGGCGCGAGTCCGGGATCGCGGAAAAAGAGTCGGCGCTTGGCCTTCCGCGCCGCCAGGAAGAGCGCGTCCGAACCCGCTCTCGCCGGATCCTCCGCCTGCCGGCGGAACTCGGTGAGTTCGGCCTGTTCCCGGTTGACGTCGAGTCCCAGCGTCGTCAGCCGTGCGAGCATCTCCTCAAACTGGACAAGCGTGCGCTCCAGCGGCGCCAGCCGTGACAGACGTCCCCAGTAGGGCGGCCCATCGGGCACGGCGGAACGATCGTTCACGAAAGGGGAAAGGTAGTCCTTCGCATCCATCCGGCTCCATGTGTCCCGTTCCCGCAGGAACGCGTAGGTGACGGCGCCAGCCCAGGTTGGCTCCGGCAACTCCATCATCGGGAATCTCAGATTGGGCTCGGGCAGGCGCAGTTCACTGACCGTGCGCTTTAACGCCCCGGCCTTTTGCCAGGTTTGCCCATCGGGCGAGAGGCACACCTCTGCCTCCAGAATCTGCCGGTCTGTAAACCGGCTGTTCCGATCGCGCGACAGGACCACCCGAGCGACCCGGGCGGGTTTAGGCAACTCGATCTGCGCCCACTCTTCGCCCGTCGTGGCTGCAATCCAACTGTGGTCGTTGCCGTAGAGACCGTCGTTGAGATGCGCCACGGCATGAATGGCGTAACCGGGAAGGAGTGAGGAGGCACGGGGGACTGCGCCACGGCTGGCCAGGGCGAGGTTGGCGGGCGAGTCCGGCCCGTAAACCTCGAGTTCGTCGATGCACGGCTCGTTGCCATGCGATCGGCGGATGACCAACCGCACGAAGCGCGCCTCTTGCACCGCAAACTCGATGGAGGTGGCCAGGGTGTTGGTCTGTCGGTCCAACGTGCTTTTCGCCGCGTGTGCGGCAAACGCCTCTTCGGTGATTTCGCGGCGGCCTTGGTCAGTCCGGTTGGTCGGCTCCGTGGCGGAAGCGGATTGAAAGGGAAACAGCAGCGCCAGCGCCGGGATCCACGAGGCCGCACAGCGAAATGGAACAATGTCTTTCATTGGAATTTTCTGGGTTGGGGTTTTATAGATTGCTGGGGGGATTATCCGGTCGAATATCGTCCGGTTCATTGATGATTCCGCGACCAATCAGCAAAGACTGCACGCGGACCCTTGTCCGGCGAAAGCCGCACACTCGTACCATCGGGAAAAATCGCCGTTTTCTCTTCGTTACCCGGTGCTCGGGAAAGATCCCGGCCAACGATCTCCTCTTTCCATTCCCTCGTTGGCTTATAGCTGATTTGCGAAAAGAACACAGACATCCCGGCCAATTTCTCTTCCGACCAATTGTCCGTCCGCTCACCCATGAACGTCAGAGCCACGGCATGGGCAATCGCAGCGGGATCCGTGCTTTGAACCGCTCGGCCGGAGTCAGGCTTTTTTGATTCACGAACGGATTGGCACCAGAATCCCCCCCTTCCACAGCTGCCAAGGTGGCCGCATAAACAAACGTTAACATCAGGGAGAGAAACGATTTCACTATCGGCATTCCTATGCCTGAAGTGTACTTGGAATATCGCTCCTCCACACAGAATTCGACCGTTATTTGTCCAGCACCCCCCATTGATGCCGCGTCTATAGGACCTCACGGGATCCGGGCTATGACTTGAGTCAACCCTTTCATGTTTTTACAGAGATAATTCCCCGACTGGGGCGCCTTTTTCAGGATCGGACCAACTGCGAAATCATTCCGAATTCGAGTTGATTCGGTTGGTCAACCGAATCAACTCGAATTCTGAATAATTTTTCGCAGTTGGTTCGTTCTGATGGAGCTGATAGAGTTTCTCCAAGAGGCAACCTCAGAGGCCCCAACTGAATGTCCGAGTCGCTTATGGAAGCCGTCTAGAATCTTATCATCTATTCTGTTTGAGATGACATCTTCATTGAACTCAGCTTTGCTGGACAGATAAACGATCATTAGGTCGGTTTGATTCTGAGGCAGCATCCTATCCGAGAAGAAACCGCACACTTCGAGGTTTTGATAAGGGGCCGTTGGAGACAGGTGGTCATCTAAATTTGAGGCTGTCTTTGGAGGTTCAGATAAATCAAAATCGTTGCCGCAAACAGAGATATTCGCCGTTTTCCATATGTTTTAGAGGTTTTTGGTGTAGAAGCCGAAAAAGTGTGACCAAAGGTGTGACCGAGAAAACACCAAAAAGTTTAGTCATTGGTAATCAATAGGTTAGAGACGCCTGTAATGAAACACCTCCTAATCACAACAATCGCAGCCGTGGTTTTGGTGGGGTGTGGGCCACCGGAGACACCAGGCATTTCAATTCACATAGCTGGAGTGACCCCGTTCTTTGTACCAGTGCATAGTGGTGCTTTGATGTGCATAAGTGTANGCGGNANATCAAAAANCNCTGAAACCGTTTAAAAACNGCNAAAAAAGACTCATTCGCAATGCGAAGGTCTGCGGTTCAATTCCGCATGGCTCCACCATCCGCCCGCCGCTTGGCCAAGCGGCGCTTGACATCGCCGCGACAGCAAGGCAGCTTGGCGGCCGTCTGATCGCTTGGCGGTTAAGCAGGAGGCCAACATTCCCCGGCCTCCAGCCANCCAGGCTCACTTCGAGGCCGCACATCACGCGGCNNATTTTCCTCTAANTCAAGCCGGTAGGGATTATAGNTGAACGGATTGCCGGCTTGATTGCATAACAAAACATGACAGAGAGGAAGCCCCGCAACCGGGGCGACAAAAAACGTGGGCGTTTNGCCGGTGGCAAATCGCGAAAACGCGGTAGGCCAGTTAAGACGCGCGACGACAATTTCCGTACAGTCCGGAAGCCGCGCCCCCGCAAAANCGNCGAGNCGATGGAGGCGCTCGNGATGGAGGGCATCTTCGATTCGCTGATCCCGGAGATTCAGCACGCNCTNAAAAAGGAGGGCTACGCCACGCCGACGCCGGTGCAGGCGCAGGCCATCCCGCCGCAGGTCGATGGACGGGACTTGTGCGGCAGCGCGCAGACCGGCACCGGCAAAACCGCCGCGTTCACCATCCCGCTGCTGCAGGAGTTGGCCGCCGAGAAAAGCAGCCCGGAAGGCCGACGCCCCCGTGCGCTGATCCTTGCGCCGACGCGTGAGTTGGCCGCGCAGATCGGCGACAGCATCACGGCGTACGGCCGGTTTTTACAGGTGGCCCACACGGTGATCTTTGGCGGTGTGGGTCAGAACCCCCAGGAAAAGGCGATGAACAGGGGGGTCGACATCGTCGTCGCCACGCCGGGCCGCCTGCTCGACCTGATGGGTCAGGGGTTCGTGAAACTGGACAGCGTGAAGACCTTCATCCTCGACGAGGCGGATCGTATGCTGGACATGGGATTCATCCACGACGTCGAACGCATCATCGCCAAGCTGCCGCGCGAGCGGCGTACCGGCTTCTTCTCCGCGACACTTCCGCCAGCTGTGCAGGCCTTGGCCAAGCGGCTGCTGCTCGACCCGGCCCGGGTCACGATCAATCCCGAGCAGCCGACGGTGGAAAAGATTTGCCAGCGGCTGCTTTACGTCGACCGGGATCAGAAGGACGACCTGCTCGTGGCGCTCCTTCGTGAGCCAGAGGTGGGACGCGCAATCGTCTTCACGCAGATGAAGTACAAGGCGAACCGTGTCTGCGAGCGGTTGGAGCGGGCGGGGATTTCCGCGGCGCCGATTCACGGCAACAAGACTCAGGCAGCGCGAACTCGGGCGCTGGAGCAGTTCCGCGAGGGCCGGGTGAAAGTGCTGGTCGCAACCGACATCGCCGCGCGCGGCATCGACGTCGACGGGATCACGGATGTGTTCAACTACGATTTACCGACCGAAGCCGAGACATACGTTCACCGGATCGGCCGTACCGCGCGCGCCGGCAGCGAAGGCCAGGCGTGGACGTTTTGCAGCAAGGAGGAGGCCAGTCAATTGCTGGACATCGAGCGGTTGATCAAAAAGACGATCCCCGACGACGTGGAGCACGACCTCCATTCCGAGCGCGCCTTCAAGTCGGTGCGCTCCCCGAAAAAGCAGCAACGGCGGGAGAGCCGAAACGGCACGGGAAAAAAGAAACCGGCCAAGAGATTCGCCAAGAGCCGCCCAAGGCGCGCCGCGCGGTTCGCTCGGTAGCCGCTTGGCCAAACGGCGTCGGTTCAGGCCAGGCTCCAGCCTTTTCGGTAGTCACGTTTCAGGTATTGCTCCGCGTCCGGGGCGTTGGGAATCTTCATTTTTTTCGCGTCCCACTCGATCTTTTTCCCAGCGCGGTAGGCGACGTTGCCCAGGTGATTGGCCTCGGTGAGCGGCCCGGAATAGCCAAAGTGACAGGTGGTCGGCGCGCCGGTCTTGCAGGCATGCAGCCACTCGGCGTGGTGCCCGATGGATGGCGCAATCCACGGCTCGGGAGCCTGATAATCTTTGAACTCATTTTCGGGTAACAGCATGTGTTTGCCGTAGTCGGAAAGGAGCATGCCCTTGTCGCCGATAAAGAGCATGCCGCTGCCCCATTGCGGGATGCCGTTCTCCTTCCAGATCTTCGGCTTGTTCTCGCCTTGGTGCCACGTGAGCGTGACCGGCGGCATGTCGCCGCGTTTGCCGTAGGTGTACTTCGCCGACATCGAGGCCGGAGCAATATCGTTGTGCGGCGGCGGCCCCCACGCCTCGACGGTTTTCGGGGCATCGAGCTTGAGCGCCCAGAAGGGGAGATCGTTGAAGTGGCTTCCGAGATCGGACATGGTGCCGTTGCCGAAATCCCACCAGCGATACCACTTCGGCCCCGGGAAATAGACGGAGTGAAACGGCCGGTGCGGCGCCGGGCCGATCCACAGATCCCAGTCGAGGTGCGCCGGCGGGGTCTGGGCTTCCGTCGGCGTTTCGAACGACCAGACGATGTCCCGGTTGCGCTTGGCCGCCTCTTGGCTTTGCCAGCCCCAAGCGCGGCCAACCCAGACGTGTGCCTCGCGAACCGGGCCAATGGCGCCGGACTGGATTTTCTCGACCACGCGCCGGTAATTGTTGCCGGCGTGGATTTGGGTGCCCATTTGCGTGGCGACGCCCGCCGCCTTGGCCGCCTTCGTGAGCACCCGCGCCTCGTACACGTCGCGCGTCAGCGGTTTCTCGCAAAAGACGTGCTTCTTGGCCTGCAGCGCTGGCAGCACGGCGAAGGCGTGCGTGTGCTCTGTCGTGCTCACCACCACGGCATCGATGTCCCCGGTCTTCTCGTACAGCTTGCGGAAGTCGCGGTACGTTCGCGCCTTGGGATGCTTGGTTGCCGCGCGATTCAGGTTATGTGCGTTGACGTCGCAGAGCGCCACGACGTTCTCGGTCCTTGCTGTGTTGGCCATGTTGCTTCCGCCGCGGCCCCCGCACCCGATGATGGCGAGATTCAGTTTCGCATTGGGTGACTTGGCGCTGACAATGGCCGGAAACCCGATGGCGGTCGCGGCTAGGCCGGTGGACTGGATGAATTGACGTCGGGATTGCCGGCGGGCGGGAAGTGTGTTCATAGCGGCGCAACAGTCACCCAATCGTAAGAAACTGGCGAGTGTAAAATCAAACAGCCCCCATCCGCTTTCAGCTTTCCAAGACCGATCCGCTGTGACACAAAGGGCGCGACCGATTGACCCAGTGACGAATTCAAACATCATGAAACGCCGCACTTTTCTCGCCGCTGTCGCGGCCGCGCCGGTCATCCTCCCGCGCACCGTGTTCGGGGCGAACGACCGGCTCAACATCGCCTTCATCGGCATGGGCGGCCAGATCCAGGGCCACGTCAGGAACACGTTGCAACTCGGGCACCATGTTGCGGCGTTCTGCGATGTCGACCCCAACCAGATCACTAACTCCCAAAACCGCCACAAGGCCAAGGCAGGGAGCGTCAAGGCGTACGCCGATTACCGCGAGCTGCTCGAGAAGGAGAAATCGCTCGACGCCGTCGTGATCGCCACGCCGGATCACTGGCACGCGCCGATCTGCACTGCGGCAATGAAGGCCAAGAAACACGTTTTTTGCGAAAAGCCGCTGACCCACACAATCGCCGAGTCGCGCTCCCTGCGCAAAATATCCCGCACGTCAAAAGTCGTCACGCAAACCGGCAACCAAGGCAGCGCCTCGCCGAACCTGCGCCGCAGCATCGAGTTGATTCAGTCCGGGCTGCTCGGGCAGGTGTCCAACGTGCACGTCTGGCACCCGGCCCACGGCTGGCCCAACGGCGGCGTGCGTCCGCCCGGCGAGGATCCGGTGCCGTCGGGCATGAACTGGGATTTCTGGTGCGGCCCGGCGCCGTCGCGCCCTTACAAAAATGGAATCTATCACCCGGCCAAGTGGCGCGGCTGGTACGACTTCGGCAACGGCTCCATCGGCGACTTTTGCTGCCATTCATTCAACATGCCGGTGCGCGCTCTCAACCTCGGCTACCCGTCTCGGGTGGAGACCAGCAACGTCCAAAAAGCCGGGCTAGAGACCTACGCCAAGACCGTGACGCACACGTTCCATTTTCCGGCCAAGGGCAGCCGGGCCGCGGTCAACCTGATTTACTACACCGGTGGCGTTGACATGCCGCCCAAACACATTACCGATCCGCTGATCGGCACCTTCGGGAACATCCCCCGCGTCGGCGCGGTGGTCGAGGCCGAGCACGGTCTGCTCTCCTCCGGCCTCTGGAACTCGCAATGCTACGTGAAGCTGAAGGGCGACAAAAAATTCGCCGGCCACACGAACCATGCCGAGGCGAAAAAAGTGCCCCAACGTCTCCCGCGCGCGAATGGCCATTTTCGCGAATGGACCGATGCGATCCTCAACAACGGCAAGACGTTTGCGCCGTTCGAGATCGGCGGACACCTGACCGAGATTGGCCTGTCCGGCATCGTCGCCCTCAAACTGCAGCGAAACCTCGACTGGGACGGCCAAGCGATGAAGGCCAAAGGCATCCCCGAAGCCGCCGCTCTCACCAGAAAACAAAACCGAACCAAGTGGCTTTAATCCAAGCCGCGCTTGGCCAAGCGCAGGCAGGGATCGCTGTTGGGAACGAATCATCCGGATTGTTCTACGATTCGATTTGATGCAGACAGAAAAAGCGCCTCTGGTGCAGGCTGAGTCCTACGGCTTATTTATGAGGGCTGTGGATCGCTCGATGACCCACCAATAATCGTTTTGTCTGCCTTTTCGGGCGCCATGGTTGGGGATCCGGTTGCGTCCCGACGGACCCTTGGGTTGGAGCACAGGTTCATCCCGCGGCACCGGGTCAGTCCATTTTTTGATCTCGGCATGGCCATCGGCAAAGGCATAGCCGCAGGCGCCGTTGTGGTAGTTGGCGGGAAAGTCCACCCAGACGGCATCACTCGTTGGATTCATGATGTTCCAGCCGTCGTTGATGCTGTCCGGATGCTCGTCCACAAAAACCCAAAGGTGAGAGGGGTCGGGATCGGTGATATGGTTAAGATGATCGTATTTTCTCCATCCTCCATACCAGATGCTACCCCGCATTTTGCTGCGGGATCGGTCGTATTCGCCGCCTTCCACGAACCCGTTCATGGAGTTGCTGCGCACACGCGGCATCTTGGTGCTGCCCATCTGGCACGTGTATATGTCCGCGGGACACTTGTAGATACCGGCTGAAGCGGTGTAGGCCCCCAGCTTGGGATACACGGCACCCACCTGGGCCTTGGTGCCTATCAGGAACAGAACGTTGGTATTGTCCCTGTGACCAGGCGTGAAATTGAGCCACCCATTGACCCAACCCCGGGACGCCTTACCGTTGGGGTTGGGCGGGAGATAGCCATCATGGTCCTCGGCGTAAAGCACCCACGCCAAAACCATTTGCTTGTTGTTGTTCAGGCAGTAGATGCCCTTGGCCTTTTGCTTGGCCTTGGCCAAGGCCGGCAACAGCAGGCTCGCCAGGATGGCTATGATGGCGATCACCACCAGCAGTTCAATCAACGTAAACCCTCGGCTTGGTTTTGTTTTCATATTGCTTTCTTGACTTTATTGTTGCGATTGCGGCATGGGCGTCAAGTCGATTTTTCGGAATTCCAGCAGGCCGTGTTCGGCCTGGATGCCGATGTGGCCTTGCCGGTTCATGATGCTTGTCGCCGTGGTGATCCGCTTTCCGTTCAGCTTCACCTCGAGCGTCTCGCCGGCGCAGGTGATTTCGTAGGTTTGCCATTCGCCAAGCGGCTTGTACGCCTTGGCCAGGGCGGCCAAGTCCGACTGATGCTCGAACGGCGGCGCGCCGTAGGGGATCATCGTGGCCAAGGGCGCTTTGCCAGTGATGATGTCCATGCACTGCACCTGGTAGCCGTTGTTGGGCCAGCCGTTTTCGTCGTTGTTACTCGTCGGTCCGGTGCGCACGAAAATCCCACTGTTGGCCTCGGTCTCCAAAAAACGAAACTCCATCACGAGCGTGAAATTGGCAAAAACCCCAGCGGAGCGCAACCAGCCGGTGCCGCGATTGACCTTGAGCACGCCGTTCTGCACGGAGAATTGGGCGTCATTTTCGATCACCCAGTTGTCGAGGTTTGTGCCATTGAAAAGCGAAATGCTTTTGGGCGGGTTATTTGTTGTGGTGCACCCCGCAAGCAGGGCGAATATGGCGGAAGCGATCAGTAGTTTATTCATTTGAAATCTGCAGGTTCTGTTGGTTAACAATTATTTGTCGTCGGATTTGCTGAGGAGATCGTTTTCGTCAAAAATGGCATGATTAATTTGCGTCCGTTCCTGGGACGTAAATGTGACATGGATCCGCCCATCTCTCGTTTGCACGACTGTGGGATATGCGAAGGAGTCCTGTCCGGCAGCGATGTTCATTCGATGCGGAAATGTTTTGCCGTTGTCGCTGGAGAGGGCAGCAGTCAGCGGCGTGCGGTCATTCATGTTGTGATTGTATACAAGGAGCAGGCGCCCGCTGCGTAGCTTAATAAAATCGACAGCAGAATTGGGGTTGGGAAACGAACTGTTTTTTCCTTTGCCCCAGGTGTGTCCACCGTCCCGTGATTCCGACCGGATCAGGTACCCTTCGGTTGTCGACTCGTATCCTCCACCGCGCCGACAATATGCGATCAGATGCCTGTCATCGACTTGCACCACGGCAGGTTGAAGGTTGCCATGATCTGATCGAATTCGCTTGCTGCTGCCCCACTTTTTGTTTGATGGGTTATAGCGCAGAAAAAATGATGTGGTGTCTGGCCCCACCAGTTCGGTGTCGTGTCCGGTTTCGTGATAGATGGGGAGCAGATATTCGCCAGATTGAAGCACGATGGGATGGGCCC
>NYYJ01000123.1 GCA_002686755.1 Verrucomicrobiales bacterium
ACCTCGACGCCGCCCGGCAGCCGGACGCGCATCTGCTCGAGGCTGGCCACGCTGCGCCGCTCGTCGCGCGGGTAGCGCAGCATGACCTTCACGTCGTCGCGCCCTCGCTGGAGTCGCTGCACCTCGTCCCCGTAAAACGCCTGCCGCACCTGCCGCGCCAAGTCGGCCTGCGACAGGCCAAGCGCCTCGGCTTCCGGCTTGATTTTCAACTGCACCTCCTCCTTGCCCTGGCGGAACGAGTCGGCGATGCCGATGACGCCCTTGAGCTTGGCCAACTCGCCCTTGAGCCAGTCGGCGGCGGCCTGCAGTTGGGCAAAATCCGCCCCGGCGAGCACGACGTTGACCGCGTCGCCGGCCTGGAAAATATCGGCGGTGAACTGCAATTCCTCCGTCTCCGGCATGTCGCCGACGATCTCGCGCCAAAGCCGTGCGACCTCGTAACTGGTGATCATTCGCTCCTCCGCCGGCGAGGCCTCGATGTGCACCTCGCCGGTGTGCGCGCCCTTGATGGCGGCATTCAACCTGCCGCCGGCGCGGCCCTGGTCGGTCATGAACGGCTGGCTGCCGACTGAACTGAGCATATGGCGCATGATGCTCGGGTGGCCCTCCGGCGTCTTGGCGTCGAGCCGTCGCCTCACCTCGACGGCCGCTTCCTCGACCTTTTTCACGGCACGCTGGGTTTCCTCCATGGTCGTGCCCAGCGGCATGGTGATCGAGGCGGCCACGTTGTCGCCCTCGACCGGCGGAAAAAAGACAAACCGAATGTGCCCGCCGCCCACGAATCCCATCGTGATGGCGAACACTGCCAAGGCGATGGCCATTGTCAGGTACCGCCACTCAAGGCACCACCGCAGGCTGGGCTTGTAAACGCGCAGGATGAATTGGTCCATCTGCACGACGAACCGATGTTGAAAACGACGCCAAGCGCCAACGAAACCGGTTCCTTTCTCGATGTCCTCAACTTTACGCAGGTTGCTCAGGTGCTTGGGCAGGATGAACAACGACTCGATCAGCGAGAAAAACAGCGTCGGGATCACGATCAGCGGGATGAACTTCATGATCTTGCCGGTGTTGCCGGCGGTGAAGATCATCGGCGCGAAGGCGGCGATCGAGGTGGCGACGGCGAACGTGACCGGCTTGGCCATCTCGATCGCGCCGGCGATCGCGCCCTTGAGTCCGGGCGTGCCGCGTTCGTGGTGCGCGTGGATGTTTTCGCCGATCAGGATCGCGTCATCCACCACGATGCCCAACACCACGATGAAGGCGAACAGCGAAATCATGCTGATCGAGACGTCGAGCGTCGGCATCAGCCAAAATGTGCCGAGGAACGAGATCGGAATGCCGAGACTCACCCAAAAGGCCAGACGGAATCGCAGGAACAACGCCAGCACGAGGAACACCAGGCCAAAGCCGGTGAGCCCGTTGCGGATCATCAGGTCGCGCCGTCCGCGCAGATACGTCGAGTCATCCTGCCAGGTCGTCACCTCGATGCCGTCCGGGAAGCGGTGCCTTGAGCCGTCGATGTACTCTTGGACTGTCTCCGAGATGCCGATCGCGCTCTCCTCGCCGACACGAAACACCTTCACGAGCGCGCACGGCTTGCCGTCGAAGTACGACTCTTGGTCGTTATCCTCGAAGCCGTCCTGGATCGTTGCCACTTGGCCAAGCCGCAGCCGCGTGCCGTCCGGGCGTGACCGCAGCGTGATCTGCTCGAAATCGACCGACCGCTTGGCCTGGCCCTTGGTTCGCAGCAGGATTTCGCCGCCGCGATCGGCCTTAATCGTGCCGCCCGGCAGGTCGATGGAGGATAGCCTCACCGCCCGGGCCACCTCGTCAAACGTCAGGCTGTACCGCCGCAGCGCGGTCTCGGAAACCTCGATCGACACCTCCAGATCGCGCACGTTGGCCAGTTCCACCTGCGTGATGCCGGCGAGCGCCATCAACTCATCCCGCACCTGCGAGGCGTAATGCCGCAACGCCGTCTCGGAGGCCTCTCCGGCCACGGCGACATTGATCACCTGCTTCCGCATGATGATCTCCTCGATCACCGGCTGCTCGGCTTCAGCCGGGAAGGTATCGATCGCATCGACGCGCGCCTTGATCTCGTCGAGCGCGCGCGAGGTGTCCGCGCCCGGCATCAACTCAACCATGATCGCGCCGGCGTTTTCAGTGGAGGTCGAGTTGACCTGCTTGACATCGGTCAGGCCGTACACCGCTTCCTCGATTTTTTGGCAGACGCCCTCCTCGACCTCTTCTGGCGCGGCGCCGGGGTACGGCACGGTGATGTAGATCGTGTTGGACGAAAACTCGGGGAACACCTCCTGCCGCAGCGTCCCGATCGACAGGAAGCCAAGCACGACGATAAACATCGCCAGCAGGTTGGCGGCGACGCCGTTCTTCGCGAACCATTCGATCAGGCTATTCATCCGTCGAATCCAACTCGCGCACTTTCACGGCCATCCCATCGATTACGCCCGCGAGCAGCGAGGTGATTACCCGCTCTCCCGCTTGGATGCCACCGGCGACGACCACCACGTCGGCGTCTGCGAAGGAGACATTCACCGATCTGAATGCAAGCCGGCTGGGTTGGCCGGGCACCCGGTATCCCAGCCATCGTTGCAGGGTGCTTTCTTCGCTGACAATCCAGACACGGTTCTTCCCGCGGAGCGCCTGGCGCGGCAGCACGACGGCGTTCTCCACCGTGCGCCCCTCGATGCTGGCCCGCACGAAGGTGCCGCTCCGCAGCGCCGGGCCGGTGCGCTTGGCCAAGCCGAATGGATCGGTCACCTGTGCGACCACGTAGACCATCCGGTTCACCGGATCGACCGTTTCCTCCGAGCGCACGAGATGTCCCTGCCACTCGGATCGTTGGCCGCCGACCCGGGTGCTGAGCGTGACGCGGGGCGCTTGGCCAAGCGCAGTATCCGCGCCGGGAGACGGCAGGTTGATGAAGGCCAAGTCACTGGAAGCCAATGGCAAACGCACCTCGGCTACATCGGTGGTAAACAGCTCGCCAAGCGGCGCGGCCAAGGCGACGAATTGCCCCGGGCGTACGTTGGCCTTGGCCACCATGCCGTCGAACGGCGCGCGGATTTCGCACCGGTCGAGGTTGCGCTTGGCCGCCTCCTCGGTGGCGCGGGCGGCCTCGAGCGCGGCGCGGGCGGTGGCCAGTTGCGGCTCGCGCGCCTGTAGCCCGGTCGGCTCCTCTTGTTTGAGCAACTGCCATTCGCGGCGAACGATTTCGGCCTCGTTAATTTCCGTCAGCAACCGCAGCTCCGCCTGGGCGACTTGTGCCTTGGCCTGCGTGAGCGCCAGTTCGTAATCCCTCGGGTCGACCGTAAGCAGCACGTCGTCTTTCGCAAAAACCTGTCCGGCGTCGAACGACTCCGCGACCGAGACGACCCGCCCACTGACCTCGCTGACGAGCCGGATGCTCGTCCGGGGCAGGGAGGTTCCCTGCGATTGTATCCTGTAGGTGTGCTGCGTCGCTTCCGCGATTTGCACTTCCACGCTTGGCGGTTTCGGGGTGGCAATTTGCGACTCCGGCATCCGGCTGGTCATCACCAGCACGGCGGCGAGGCCGATGCCGACAACGGCCACGGCAAGCGCGCCGAAGACCTTTAGCCTACGGTGGGGGTTACTGTCTTGCGGTTCCATCTTTCTTAAGCGTTTCAAATCCGCCGCCGAGGGCGAGATGCAAATTGACCCGGTTTTCGAGCTGCCGCCGGCGCGCGCTCCACCAGCGGCCCTCGGCAGTGATCGCGCGCCGTCGCGTTTCGAGCAACTCGATCAGGTTGCCGAGCCCGAGGTCGTACCGCTCCTGTGCGGTTTGCGCGGCGGCCTGCGACTGCTCGTACGCGGTGCCCAGCGCCGTATCGATCGCGGCCAATTGTTCGGCGGCGTCGAGCGCGTTTTCCACTTCGCCCATTGCCTGGAGCATAGTCGAGCGGAACGACTCCTCCGCGGCTTTAAGGTTGGCCTGTTGGAGGCGGACATTGGCCCGTAGTCGGCCGGCCTGAAACACCGGCTGTGTCAGGTTGGCGGCGACATTCCAGACCACTGAGTCCCCGGAGAGCAGCCCGGAGAGGTCGCTGGTTGAGGTGCCACCGCTGGCGGTCAGGCTGATTTGCGGGTAGAGCGATGCCTTGGCTCGGGAGAGGGTCGCGCCGGTGGCGAAGAGTCGCTGCTCGGCGGCGACGAGGTCGGGACGCCGCGAAAGAATCTGCGCCGGGACGCCGGCCGGGATGGCCGCAGGCAACAGCGGGAGCGCCTCCGGAACCACCAGCTTGTTGGCCGGAAATTGCCCAAGCAACACTTCCAGACTCCGAATTGATTGGCCGGCAACCGACTCCAGATCAGCGGCTTGCGCCTCTGATCCGGCGAGGTTGGCCTTGGCCAAGCGCAGTTCCATCGCTGACAGGATGCCCTGCTCGAACCGGGCTTGAACCTGCGCCACGGTCGTCTCGTGCGTGGAGACCGCAAACTTGGCCAAGCGCGCCTGCTGTTTCGACTCGATGGCCAGCATCCACGCCTTGGCCACCTGGCCGGCGAGCGAATGGCGCGCCCCGGCAAACTCTGCCGCCCGGCCAAGCGCGTTGGCTCGTGCCAGGCGTTTGCCGGCGCGTATGCGGCCCCATAGGTCGATTTCCCACTGGGCACCAAGCATGAGTTCATGACTTTGGCTGAGAAAGGAGTCGGGCATGTTTGGAATCTTCACGCCAAATTTCGCCAAGTTGGTTTGTCTTTCCGACAAGCCGCCGCTGAGTCCGATCTGCGGCCACTGGTCTGCGCCGGCAATTTTTGCCTGTTCCCAAGCGGCCTCGAGCCGAGCGGCGGCGCTCCAGACATCCGGATTGGCGGCGAGGGCATGCCCGATCGCCTCGCTCAACCGGTCGTCGCGAAACGTGTGCCACCAATACGCCGGTGCATGACCAGTGCCGTCGCTGTGGGTTGTCCATCGGGGCGGAAGTTCGCCGGCAAAATCGAGGGCCGTCCGGCGGGAGTCGGTGGCGCAACCGGCGAGCAGCAATACCGCCGCAGTGATGAAGGGTGTCCGGTGCATCACTTCTTTTTGCGTGGGCGCGTGGGCGGGGTGACCTTCGCCCTGAAACCGGCGGCGGTGAAATCGATCAGTCGTCGCACTGTGGCCTCGTAGTCCGAGGCGTCGGCATCAGTGCCGGTGAAGCGGACGAGCAGGTCGGCATTGCACAGCGTGTGCGCCATCGCACCGGCCATGAAGTGCGAGCGCCAGTCGGCCTCCTCCTTGGTCAGTCCCGGCAACGCGGCCTCGAACGCAGCCCCGAACTGGATGATTACGTCGGCCAACTCGCCCATCATGAACTTGTGCAGGCCTTCGTTGCGCTCGCCCATCACACGCCCGACCAGTCGCGCGAACGTGGGCCCGGTCTTGGGGTCGGCCTGAACGCGGAACAACGGCCGAAAGAGGCAGTCGAGCAAGCGCTCGAGTTTCAGCGGCCGGCGACCAGCCTTGGCCCGGGCCTCCGCCAGCTTGGCCAGGCGCTCCTCGTTGATGGGGCGCAATCTCCGGGCGATCACCGCATGTACCAGCGCCTGCTTCGAGCCGAAATGGTAATGCACCGCCGCAAGGTTGACCTTGGCCGCCGCGATGATGGTACGCAGCGACACGGCATCGAACCCCTTCCGGGCGAACAGACGCTCGGCGGTGTCGAGGATGCGCGACTTGGTGTCCGTTTTTGCCATTTAATTCAAACGACTGTTTGAAACAGGCGTTTGTTCTAAGTCGAGCTGAGCTGAGCGTCAAGGGCCTTTTTATTAGGTTATATGAGCCTTGCGGACAGGTTTGCGCTTGGCCTAGCGCTTGGTCGGGGGCACCCTCTCCAGATCATGTGTTTCCACAATAAGAGGATCGTTTGTCTTGTTGCTGCTGTATTTTTGGTGGGTGTCGTTGGTGTCTCTGCTGAAGATGGGTTTCGGCCTTTGTTCAATGGGAAGGATTTGTCCGGCTGGGTACCGGTGAACACTGCGCCTTCCACCTGGTCGGTGCGAGATGGAATGATCATTTGTTCTGGCAAACCGATTGGTGAGCTGCGCACGGATCGTATGTATCAGAATTTCATCATGGAGGTGGAGTGGCGTCACATGAAACCACGCGGCAACGCTGGCATCTTCGTCTGGGCGGATGACATTACGGCACGCGGGCAGCCATTTCACCGCAGTGTCGAGGTGCAGGTGCTGGAGAACGCCTACGGCAACACACGCGGCTACACGACACATGGGGANATTTTCCCGATCCACGGCGCGANGATGACNCCGGTCAACGGNCGGGGCGGCAGCCGGGCGTTCCCGACGGAGTTTCGGTCCAAGCCAAGCCCGGAGTGGAATCATTACCGGATCGTTTGTGACGACGGGGAGATCTCGCTCGCAGTCAACGGCAAGGTGGTGACGCGCGGCAAAGAGGCCAGCCCGCGCAAGGGCTACATCTGCCTCGAGTCGGAGGGCGGCATTGTGCATTACCGCAACCTGCAAATTAAGGAACTGCCGGCGATACCGCTAGAGCCGGGGCAGGTGGCCATCACCAATCGCGGCTATCGTTGCCTTTATAACGGCGTCGATTTTTCCGGTTGGCGCGCTTCGGAGGGGTGGCAGTCTCGGGATTGGGTGTTCCGGTACAACGGCCAGCCGGACGCCGTTGGCCAAGCGATCGAGACCACCGAGTCGTTCGGTGACTTTGGGTTTATCTTCGACGTTCGCGTGTCGGGGGGGACCAAGCCGTGCGCGGTTCAACTCCGTGGCTCGGCGGCGGCCGTCACGATTACGCCTTCGTTGTACAAAGACGTTTTGGTTTTGAAGGGACGCAACTGGAACCGATTCGAGGGAGTTCTGCGCGGCGACCGGCTCAGTTTAAGCCTCAACGGCAAGCCGGTTTACACCGACAAAAAACTGAACGATGTGCCGGCCAAGGGACCGTTGAAGATCGTGCCGACCGGCCCGATCGACTTTGCGAACGTGTACATCCGCGACTTGGCCAAGCGCTGACCGTTCCCCGTGCGATTGTCCGTTGGCCGGTGGGTCAGTCGTTCTTCCTGAACTCCATCCAGTGCTCGGCGTTGTCGCCGTAGTAGAGTTTCAACTTGTCGCCGTCGACTTCGAAGCCCTTGGATGTTTTGAGTGACTCGAAAAACACGAAGTCGAGTGAACCCGTCATGCACAGCATCAACGTGGAGCCGAAGCCTTTCCCGAATTTCAGCCAGTTGCCCTTCTCCAGTTTGAAGGAGCCGAAGTAGCGGTTGCAGTCATTCCAGCCGGTAATCTTGCCGTTGCGGTCCAAGTTCAGGGTGTGCTTGCGCCCCGTCTTGGGCCGGATGATCTCGTCTGCTTCATGGAAGGCGATCAGTTTCCATTCCCGGTCAAGCAGTCCATCCGGAAACGGTTCCGACTTTGTAAACACCCGGTAAAAGTGGGCTTTTCCCAGTTGGCCACGGAGATCGTTGAACTTGGCCGGTTTTCCGCTGCCCGGATATTGGCCCACGGTTACCCATTTTTGTAGATCCCAGCTTGCCTGTACCAAGTGGTAGTCTCCATCGGAAGATGAGAAACCAAATGTAAGGGGCGCGGTCTCGAAGGAATCAATTTTCGACGCCTCCTGACCCAAGGCTGGGGCAGCGCGGGTGAGGGCGAGGGCCAGCAGGCAGGCTGTCCAGCGGATTATTGCTGTAAACTGGGATTTCATCACCACGGGCATAAGGTTCAACTTCCACAGGTATTATTTCAAGCCGGTTTTGGAGAGGGAGACAGTTTGGCCAGTCTGCCGCGATTCCGCGAGAGTTCACTCGTGGCTTGCGCTTCGACAGGGGCTTCCCGACAATCGGCCGGTGGCGCGCTGCTTGAAGGCGCGAAAACCGGAACGCCGCAGACATGGGAAAGACAATACTGGTTGTTGATGGTTCGCCGACCTTGAGGAAGATGGTTGAGGTGACGCTGACTGCGGCCGGCCACGAGGTGCACGAGGCGGAGGACGGGTCGCAGGGACTGGAACTCGCAGAGACTGAACCGGTGGACATCATTTTCTGCGGCTGCCAACTGGCTGACATGGATGGCCCGGACTTTACTCGAAAAGTTCGGGCCCTGACGGGACACAAGGAAACGCCGTTGATCGCCATTTCGGACAGCCAGGACGACGAAAGGAAAGAGGCCGCAAAATCGGCGGGGGGAACCGGATGGATGGTGCAGCCGTTGATGCCAGAGAAATTGATCGCCGCGGCGGAGGGATTCGCGGCGCGCATGGACCTGCTCGAGGCCAAGGCCAAGAAGAAAGCCGACTTGAAGAAAAAAAAGGACGAGGCCGCCGCCGGTTAACGCAAAACCCGGGTTGGCTCGGCTTAGGGCAGAAACAGGAATTCGTTGGCGTTGAACAGCGCCCGGCAGAACGCATCCAGCGACTGTTCGGCCACGAGCCGGCTGGCGTCGGACAGTTCATCGCGGGTCGGCTTGCGGCCAAGCGCCAGTTGCCAGGCGCGCGTCACCTGCGCGGCCGGGTCGGCACCCGCCTCGCACCGGAGCCGCTTGGCCAACTGCCAGGCCTGTTGCAGCACGAACTGGCTGTTGAGCAGGCTCAACGACTGCAGCGGGGTGGTCGAGCGGCTGCGGCTCGGCACGGTCTGGTTGAAGTCGGGGCAGTCGAACACGCCGAACGTCGCCTCCCGCTCCTGCCGCACCTTGGCCATGTACAGCATCCGGCGCCAGTCGCCCGGGCCGTACGCGGTCTTGGGATGATAATGGCGGACGTTTTCCTCCTCGACCTCGAACCCGCTGAAACCCGGCCCACCCATCCGCGTGTCCAGCGTGCCGGCGGCCCGCAGGATGTTGTCGCGAATGGCCTCCGCCTCGAGCCGGCGCGGCGGGAAGCGCCACAGCCACCGGCTGCCGCCGTCGACGGCGAGCGCTTCGCTTCGTGGCAGGCTCGATTGCCGCCAGGTGCGGGAAGTAAGGATCAGCCGGTGAATCCGCTTGAGCGACCAGCCGGACGAAACCAACTCCGCCGCCAGCCAGTCGAGCAACTCCGGGTGGGTGGGGCGGACGCCGTTGGCGCCAAGGTCGTTCAAGGTCGCGGCGAGGCCGGTGCCGAAGTGGTGCTTCCACAGCCGGTTGACGATTACCCGCGCCGCGAGCGGGTTGTCCGGCGCGGTGATCCATTGCGCCAGTGCCAAGCGCCGCTGCTGTTCCGGCGCATCGGCGGCCAAGCCAAGCGCGCCGCCCAGCGCATGGATGCCGTCCGGCCCGACGGTGTCCCGCTTGGCCAACGGGTCGCCGCGGTGCAGCACGTGGGTCGCCTCCGGCTGACGAAATGTGCCGGCGTAAACCGTGCGCCGCAACGCGGCCCGGATTTCAGTCAGGCGCTGCTCGGCCTTGGCCAAGCGCTTGGCCAAGCGCGCGGCCCGAGCCGCCTCTCCGCCCGTCAAGTGGGCCAACAGGTGGTCGATTTTGGTTCGCGCTTCGCTGCCCGTTTTCGGCCGGTCGGCGGAACGGGCGACGGTTTGCCATTGGCCAGGTTCCGTTGCGACGTCGAACGTGTAGTCGACGGCCAGCCGGTCGCTGTAGCGCCCCTCCCGGTCGCGCGCCCATTGGATGCGGTCGATGACCGTCGGCTTGGCCAGTTCGATCTGCACCCACGCTTCGGTGTCGTTGTTGGCGATCCAACTCTGCGAGTTGCCGTACCGGCCGTCGTGGATGTGCCCGAGTTGGTGGATTGGGTTGCCTCCGTCGAGGTAGATGCCGGAGGCGGTGGCCTTGGCCCCGGCGCTGGCTAGCGCGATATTCTTGCCGCTGTCCGTCGGAAAAATCTCCAGTTCATCGACGCACGGCTCGGACTGGTTGGTACGGGCGATGTTGAAGCGGACGAACCGCGCCCTCACCGGCTCGAATGTTTCCTCGTTACCCCGCGCATTCACCGGCGGCTTGAAGCGGGGCACGAGCGCTTCAAGCCGCGCCAGTTCCTTTTTTGCCTCGTCAATCCGATTCACCAATGCCGCTTGTTCTTTTACCAGAGCCGGGTCGGTTTGTTGTTCAACGACCCGCTCCTCGTGCGTCACCCCGGCGAAGACGGCCTGCAGCGCGTAGTAGTCGCGCGCGCTCACTGGATCGAACTTATGGTCGTGGCAACGGGCGCAACCAAGGGTCAGCCCGAGGAACGCCGTGCCGGTGGTGCTGATCATTCCGTCGAGTTCGTTCTGCCGCTGCATCAGAGTGAGGTTGATGTCCTGGCTTTTGACGAGGTCGTACGGCCCCGCGACGAGAAAGCCGGTGCCGACGCCGTCGCCGAGGGCGTCCCCGGCCAGTTGCGCCCGCACGAACCGGTCGTACGGCAGGTCGCGGTTGAATGCGTCGACCACCCAGTCGCGGAACGGCCAGGCGTTGGGCCGCTCCCGGTTGGTCTCGAAGCCGTGCGTCTCGCCGTACCGGATGACGTCGAGCCAATGCTGCGCCCACCGCTCGCCGAGCCGGGGATCGTCCAGCACGCGGTCGACCCGCCGTTCCCAGGCGTCCGGCCGGGAGTCGTTCACGAACGACGCCACCTCCGCGGGTGACGGGTGGATCCCGAGCAGGATGAGGTGGAGCCGGCGGATGAGCACTGGCCGCTTGGCCAAGCGGGACGGGTCGAGGCCGGCCTCGGCGAGCTTGGCCAGCACGAATGCATCGATTGGGTTGGCCGGTTGCTGCGCCTGGCCAAGCGCCGGGAGCGACGGCCGTCGCACCGGCTCCAGCGACCAATGCCCGGCTTGAATCGCGAGTGGAATCAACAGCACCGATGCCAGCCAAATTCTCATGGTTTCATCTATGCCAAAACGCCTTGGATGACTTCGCCCTCCACGTCGGTCAGGCGGCGTTCGAGGCCGTCGTGGTAAAAGGTCAGTCGCTCATGCTCCAGCCCGAGCAGGTGCAGGATCGTCGCGTGAAAATCATGCACTGTCACAACATCCTCCGCGGCCTTGTAGCTGAATTCATCCGTCGCGCCGTGGGTGTGGCCGCGTTTTACCCCGGCCCCGGCAAGCCACGCGGTGAAGCCGTCGGGATTGTGGTCGCGCCCGCTCGCCCCGGCCTGGAAGGTTGGCATCCGGCCAAACTCGGTGCACCAGACCACGAGCGTTTGCTCGAGCAGCCCGCGTTGTTTCATGTCGGCCAGCAGGGCGGCCACCGGCTGGTCGAGCACCGGGCCGTGCTTGGCGTACTGCTCGGCAAGCACCTTGTGGCCGTCCCAGTTGCTCACTCCCTCGCCGCCGGTCTGGTAGGCGCCGTTGAAAAGTTGCACGAACCGCACGCCCTGCTCGACGAGCCGACGCGCGAGGATGCAGTTCCGGGCGAAGGCGGCCTTGAGCGGGTTGCGCGAATCGTCCGCGCCGTACGACCGCAGCAGGTGCGCCGGCTCGGCGGAAAGGTCACTCACCTCCGGTACGCTCAACTGCATGCGTGCCGCCAGCTCGTGGCTTGCGATACGGGCCGCCAGTTCCGACTCGCCGGCGTAATACCGGAGATGCCGCTCGTTCATCCGCCGGAGAAAGGCGCGCGTCGCCGCGTCGGTGCCGGCGGAGATGGAGTCCGGCCGGGCGAGGTTTTGGATCGGCTTGGCCGCGTTGAACGCCGTCCCCTGAAATGCCGCCGGCAGAAAACCGGCGCCCCAGCAATTGACGCTCGACTGCGGCATGCCGCGCGGGTCGGGGATCGCGACGTAGGCCGGCAGATTGTCGTTCTCGCTGCCAAGCGCGTAACTCGTCCACGCGCCCATGCTCGGGAAGCCTTCCAGCGTGTTGCCGGTGCACATGAAATTTTCGCCCGGGCCATGCGTGTTCGTTCTGCCGGTGAGCGAGTGGATGAAGCACAGCTCGTCCGCCATCTGCCCGATTTGCGGCACGAGATCGGAGATGAATTTGCCGCTTTGGCCGTACGGCCGGAACGCCCATGGGCTGCGGTTCAGGCTGCCTTGTTTGCCCTGGAAGGTGACGAGGCCGTCGGCACCCGGCAGAGCCTGGCCGTGGCGGCGGATGAGTTCCGGCTTGTGGTCGAAGGTGTCAATCTGGCTGCATGCGCCTGAGCAGAAAATCACCAGCACCTGCTGAGCCTTGGGCCGATGATGCGACCGCCGCGCCGCATACGGCTTTGCCGGGGCGATGTCCGGCCGGAACGGCGGCTTGGCCGCCCGGGCGCCGAGCAGTTGGCCTATCGCGATCCCGCCCAGTCCTATGCCGGAATTCACCAAAAACTGGCGCCGGCCAAGCAGCGGCCGCGTCGGGTTGGAGGCGTCTTGATCCAATGTTTCTGGCGGCAATCTACACGATTCACGCCGATTGACCAGCTTGGCCAAGCGCGTTTGCGCTCTGGGGCGATTTCTGACATCGTTCCGCCAACAATATGCGATTCACTCTTTCAACGTTGGTCGGCGGCCGGCTGGCTTCGTGGCTTATTTTGATTGGCATCAGCCTCGCCGGTGGGATTGCGACGGCGCAGGAAACCTTGCCGCTCCTGCCGAAGTGGACCCGCTTCCAGGGCGAGTTGGTCAGCCTCAAGGCGTACGACAACCCGATACAGGAGGTGCAGCTCAAGGCGGTGTTCACCTCGCCCGCCGGCGAGGAACACGAGGTCGACGGTTTCTGGGATGGAGGCAACGATTGGAAGGTCCGCTTCCTGCCTGACCTCGCCGGCAAATGGACATTTCACATCACCTGTTCCGACGAGGAAAACCGCGGGCTGCACAATCTCTCCGGCGCGTTCCGCTGCACGGCGCCGCTCGGCCGCAACGCCCTGACCCGGGGCGGCCCGGTTCGCGTTTCGCGCGACCGCACGCACTTTGTCCACGAGGACGGCAAGCCGTTTTTCTGGATGGCCGACACCGCGTGGAACGGCCCGCTCAAGTCGAACGCATTCGATTGGAAACATTATTTGAATGAACGCAGGCGGCAGGGCTTTACCGCGGTGCAATGGGTGGCCACGAGTTGGCGCGGCGCGCCGGACGGCGATGCCGATGGCAGCCGCGCGTTCGACGGCAAAGAAAAAATTCGTATCAACCCGGCGTTCTTCCAGCGTCTCGACCGCCGCGTCGAGGCGATCAACGACGCCGGGTTAATCAGTGTGCCGGTGCTGTTGTGGGCGATTCGCGGCGACGAGAATCCGGTGAACGTCCTGCCCGACGACCAGACCATCCTGCTGGCGCGCTACATGGTCGCCCGCTGGGGTGCGTCTTATGGCGCCTGGTTTCTCGGCGGCGATGGCGACTACTCCGGCACAAACGCCGCCCGCTGGCGCGCGCTTGGCCAGGCGGTGTTCGGCGGCAAGCGGCAGTTCCCCGTCTTCATGCATCCCAAGGGCAAGAGCTGGGTGTTTCAGGAATTCCGCGACGAAAAATGGATGACCGCCCTCGGTTACCAAAGCGGCCACGACATCGACGACGCCACCAACAACTGGATTCACCACGGCCCGGCCACGCGTGACTGGGCCAAGCTCCCGCACCGGCCGGTCGTGAACATCGAGCCACCGTACGAAGGCATTCCCAGCTACAGCAAAAAGCAGCCGATCACCGCGCACGAGGTCCGCCGCGCGTTATATTGGAGCCTGCTCAACGCACCGACCGCCGGCGTCAGCTACGGCGCGACCGGCGTCTGGGACTGGGGTGACGGTGACACCCCGACCCCGGGCCACCCCCATGCCGGCACACCGCCCGATTGGCGCGATGCGCTGCATTTCGAGGCCGGCGAACAGATTGCGCACCTGTCGGGCCTGTTTCAGTCGATCGCGTTTCAGAGCCTTCGCCCTGACAGCGGTGTGTTGGCTGAGCAACCCGGTGACGATGCCCTCTCCGAGTACGCTGCTGCTGCCAGTTCCGGTGACGGGCGGTTGGTGCTCGTGTACACGCCGGTCGAGAAGCGGCTCAAGATCAATGTCGCCCGGCTGCCCACGCCGTTGATCGCCGCGTGGGTTAATCCCCGAACCGGCGAACGCTCCAGCGTGTTGGCGGTGTTGCGCGGCGCGGCGCTCGAGTGCCCAGCCCCCGGCCCGGGCGACTGGCTGTTGCTGCTTCGCGCCAAGCCGCCTGAGCCGGAACTCACCGAAAACTGATTCATGCATCCGCTCGCCGAGAGAGTGGGCGACATCATCCGGGTGCAACGCCCCTTCCCGGGCAGCGGCGGCATCGTCGTGGCCGTCTCCGGCGGCATCGACTCGATGGCCCTGCTGCACCTACTCGCCACCCCCGCGCTGGGCCTGCGCGACCGACTCGTCGCCGCCCACTTCGATCACCGGCTCCGCGGCGCGGAAAGCGACGCCGACGCGGCATTCGTCAGGGAGGCGGCCGGGCAGCTTGGCCTGCCTTTCGAGTCCGGGAGCGGCGACACTCGGCAACTCGCCGCCGAGAGCGGCGATGGCATCGAGGCGGCCGCCCGCCAACTGCGCCACGGTTTTTTCGCCCGCTTGGCCAAGCGACTGGACGCCGTAGTCGCGCTCGCCCATCACGCCGACGACCAGGTCGAGACGTTCTTCCTGCGGCTGCTTCGCGGCGCGGGCGACCGGGGACTGTCCGGCATACAGCCTGTCTCGCCGTCACCCGCCGACCCCGGCGTGACGCTGGTTCGACCGTTGCTCGGCATTCGTCGCGCCGAGATTGCCGGATACGCGACGGGGGAGCGGATCGCGTATCGAGACGACGCGACGAATAGTGACACGCGCTTTCTCCGCAACCGCATTCGCCACGAGTTGTTGCCGCGACTGGCCGAACAGTTTGGTGCGTCGGTGAGCCGCCAGGTGTTGAAGTCGATGCAGCTTGCCGGCGACGCGGCCGACTGCATCGATCAACTCGCCGCCGACTGGGCGGGCGAGCCGCCGTTCGAGCAGTTGCCGGTGGCCGTTCAGCGGCAGGTCGTGCAGCGGCAACTGTTCGCGCTGGGCGACGAGCCGTCGTTCGACCTGGTGGAGGCGTTGCGGCTCGAGGCCGGCCGCGTCATCGAGGTCGCCCCAGGCAGGCGGTTGCAACGTAACACCGATGGCCAACTGGAGGCCGTCGCCGCCGAGTCGGAATTCCTGCTGACCAAGCGCGAGGTCAGCCTCGCTGGCCAAGCTGGTGAAACCGAGTTTGGTGGCTTGACGATCCGCTGGGAGCGGCTGGCGGGCGGCTTGGCCAAGTGGCGCGAACTTGGCCAAGCGGACAGTCGTGAAGTCTTTGATGCGGAGCCACTTGGCCAAGCGGTCACCCTGCGGCATTGGCGGCCCGGCGACCGGTATCGGCCAATCGGCCAAGCCGGATCGGCCAAGCTGCAGGATCTGTTCGTGAACCAAAAAATCCCCAAGGCCGAGCGCCGCCGCCTCGTCGTCGCCGAGGCCGCCGATGGCCGGCTTTTCTGGGTGCAAAAACTCCGCATCGCCGACGGAGCCAAGGTCACCGAGTCGACCCGCGAACTGATACTGTTCAGTTGGTGAGGATGGCGGCGTCCCAGTCCTTCCAGACCGGCTCGTAGCCGAGGCGGGTGACGGTGGCGGCGACGGCACTGGGTTCGCGTTCGTCGGCGATGTCGAATTGGCCGGTGGCAGCCCATTCGCTGGCATCTTCGGCCAACTCCTGGATTCGTCCGCGCTTGGTGTAGTGGAGGTTGTCCTGGCCGGCGCCGGTGTAGCCGCCCGGCTCGGTGTGGCTCCCGGCGCTCATCATCGTGACACCAAGCGGGATCAGCCGGTCGCGAAGGCCGGCCGGTTCGCGGGTGGAGAGCACGATACCGACGTCCGGCAAAAACAGGCGCAGCGCACAAATGGCCTGGACGAGGGCGCGGTCGTCGAAATCGGTGAGCGGCTCAAACTCCCCTGCGCAGGGGCGGAGGCGCGGCAGCGAAAGGGTGAGTTGCGATTTCCAGCAGTGCCGGAGCAGGTATTGTGCGTGGGCGGCGAGGCAGAGGGTCTCGCGCCGCCAGTCGCCCAGCCTGAACAATGCCCCGATGCCGAGCCGCCGGAACCCGGCCGCGTGGGCACGCTCCGGCGTCTCAATCCGCCAGTCGAAGTTACGCTTGGGGCCGGAGGTGTGCATGTCAGCGTAAATGTCGCGGTCGTAGGTTTCCTGATAAACAACCAATCCCTCCGAGCCGGCCTCGACGAGCGGCTTGTATTCCTCCGTCTCCATCGGGCCAATCTCGAGTGAGATCGACGGCACGGAATCGCGCAGTGCCGCGACGCAGTCGGCAAGGTAGCCGCTGGAGACGAACTTGGGATGTTCGCCGGCGACGAGCAGGATGTTGCGGAAGCCTTGCCCGGCGAGCGCCTTGGCCTCGCGCACGACTTCGTCGACCGAGAGCGTGACGCGCAGGATCGGGTTGTCGCGGGAGAAGCCGCAATATTGGCAGTTGTTAACGCACTCGTTGGAGAGGTAAAGCGGCGCGAAAAGGCGGATAACCTTGCCGAACCGTTGTTGCGTGAGTTGGTGAGCGCGTCTGGCCAGCGGCTCGAGCGGGGCGGCGGGGGAGAGCAGGGCGGCGAGGTCGGCCAGCCCGGGGTCGCGCTTGGCCAAGGCGGCCGACGCCTCGGCGGCGGAGGCGTCGCGGGCGCGGCACTCCAGCGCGTCGATGGGCAGTTGGTTGAAATGGCCGACAAAGCTCACGGAGCCAAGTTAACGGACGGCTTGCGCTTGGCCAAGCGTGGTTGTCATTTGGCGACGGGATGAATAAGGTTTGCCGCGTTGCGCGGAACGCGGAGGCCAGATGTTTGGGTTGAGAAGAAAAAAGCCGAAGGATGGGGAGGAGGAGCACCGGTATTACCTGCTCCCCGGCATGGGGCGTTCCAACCGGCGGTACCGGAACAAAATCCAGATGTGGAGCATCATCGCGGGCATCGCTGGCTCCGCGCTGATCGGTCTCGCGCTCTGGCTGCTCAATCGTTGATTGGCAACTTCGAGTCTCTCACGCCCCGTTTTTCAGCGCGGCCAATTCTTCCCGCAACAGCTTGGCGATCGGGGCGACGGTTTCACGGCTGAAGTCGAGCCGAGTGTTGCAACGCTCGAACAGTTCCGGCAACGGCCTTGAGCCGCCCAGCGCGAGCGCGGCCTTGTAGTCGGCGAGCGCCTGGGCGCGGTTTTGTTTGCTGTTGGCCCAGACCTGCAGCGCGCCGAGTTGGGCGATGCCGTACTCGACGTAATAAAACGGGTGCAGAAAAATGTGCAGTTGCTTGTGCCAAAACTTGGCCTTGGCCTGCTCGTGGCCGGCCCAGTCGACCCCGCCGCCGAAGCGATCCATCAAGCCGTCCCAAGCCGCGTCCCGCTCGGCGACTGAGTGGCCGGGGTTCAGGTAGAGCCAATGCTGGAAGGCGTCGACCGTGGCAATCCACGGGAACACGAACACGATGCCCTCGAGGTGGGTGATGCGCGCGCGGCGCACTTCCTCCGTGTCGTAAAACTCGCCGAGGTATTCGCCGCCGAGCAATTCCATCGCCATCGAGGCGACCTCGCAAAACTCGATCGGCGCGTGGCGGTACGAGTGCAGCGCCTCGGCCTGGCAGGCCATGGTGTGAAAGGCGTGCCCTGCCTCGTGCAGCAGGGTCTCGACGTCGCGCTGCACGCCGATCGCGTTCATGAAAATGAACGGCAGCCGTGCCTCGGCCAATGAATCCTGATAGCCGCCGGGCGCCTTGCCTTTGCGGTTGGCGAGGTCAAGCAGGTCGAGTTCCTGCATGGTGCGAAACCAGCCGGCGAGGTCGCCGTCGAGCTGGTCAAAGATCGCCTGCGTGCGGCCGATCAACTGCGGCACCTCGTCGAACGGCTTGAGCGGCTGTCGGCCGTGCGGGTCGGTCGCCGTGTCCCACGGCCGCACTGACTCGATGCCCAGCGCGGCCCGGCGCTCGTCGTGTAATTCCGTAAGGAGCGGCACCATCTCCTGCTCGATGGCGTCGTGAAAGGCGAGGCAGTCGTCCGGCGTGTAGTCGAACCGGCCCTTTCGGCGGTGGGCGTAGTCCCGGTAGTTCGGGAAACCGGCGTTGTCGCTCATTTGGTTTCGCCGCTTGGCCAAGTCGTCGAGCTGGCCGTCGATGGTCTCAGCCTCCTCGAGCCGCCGGTTGGCCACCAATTCCCACGCCTCTTGCCGCCGGGCGCGGTCGGTCTCCTCGAGGTAACGGCCCATCTGCACGAGGGTGTGTTCCTTGCCGTCGAATTGCACGGCGAGGCCGCCGATCAGTTTCTGGTATTGCTGGCCCAGCTTGGCCGTCTCGGTCTCGAGCGGGACGTTCTCGGGGCGGAACAGCTCGACCTCGAGCGCGGCGTCGCGGGTGAACACCTCGTAGCGCTTGGCCGGGAGGCCGCCGCGGTGCGGGTGTTCGGAGAGCGCCTTGGCCAAGCGGAAGCTGCGTTGCTTCTCTTCTGGCTCGATCGTCTCGATGAAATCGAGGTGCGCCTGCTCGGCGGTCTTGTCGTCCGTCTGGCAGGTCATCGCGATGTAGCGCCGGGAGCTCTCCTCGGCGATGGCGGCGGACAATTCCTCCCAGTTGAGGATGGCCTGCTCGAGTTGTGCGGCGTCGGTGGCGTTGGCCAGTTGTTGCTCGAGTTTGTCGAAGAGCGGCTCGAGCGTAGGCCAACTGCCGGCGTTCAGGTCGGTCGGCACGAACTGGCGCGGCGTGTGGAGGGTGATTTTTTCAAACATGAAATATTAGTTTTTGAGAACGAACAGCAGGGTGCCTTGCCGGTCGGAACTGACGCCGCAAAGGTGGACGTCATATCTTGGGCGGAGTTCCTCGGTGAGGTATTTGCGGACGGCGATGCCGTGGTACTCGACGAAGATGTTTTGGATGGGCACATCCGGGGCGTTTGTGAGTACCTCGTGCAGGATCTCCGGCTCGGCAGTCTCGGCGTCCACCTTGAGCAGATCGACCGAGGTGAGTTGCAGTCGCCGGAGCTCGTTGCTGAGTTTCCTAGTGGTGATGTCTTCGCCGCCGAGGTCATCCGGCCAACCATCGCCGGGTTGCAGGGTGGCTGCCCCGGAATGTCCCCCGGGCGCGTGGTGCAGGCGGAAGGTGCCTTCCCGGTTCCAGATGCCGCAGGGGTGGGTCTCGATGCCGTCGATCGCGCCGACGTTGGCCGACAGCAACTCGTGTGTGGACGCGCTTGGCTCGTAGCAAATGACCCGCGCGCCGGGAAAGTGGGACTTGAAATAGAGCGCCGCCGCGCCGCAGTTGCTGCCGATGTCGATGATCACCGGCGAGTCGCCGCCGAGCCGCGCCTTGGCCAAGGGATAGTCCCGCCCCTCGAGCACGGAGAGGATCATGCCCTTCTCGGCCTTGGGATAGTGGAACGCGTGTTTGCGGCCGCCAAGCCGGATTTGTTTTGTGTGAAGCGCCATTGGCCAAGCGGAGTCGGCTGTTCATCCGCCGCCGGGGAGTAAATGAAACCGCACCCCACACGGTCGAGACAAATCAACGGGGACGGTCGCCGGGGTGTTTTTTCTCGTCACAATGCGGGGCCGTCACTACGATTCCGTTCCCTTTGCAAGGTGGAAAACCAAGAGGAAAATCAAGCCAAGCCGCCCGACGCCCCCGCTGGCCCGGTGGACAGGCCGGACCCTGCCCAGTCGCAGGAATCAACTGGCCAGAACGCGTCTGACTCCAGCTTCAACTACCCGATATTCGGTGAGGCCTCCGCAGCAGCGGACGCCCAACAAGATGAGCCTGGCAGGCAGGACACGGCAAATGAGCCGGTCGAGGAGCGCCGCGGTTTCATCAAGTTTCTTTGCGCGTTTTTCGGCACGCTTATCAGCGTGACTCCATTCGGCGCCGGCCTGTGGTCGTATCTCGATCCCTTGGCCAAGCGCAACAAGCGCGGCAGCGGCAGTGGGGACGGCTTCGTTCGGATCACCTCGATTGATGCCATCCCCGCCGACGGCACGCCGGCCAAGTTCGCGGTCGTGGCCGACAAGGTGGACGCCTGGAACAAGTTCCCGAACGTCAGCATCGGTGCGGTCTACCTGCGGCTCGTCGACGGCGTGCCGAAGGCGCTGCACACGGTCTGCCCGCATCTGGGCTGTTTCGTTGATTACCGGCCGGGCCACGGCGATTTTTTCTGCCCGTGCCACAACAGCAACTTCAAGCTGGATGGGGAACGCGTCAAGGGCGTCAGCCCGCGCGCGATGGATGCGCTCGAGATTGAGGTTCGCAACAAGACGGAGGTGTGGGTGAAGTTCCAGAACTTTCAACCCGGCCACAGCCACCCGGTTCCCGTGTCATGAAGTCACTCATTGACTGGCTCGACCACCGTACCGGCATTCGCCGGCTGACGCGCGAGGCGTTGTTCGAGAACATCCCGGGTGGCTCGCGGTGGCGCTACGTCTGGGGCAGCACGCTGACATTCACGATCTTCGTCCAGTTCATCACCGGCATTTTTTTGTGGATGGGCTACAGCGCCAGCTCGGGCGATGCGTGGGAGTCGGTCAATTACATCCAAAACGAGATGACCGGCGGCTGGCTGCTGCGCGGCATCCACCACTGGACGGCGCAGATCATGCCGGTGCTATTGCTGCTGCACCTGATGCAGGTCATCGTGGACGGCGCGTACAAGGCGCCGCGCGAGGTGAACTACTGGTTCGGCGTCCTGCTGCTGCTGCTCGTGCTGGCCCTGTCGCTGACCGGCTACCTGCTGCCGTGGGATCAAAAAGGGTTTTGGGCCACCAAGGTCGCCACTAACCTGATCAACCTCGTGCCGTTCGTCGGGCCGGAGCTGCAGCAACTCGTGATCGGCGGAACCGAGTACGGGCACCACACGCTGACGCGCTTCTTCGCACTGCACGCCGGCGTGCTGCCGGGCCTGCTCGTGCTGCTGATCGTCGGGCACGTCTACCTGTTCCGCCGCCACGGGATCACGCCGGCCGAGCCGGTCACCAAGCGCGACGCCTATTTCTGGCCGGACCAGGTGTTCAAGGATGTCGTCGCCTGCCTTGCGGTCACGGTGGCGGTGCTGGCTGTGGTGCTCTGGTCTCATGGCGCGCATCTGGGCTCGCCGGCCGACCCGTCCGAGCCGTACTCCGCCGCGCGGCCGGACTGGTATTTCCTTTTCCTGTTCCAGTTCCTCAAGCTACCGTTTTTTGCCGGGGAGAATGAGGTGTGGGGCGCGATCTACATCCCCGGCATGGCCGTCGCGCTGATCTGCCTCATGCCGTTCATCGGCCGCTGGAAGGTGGGACACGTCTTCAACGTTGGAATTATTTTCGTGTTCCTCGGCGGCGCCGGTGCGTTGACGTATCTGGCCAAGCAGGAGGATGTCGCCGGTCAAAACAGCGAAACCTACCTCCGAGGCGTGCTGTCAGACAGCCGCGACGCACAGCGCGTGACCGCCTTGGCCAAGGCCAAAGGTATCGAGTCCACCGCGTTGTCGCTGCTGAAGAATGACCCGAAAACGCAGGGCGCACGGTTGTTCGCGCAGCACTGCGCGAGTTGTCACCGGTACGGCGGTCACGACGGCTTGGCTGTGGATCTGGCCACCGACGTTACGCCCGACGACTTGGCCAAGCGCACCGGGATGACGAGCCGCTTTCTCTCCGGCGACGCCGTGCATCCCGACTGGCTGGCACGAAAAACCGGCACGCAGGACGAATGGCAGCCGGTGAAGTCAATTTTGAAGGCCAAGGCCGAAGGCCCGTTCGACGTGATTGCCAGCGTGTCGCCACTGGAAAAACCAAGCGCCCCCGACCTGAAGGGGTTCGCCTCCCGCCAATGGATTCGTGACCTGCTTGATCCCGATCAATACCTCAGCGCCCGCTACTTTGGAGACACCGCGCACAGGGACGGCGCGATGTATAAAAAATTTCTCAACCGCAAAGTTCGCAAATACGATGCCGACGAGTTGAAGATGCTCGACGCCATTGCCGTTGCGCTCTCCGCGCAGGCCAAGCTGCCGGCCCAGGCGGCGCGCGACCAGGCGGATGCGGCGCTGATCCGGCAGGGTGTCCAACATTTGATCGACGACATCGGCTGCGTGGACTGCCACGCATTTGGCGAGCCGGATCCCGACGCCGACGGCCCCGACCTCACCGGCTACGGCTCGCGCCAATGGATCATCGACATTGTGAAAAACCCGGAGCACAAAAAGTTTTACCCGGACAACAACGACCGTATGCCGGCCTTCGGCGTGAAAAAGATTTTGACCGACGCCGAGATTGGTTTGATCGCCGACTGGCTGCGAGGCGACTACCCGGAGCCGACTCGCTAACCCCCGCGCCTGGCCATGGACACCGCCAAAGCCATTCGCCACCTCAAAAAGGCCGATCCTGACTTGGCCAAGGTCATCCGCCGCACCGGCCCGTGCGAACTCAAGCCGGACAAAAGCCGCACGATTTACGCCTCCCTCGTTCGCTCGATCGTCTATCAGCAGCTCACCGGCAAAGTGGCGGCGATCATCTTTGGCCGGTTCCTCGACCTGTTTCCCGGCCGGAAATTTCCCGAGCCGGAGCGGGTGCTGCGCATGCCGTTTGAGCGACTTCGCGGCGTCGGGCTATCCAACCAAAAAGCCAGTTACATTCAAAACATCGCCCAGGCGGCCCGCGACGGCATCGTGCCGGACTCCCGCCGGGCCAACCGCATGAGCGACGCCGAACTGGTTGAGCAACTGACCTCCATCAAGGGCGTTGGCCGCTGGACGGTGGAGATGCTGCTTATCTTCCGGCTGGGCCGTCCCGATGTGCTGCCAGCGACCGACTACGGCGTCCAGAAAGGCTTCGCCTTGGCCAAGCGCTTGGCCGAGTTACCCAAGCCGAAAGAGCTGCTCGCCGCCGGTGAAAGCTGGGCGCCGCACCGTACCGTCGCCGCCTGGTACCTATGGCGCACCGCGGACGAAGCGGTCAGCAGTTAGCGGTGAGCAGCTAGCTTGGCCAAGCGCGATAGGTTAGATTCCTTCTCCCTCGAGGGAGAAGGTAGCCAAAGGCCGGATGAGGGTGAAAAGCTTCGAATCAGATTTGCAAAAGCCACGCGTTCTCCCTTTCCCCAAACCTCTCCCGCTGGGAGAGAGGGAGTTGCTACCAATCTCGCGCTTGGCCAAGCGGTGAAAACTACGCTCCGTTGTCCGCGGCTGGTTTGCGGGTCTGGCGGATGGTTGGGATAAGCATGATGGCGGAGAGGATGATCAGCCCGCCGCTCATCTGGCTCAGGCTGTCAACGGCCAGACCGGAGGCCAGCACGCCAAAGCCGATCACCGGCGCGAGCACGCCCCGTACGCCGGTAAAAAACGTGTGCACCGACATGTAGTCGGCCACGCGGTTGGGCGGCGCGAGCTTGGTCACCCACAGGCCCCACGCGATGTCGCCGCCGGCGTGCGCGATGCCGAAGCAAATCTGCCCGATCACCATGCCGGTCATCGTGCTGCTGTTGAAGAAAATGAGGATGCCCGCCGCGAAAAACAGGTTCAAAACGGCACGCAGCAGGAAGAGGTTGATGCGGTCGAACATCCGCCCCCAGAACGGATTGAGCAGAAGCCGGAAGACGTTCGGGATGACCAGCGTGAGTACGGCGATGACCAGTTCGCTTTTTTCCAGGCCGTAGACCGGGTTGGCCAGGTAGTCGACCCGGATCGGGATCATCATCAGGTTTCCGAACCCCATAATCATCCAGCAGATCAGCGTGTGGCGGAACAGTCGGTCGGTTCGTGCGTATCGTAGTGCCCGGAACGGGTGACCGCTGGCATCGCCCTCGAGCGGCCGGGACGGCAGGCGCCCCAGACAATGCCACGACCCCAGGAACGCGAGCCCGAAGATCACCAGCAACAAGCGGTAGCTGCCCAGGCCGGCCTGCCCGGCTCCGCCGGTTTGGGTGAGCACCCACCCGGCGAGCAGGCTGAACACCCCGGCGGCGATGACCCGGAACGACACCGTCCGCGCGAAGTAGCGCCCGCGCTTGGCATCGGGATAGTTGTCGCGGAACACCTGCGTGAGCAGCGGGATCGAGCCGGTCGAGCACGACATCGCCACGATGCTGCCGACGGCAAACAAAGGCAGCCACGGCACGGCGGCCATCAGGAAAAACAGCGCCGCGCCGAGCAGCGCCATGCGGGCGGCCGCAGTGGCGGCGGGAAGTCCGCGCGACTGGACCACGGTGACGACCACCGGCGTGAGCAGCAGGCCCACGCTGGCGGCGGTGGCGACCAGCGCTTTGGCCACTGGCCCCGTCTCCCCGAATCCCTTGACCACGGTCAGCAGGAGGAACGTGGTGCCGGCGGTCTCGAGGATGCCGTTGCTGATGGCCCGGCGCTGCTCGAGTTTGAAGGTGGCTTGGGTCCGCTCGGTAAGATTCATCCGGGATGCGCATTGTCCACGAATCGGGCGCGTTGGCGATTCATAAAAAAGCGTCGCCTCGCCCTTGTCCCGCAAACCGGCTACAACTGCGCCGTGCCGGGAGTGGTAGCCATCGTCGGCCGGCCCAATGTCGGGAAGTCGGCCCTTTTCAACTGTATTGCGCGCAAGCGGGTTGCGATCGTGCACGACCGCCCCGGCGTCACGCGCGACCGGCTCAGCGCCGAGGTCGAGTGGCTCGGGCACGCGTTCACGCTGGTGGACACCGGCGGCATCGGCCTGCTCAAGGGCGAGCGGGGCGGAGATGACTTCGCGCGGGAGATCGTCACCCAGGTCGAGGTCGCACTCGAGGACGTGGACGTGATCCTGCTCGTCGTCAGCGTGCAGGAGGGCGTCGTGCCGATGGACCTCGAGGTGGCGGCCATGCTCCGCGAGGCCGGCAAGCCGGTGTTCGTGATGGTCAACAAGGTCGACACCGTTGCGCACGAGCCGGGCGTCGACGAGTTTGCCGAGTTGGGCTTCGAGCGGCTGTTTCCGGTCAGCGCGCTGCACGCGCGGGGCATCGACCTGCCGCTTGGCCAGGCGGTTGGCCTGCTGCCGGAGCGCTTGGCCAAGCCGGAGGAGCCGGACGACGCGGAGCCGCAGCTCAACATCGCCATCGTCGGCCGGCCCAACGTCGGCAAGTCATCGATCATCAATGCGCTCACCCGGTCGCAGCGCGTGATTGTCACCGAGATTTCCGGCACCACGCGCGACGCCATCGACGTGCCGTTCGAGGTCGAGACCGACGGCGTCCGGCAACGCTACAACCTCATCGACACCGCCGGCATCCGCAAGCGGCGGCGCATCCGGGACGAGGTCGAGTTCTTCAGCGTCAACCGCTCCGACAAGGCGATCGAGCGATGCGACCTCGCGGTGTTGGTGATGGACGCCGCCGAGGGCGTCACCGAGCAGGACAAAAAAATCTGCGACCGCATCACCGACGCCGGTTGTGCCTGCGTGATCGTCGTCAACAAGTGGGACCTGTTCCGGGCCGGGCTGGAGAAGGCGCGAAAACAGGAGGCCAAAAAAAGCGCCACGCACGGCGGCCCGAAGCTCAGCCGCAAAAAACAGGAGGCGTTGATGTACGACGAGTTCGGCAAATGGGTGAAGGCCAACCTGTTTTTCATTGACTACGCCCCGGTGATTTTCACGTCGGCGATCGAGGGGTTCCAACTCGACCGCCTGCTTGAGGCGATCCGCTACGTCACGTCGCAGCTCCAGAAAACCACGCCGACAAGCCTGCTCAACCGCACGCTGCAGTCCGCGCTGGAGCGCAACCCGGCGCCCAGTTCGAAGGGCCACCGGCTCAAGCTGTATTACGCCACGCAGGTGCATTCCAGGCCGCCGACCTTCCTGCTGTTCGTCAACCGCAAGGAACTGATGAGCGACACCTATACGCGCTACCTCATCGGCGTGTTGCGCAAGGCGTTCGGGTTCGAGGGCTGCCATATACGGCTCGTGGCCAAGCCGCGCCCCAAGAGCATCGAGCCGGTCCGACGCAAGACGACCAAAAAGAGCGCCACCAGCAAAAAGGTCACCAAGCGCGAGCTTCAAAAAATTCGCGACGAGACCAAGCGCAAAAAGGCGGCAAAAAAGAAAGCGATTCGAAAAGGAGCCAAGCCGCCGGGGACCAAGCGGGCCAAGAAACGCCCCGCAAAAAAAGACCGCCCGCGAAAGCCAGCCTAACCCTTGGCCAAGCGGTGGAGCTCGGTGGCCACCCGGTCGATCAGTTCGGGCCAATCGCCGGGGGTTTGCTGCCGGAACAATCGCGTGTTCGGGTACCACGGCGTGTCGTTGCGACCGAGCAGCCAGCGCCAGTCGGCGGCGAACGGCAGCAGCAGACACGTCGGCTTGCCCAGCGCGCCGGCCAGATGCGCTACGGCGGTGTCGACGGTCACGACCATGTCCATCGACTCGATCAAACTCGCGGTCGAGGCGAAGTCGCTGATGTGCGGCGAGAGGTCGGTGATGCATTCGGTGGAGTCGATGATGCGGCGGGCATCGTCGCTGGGTTCCAGTTGCAAATTGAACCAAGCGAATTCGCCGCACGCGCCGAGCAGGTCGGCGAGCAGGCCTGCCGGCAGCGAGCGATTGTCGGCCCACGAGCGGCTGCGCCCGGCCCAGACCACACCAATTCTCGGCAATCCACTGTCGGGCACAATCTGCGACGGTTCTGCGAAAAGGTAACGGCCGTTGTTCCCGTTGGGCACGGTCTCCGGCGTGGTGCCAAACGCCAGCGGAGCGCTCATCATCGGCAGCGCGAAGTCGGCGCTTGGCACTGGATCGCCCGGCTCGAACACCTGCGCCACGCCGGGGAGCGTTTGCAGAAGGGCGCGCAGTCCCGGCTGGCACTCGATCACGACACGCGCGCCGGCGTTGGCCAGATGGGGTGCGTAGCGGCAGAATTGCAGCGTGTCGCCAAACCCCTGTTCGGCGAACAGCAGCAGCCTCTTGCCGGCGAGCGGCTCGCCGGTCCAACGCGGGACGCCGGGATGCCTCGGCGCGAAAAGCGGGTTGTCGGTCTGCCAGCGCGCCTCGTAATGCCGCCAGCCGTTGTTCCAGCGTCCGGCGGCCAACTCGGCGAGCGCGAGGTTGAACGGGCCGTCCGGGTTGTGCGGCTCGCCGGCGATGAATTCATTGAAAACAGAGATGGCCTCCTCCACGCGGTTTTGCGCCTGCAACGCGACGCCGAGGTTCAGCAGCGTCTCGGGATGTTTGGGATGAGGCCCGAGCACCGAGCGGCAGGTGGCCTCGGCGGCGGCGGGGTCGTCGCGCTCGAGTTGCAGCTTGGCCATATTGACGCCGGCCATCGGCTCTCCCGGCTGGCGCTGGAGGATGTGCCAGAAACATTCCTCGGCCAGCTCGGTTTCCTTCAGGTTACGGAGCGTGAGGCCGAGGTTGACCATCGCGTCGGTGTAGTTGGCGTTCAGGTCGACGGCGTGTTTGTAGGCCTGGGCGGAGGTGAGGTAATCGCCGTCGTCCTGCGCGATCTGCCCGAGGTTGAAGTGCGCGGCGGCGAGGGCGGGGTCGAGCTTCGCCGCCCGCTGGTAGTCGCGTCGGGCGTCGGTCACTTGGCCAAGCGCGTAATGGGCGTTGCCCCGGTTGAAGTGAAAGTCGGCGCAACCGGGCTGCAACTCGATGGCGCGGCGGTACGGGCCAAGCGCTGCTTCCGCTTGGCCAAGCCCGGAGAGCAGCAGGCCAAGCTCGTGATGAGTCCCGGCGTCTTCGGGCTGCAACTCGATGGCGCGGTCGAGGCAGGCCCGCGCCTCGTCGGGTTGGTTGTTTTCGCGGAGCGCATCTGCGAGCAAACGGAGGAGAGTTGTGTTTTCCGGGTCGACCGCCGTGGCTTGTTGGAACTGCTCGATCGCTTGGCCAAGTTGGCCCTGCTGCTGGCAGTCGGCCGCGTTAGCCAGGTGCTGGGCGGCGGCCGGGGAGGGCTGTTGCCGCAGCGCGGCAGCTACCTCGGCGATGACGCCGGCCCAATCCCCGGGGCGGGCTTGGCGAAAGAGGCGCATCGTCGGATACCACGGGCTGTCGCTGCGGTTCTCCAGCCATCGCCATTCCCCGGCGAACGGCAGCAGCAGCCAAACCGGCCGCCCAAGCGTCCCGGCCAGATGCGCCACTGCGGTGTCGATGGTGATTACAAGATCGAGTTCATTCAGCAGCAGCGCAGTGGTTGCGAAATCGGTCATCATCGGATCGAGATCGATGACATCGCCAAGCTGAGCCAAGTCGTCGGCGCCCGGGTCTTTTTGGAGGCTGAAAAACTGGGCCGCGTTTGAGCCGGTCAGTTCGGCCAGCGCTTTTGGCGGCACTTCGCGTGGCTCGGGTCGGTTGGTTCGCCGCGAGC
>NYYJ01000124.1 GCA_002686755.1 Verrucomicrobiales bacterium
GCCGGCCGGGCCGCTGAGCAAACTGTCCTTGGCCTGGTAATCGGCGCGGGGGACAAGCCCGCCCGCGCTGGTCATCACGCGCAGTTTGCCGTTGGCCAGTTCGTGTTCCACGCCATCGAGGTAGCGCGACATGATCGGCGAAAGGTAGGCATCGACAACGGTCGTCTCCGCCCGTGGCAACACCTTGATGAACGGGGCCAAGTCGCTCGACACGGAGACGTGCCGCCAGCCGGTGTCGCGAAGGTGCCTGGCCAGGCGTTGCTCGTGTTCGGGGTTTCGATGGCTGTGAAGGCAGACGATTGCGGCGGATTGGTTTTCGTCGCCCGGCGGCGCGACTTGCGGGAGGGCGAGCGGTCGCAGCGCTTGGCCAAGTGCGTCGAGCCGTTCCTCGACGCCAACGACCTTGGCGGTCAGTGGCGCCGGTTTTTGGATGTTGAGCGCGAAGAGGTCGGGGCGTTTCTGGTCGCCGATGATGAGCAGATCCTCGAAGCCTTGCGTAATGAACAGGGTGACCTTGGCGCCTTTTTCCTCGAGCAACGCGTTAGTCCCGCGGGTGGTGGCCAGATGCATGGTGAGCGGCGGCAGTGGTTCGGATGCAACCGTGCCGGTGGCCAGTCGCGCCGCGAGAATCGGGGCCTCCATGTCAAACACGATCTCGATCGCTTGGTCAAGCGATGTCTCGTCCGTAAGCGGCTTGGCCAAGCGTAGTGATTGTTCGGTCGATTGCTCGATGATTTCGATGGGGTCAGTCGATTGGCCAAGCAGCCTGAGCCCTTGGCCAAGCGCAAACCGGGGCGGGATGGGCTGAGAAAGGGAGAAGTGAATTTCCGTTGGTGAATGAACCGCCGTCAGCGTGCCGCGAAGGCAACTGTTTGAGAGAACTTTAAGCCGGCGTGTGTCACCGCTTGGCGATTGGGCCAGGCAGTCTGTGAAGGTGCCTCCCGTATCAACCCAGATCTGCCAATACTCTTGCAACGCGGGGATCGCTATTGGTCGATTTTTGCCTCTTTGAAAGTGAACTGAATCGCAAAATCGCCGGTGAGGAGTTTTGCAGATTGCCCAGCCCGAGTGGTTAGTTTGCCGGACGTCTGCCTTTCATTTTGGATGATTGAGACTTCAGCGGTGCCTTCTCCAGTTTCCTTTGAGACGATCGCCTTGATTTCAATCAACTGTTTTTTGAGTTCTCCGATGCTGATTTCGGCGTCGCTTCCGGCGAGAACCATCAGGCGCGGAGTGGCGATCTTGATAGGATTTGATTCATCAGAGATGTCTGCAATCTCAAACTCCATGATGTATTGTGCGACATTTGAATGAATAGTTTCCGTGCCGATTTTCTGATAGTGAGTATCGAATGTCACCCGGCAACCGGAGGCCAACGTCAGGATCATCACCAGCGCGAACACAGCGTGTTTTATTTTCAGCAAGCGGCCAAGTTAGGCGCGTGGTTCTGGCTGCTCAAGTTAAAAACAAGGTGATCGATGCGGTTGTGACGAATCGCTGGCGGCCAAGCTGTCGTTGCAGTAGGGTGGGCCTGTGAAGATGAATTGGATCAAGATGGCTACGGTTGCTGTCGCCGGTTTGATGTTCAGCGGTTGTGCCTCGTTATCGACACAGAACCCCCCCGCCGCGAGCCAAGCGGAACCGGTGGTGATCAACGATCGGCAGATCATCAGGCAAATGACGGCCAAGGCGTCGAGGATGATGGACTCAGACTCGGTCGTTGGGATGAAGACGCTGATCGAGAGATTAAAAAAGGAGCCCAAGGTCAACTTGCGGTTACCCAAGACTGGATCCGCGAGCGCTGACGAGGCACGCAAGGCTGTGGCTGTGGTGGGCGGGGTTTACAAGTGCGACAAGTGCACACGCTGGCATGTCGCCCCTGCGAGTGGCTTTCTGATTGCCGAGGACTTGGTGGTGACGAATTATCACGTGGTCGACAACCCGGAGCGGTCCGGCCTGGCCGTTCGGTTGTTCGACGGACGGGTATTCATGGTCGAGGATGTGGTGGCCTCAAGCGAACAATATGACCTGGTCGTGTTGCGATTGCCGAAAACCGGCATCAAGCCTATCGCGCTTGGCCAAGCGGCTCCGGTTGGGGCCAAGGTTGACTTGATCAGTCATCCAAACCACAAGTTTTATACCCTGAGCGAGGGCAGGGTTGCTCGGTATTTCGTGACACAACGTAATCGGAGACCGGTGCCGGCCATGGCAATCACGGCCGACTTTGGCAAGGGCTCAAGCGGTGCGCCGGTGCTCAACGAGGACGGTCAGGTGGTGGGTGTCGCCGCCAGCACGGAGTCGCTCTATTACACCGAGAAGGATGGTGAGCAGAAAAACCTGCAGATGGTCTTCAAAAACTGCGTGCCGGTCAGCCAGTTGCGCGAATTGATCGGCGGTTGAACAGCCCGGTACTTGTTTTCGGGGAGGCGCTCTGCTATGAACCCGCCGACCTGACAACCGGACTGGACGATGGAGTCGACACTCATCTGGCTATTTGCGTTTGTGGGCCTGTATTGGGCCTACTGTCTTTTTTGGGGCATTAAAGGTTTTTTTGGGGCCAAGTCGTCCTCCGACTATTTCATCGCCGGCCGGCAGATCAGTGTCTGGGTGTTCATCCTCGCGGCGACCGCAACCAGTTTCAGCGGGTGGACGTTTGTCGGACATCCGGGAAAGATTTTCACGGACGGCCTGCCGTATGCCTTTGCTTCATTCTATGCGCTAACCATCCCGCTCACTGGGGTGCTGTTCCTGCGACGGCAATGGGTGCTCGGGCAGGCGTTTCGTTATGTGACACCGGGCGAAATGTATTCGGATATTTTTGGCGGCAACGCCATTCGCATTCTTACCGTGATCGTGGCCTTTCTATTCAGCGTGCCGTACCTGGGTGTGCAGTTGAAGGCGTCCGGGAGCCTGTTCAACATCCTGACCGAAGACTGGATCAGCGTGAACGCCGGCATGTACGCGCTCACCGCCGTGGTGGTGATTTACGTGGCATCCGGGGGGCTGCGCTCGGTGGCGTATGTGGATTGCGCACAGTGCATTCTGTTGGCGTTTGGCATCGTGGCGATCGGCATCGTGGCGATCGTCAAGATTGGCGGGTGGGGCGAGTTCGTGGAGGGAATGAAGTCGTTCGTCTCCGCCGACTTGGCCAACGGCGAAAACCTGACGCCGGACGGGCATTCGCACTACGTGGCGTTGCCGGGCTCGATCCAGGCGGTCTCCGCCGGTGCCGAGTCGCAGGGCGGGCCATGGACGGGGATCATGTGCATGACGTACATGTTCGCGCTGATGGGCATCCAGGCGTCGCCGGCGTTCTCGATGTGGGCCTTCTCAAACAAGACCAGCCGGGCGTTTCGCTGGCAACAGGTGGTGGCCTCGTCGCTTGTCATCGGGATCATCCTGTTTACCTTCACGATTTTTCAAGGGGTGGCGGGATGGATCTTCTCGGCGAACGGGACATTTTCTGGGGTGGACGACAAGACGCTGGTACCGCAGTTGATCAACCTGCTCTCCGACACCACGCCGTGGCTCGTGGCGTTGCTGGCGGTGTGCGCGCTGGCGGCGATGCAGAGCACCGGGGCGGCCTACATGTCCACATTTAGCGGCATGATCACACGCGACATCTTCAAGCGATTTATCAAGTCGGATGCCAGCGAGGCTGCCCAGAAACTGTGCGGGCGAGCGTTCGTGGTGATCGTGGCGCTGGCGGCGCTCGTGGTGGCGTCGTTTGCCAAGGACGCGCTGGTGATGCTGGGCGGCCTCGCGGTGGCGTACGGTTTCCAGATGTTCCCGGCGCTGATGGGCGCGTGCTATTTCCCGTGGCTGTCGCGGCGCGGCGTTGCGCTTGGTCTGGTCGCCGGGTTGCTGGGGGTGACGCTGACTGACAGCACGGTGGACTGGTTCGGTGTGCCGTGGGGGAAATATCCGCTGACGATTCACAGCGCCGGCTGGGGCATTCTGTTCAACCTGCTGTTTGTCGTTGGCGGGTCGCTCCTCCTGCCTGACAGCGCGGCCGAGCGGGAGTCGCGGGTCAAGCGCAGCCGGTTCCTTGGCGAGTTGACGGCGGTGGCTCCGGAAAGACAGAAATACAAATGGCTTGGCCTTGCGTTGACTCTGGCTTGGTTTCTCGTCGGGTTTGGCCCGTTCGCCACCATCGGCAACTCGCTCTTTTCCGACCCGAATGCGCCGGAAACCTGGGGGCCGCTCGGGCTGCCGTCTCTGTGGGTGTGGCAGTTGCTGATGCTGGTGTTTGGGGTGTTCGTGATGTGGTTCCTGGCGTTCTTCCTCGGCTTCTCAAAGCCGATTGCCTCCGAGGCCGTCCTGGCAGCCCGGCAGAAGCACTACCCGGACTCACAGTAGCGGCACGACACACTCCCACACCGTCTGGGCAACCGCGTCTGGTGACAGGGTGCCGTCGACGACGCGAAACCGCCCAGGTTCACCCTTGGCCAAGGCCTGGAATCCATCCAGCACTCGCTTAAAAAAAGTGTCTCCGGATCGGTCGAATTGATCGATGGATTCACCCGTTTTGGACTGCCGGTTGGCCACTCGTTCCGTACTCACTTCCAGAGGGATGTCGAGCAGCAGGGTGATGTCNGGCTTGGTTTCGCCGACGGCCAGATCGATGGCGTGCTGCACCTTGGCTAAGTCGAGTCCGCGCCCGTAGCCCTGGTAGGCGAGTGACGAGTCGTAAAAACGGTCGCACAGCACCACTGAGCCGCTGGCCAGCGCGGGCCGGATGGCCTGCTGCACGAGCTGCGCCCGGCTGGCATTCATGAGCAGCAGCTCGGCGTCGGGCGAGATCGGCTTGTTGCCGGGAGGGTGCTTGACGACATCGCGGATGGCCTCACCGATGGAGGTGCCGCCNGGNTCGCGCAGGGTGACGACTTCTCGCCCCTCCTTGGCCAAGCGCTTGGCCAAGNGCTNGACCTGGGTCGATTTGCCGCACCCTTCAATCCCCTCGAACGAGATAAACAATCTGCTCATTTAAGGGCCGGCTTGTTTTTCTGTGCAACGGNACGCCGGGTTTTCAGTTCGCGCGGGAAGATGCGGGTCAGGTAGGCGACGAGCGTCTTGATTTGATTGTCGTCAAGTGGGCCGCCGTGTTTCTTGCCAAAGGCCGGCATCAAAGTGCCTGGCTTGCTGTCGGTCGTCCATTGGTGCCAATAATTTTTGTCCTTGCCATTGGCCAAGAGTCGAAGGTCAGGGACGAAGGAAGCCCGGTCCTTGGCTTCATGGCAAATGCCGCAGGCGGTGGTGTACAGTTGCTTGCCGCGTTTCCCAACTGTCGGCTTGACGTGGCACTCTACGCATTTTCCCTGAAAGATGGCCTGTCGGTTTTCCGCGGCAGCGCGAAGGTTCGCGGCGCGTTCCTCTTTGGAGCGTTTCATGTCCGGGCCTGTATCGCTTGCGATTACGGCCCGCGCCTTGAGCGGGATGAAGCCTTTGTCAGTCTGCAGAATGATCGACTTGGTGATGACCCCGATTTTGCCGCTGATATCCATCGTGACGGGTATGCTGCCGGTTTCCCCGGGCGCAATGACCCACGGCAACTTGGGCAGTCGAGCCACTGTGCAGCCACAGGTAGAATCCGCCCGCTTGATTCGCACCTCTGCGCCGGTATCATTTTGAAAGCGAAAGATGAAGCCAACGTCCCTTTCGTCCATTGTCGCTTTATGAACCTTGGCCGCAGCGTCCCACGTGAGGATCCTCCTGACAGTTGGTTCGCGCTGTACGTTGTTTGCCAGAAACTCGGGGGCGGCCGAGTCGCTTAGCGCCGAGTGGGCAAACAGCCCCAGTGCAATCGTCAGTAGAGTGAACTTTATCTGCATCAATTATTTCCGTTCGGCGGCGGTCAACTTGCGGGCCGGGTGATCTCGACACTGATCCAGCGGGTGTCCGGTATAATGAATTTCTTGATCACGACCCGAACCACGGTTGGCTTGAATTGATCGAGCACGCATTCGCAAATATCGTCTGCCAACGCTTCAATCAGTTTCCACCGGCGCGCTTGGCCAAGCGCCTTGACCGCTTGGCAGACTGTATAATAATTAATTGTTTCCGCCAAGTTATCGTTGGCGGCGCTTGGGCCGAGGTCGTGCGTCATCTCGATGGTGATGAGCAGTTTCTGTGGCGTCGCCCGTTCCTCCTCCGGTACGCCGACGTGAAACCGGACCTCCAGGTCCTTGATGGTGATCCGGTCAGGCATCGATCGGCTCCGGCTCGCGGTTTGTGACGGCGCCCAGCAGCGTGCGGGTGGGCTGGTTCAGGTCGAGGGCCAATGCCTCGTTCTCGTTCACCCAGCAAAACGCCTGGGCCTCCTCGTTGAGCGTGACATCGGTTTCGCCGTTGCAGCGGCAGGTGTAGTTGAGCAGGATGAAATGTTCGGGCCGGTAAAATTCCACCGAGTCGATACAGTCCTGCGCCAGCACAAACTCAATGTCGTCGATCCGAAGGCCGGTTTCCTCCATGACCTCGCGTTGCAGAGCCGCCTCGGAGGTCTCACCGTATTCAATCTTGCCGCCCGGGATGCCCCATTTGCCGGACCANTTGTCGGTGCGCACCATCANCACTTGGCCAAGCGCNTTGTAAATCAGCGCGCCGACGGTGGNGACGGGCNTCCCNCCTTGGGCCGCTTGGGCAAGGCTGCTTGGCAGGGACATGTCGTTGGCGAGCAGGACGGTTTTTAACTCGTCGAGATCTGTCACGAGGACGGTGGGGTTGCTTTGTCGAAGTTGCTCGAGCGTGTTGTAGCCGGTGAGCAGGGCGCAGGAATGGATGCCGCCGTAGTGCGCCGTCTCGACATCATGCTGCATGTCGCCGATGTAAAGCGTCTTATCCTTCTGAAGGTTGTTTTCCTGGATGATATCGTGGATTTTCTCCCGCTTGTCCCAGATGCCGAGGTAAAGTTTTTCAAAGCACCCGTCCATTCCGGCGTTGGCCGCTTGCACGGTGAAATAGTCGGAGTTGACCGTGCTGAGAATGAAGCAGCGGATTTTCCCGGCCTTGCAAAAGTCCAGAAAGTCGTTTGCATGGGGCAGCGCGGTGACGTCCCCGCACACTTCACGGAAACTGCCGTGGAACCAGCCCTCGAGTGTCTCTAGCGGGATATCCGGCGTGAACCGCTCGTAAAATCCGGTGAATGGCAACTGAAACTCGACGCGGAATTCATCCAGCGTGAGCGTCTGCACGCCAGCCTGCTCGAGGACGTGGTTGGTCGCCTTCCAGACTCCGGGCAGGTCGTTCACCAGCGTGCCTGACCAGTCGAAAATGATATTCCGAATCATGCGCGGGCAGCGTAGACGAGATCGAGCCAAAGGGTAAGTTTCGATTGCGCCAGAAAACCGTTGCGGCAAAGGGGTTGGCAATGGGACAAATGGCGCGTGCCGGAGCAAGACAGAGCCAACGCACTGCTGCAGGAGGGGATTGAACGGGCCAAATCCGGGGACATAGAGGAGGCGCTGCGGATGTTTGACCAAGCGCTGGAGGTGGTTCCCGAAAATCCCGTGGTCAATTACAACCGGGGTCTGGCTCAGCAGCAGGCTGGCTCGATCGAGGCGGCAGTCGTGGCTTACCGTGCAGCCACTGAGATCCAGCCGCAATTCATGGAGGCGTGGATCAACCTGTCGCAGGCGCTGAAACTGCTGGGCCGTTTTTCTCAAGCGCTGGAGGCGGCCGAACAAGCCGTCCAACTTAATCCCGCCGAGCCGTCCGCTTGGCTGGCCAAGGGCAACGCGCTACGGGGAACGCATGCGCTTGGCCAAGCGGTGGATGCATATCGGCGCGGGATTGAAGTCGCCCCGGCTGACGGTCAATTGAAAGTAAGTCTGGCCAACACGACTCGCGAACTTGGCCAAGTGCCGGAGGCTATCCGGTTGCTCCGCGAGGCAGTCGAGGAGCACCCCGGTTTCGCCGAGGCGCACCGCGACCTGGCTCATGCGCTGTTGCTCAACGGCGACTATAGGGAGGGGTGGGCCGAGAACCGTTGGCGTTGGGGTACAGAATCGTTGTGTAATGCCAAGCGTCACCAAGCCATCCCGGAATGGAAAGGTGAACCACTAACTGGCAAGCAGATTCTGCTTTGGGATGAACAAGGATTCGGGGATGCGATTCAATTCGTCCGCTTCGTGCCATGGGTTGCGGAGATGGGAGCCGAGGTGGTGCTCGAAGTTCAACCCCAACTGGTTCGCCTCTTTGAGACCGTGGCTGGCTGCAATCAAGTGATCGCAAGGGGAGGCGCCATGCCGCGGGTGGATTATCAGGCTTCGTTGCTCGACTTGGGCGGAGTGTTTTGCTCCGAGCCAACATCGATCCCGAATGAAACACCGTATATACGCGTCGAGAGCGAGCCCAAGCCCGCCACCGAAAACCGGCTGCGGGTCGGCTTGTGCTGGGCCGGCAATCCCTGCCACGACAACGACCGCAACCGATCGATGGCGTTTGAGACATTGAGACCATTGCTGGATTTGCCCCGAATTGACTTCATCAATTTGCAAGTTAACCAAGGAGCCAGCAAGGCGTCTATTGCGACCGGCTTTAAGGAGTCGCTGGGAAACCCGGGCGATTTTTTCGAGTCGGCTCGGCTTGTCGCAACTCTGGACTTGGTCATTACGATCGATTCATCCATCGCCCACTTGGCCGGTGCACTTGGCCAAGCGGTTTGGGTGTTGCTTTCTTACGGCCCGGATTGGCGCTGGATGCTCGGGCGCGACGATTCCCCGTGGTACCCAGGAGCTAAGCTTTTCCGACAGGCAGAACCGGGGGATTGGTCTGCTCCCATCCGGGAAATCAGGCGAAAAATCGTGGATTTCTCCACCGAAAATTAATCTAACCAATTGGTTTTCAGAGGCTTAATGGTGTTTTAGAAAATCTCATTTTTAACTAAAGTTTATCGTGGGTATGTCGATCTAAGCCGTGATATGTGGCATGGCCTAATGCCGCAATGGAGTACGGAAGACGCCGAAGAAAAAGGTCTTCCATACATGGACGCTAACAAAACGACAAATGGAGATGTCNCATGATAATCAACACCAATACGACAGCAGTAAGGGCTTCACGCCTGTTATCNGAATCNTCTNNNAAACTNGGTGAGTCACTGGCTCGCCTTTCTTCGGGAAGTAAAATAATCAACGCATCAGACGANGCAGCTGGGTTGGCCCAGGTGCTNAAGCTGGATGCGCAATTGAAACGAACNGGGGCCGCCANTGCCAANGTGGGAAATGCCATTTCATTTTCCCAGACACAGGACGGCTTTCTGCAAAAAGTTCAGACTGCCCTCGAGCGCATGAGTGAACTGACCGTCCTGTCCCAAGANNTNACNAAATCNAACACNNANCGATCNAACTACAGCGTTGANTTCACCCAGNTNCAGAANTACNTCAGCGACATCGGNNGTAAGGATTTCAANGGNGTGACNTTGTTNGCNACNGCNGGAAATANTAGTNACNATNGACAGTGANGNCNNNACNTTCNNCATGAANGCNNTNGACATGANATCGNCNACGGTGACCACCGGCTTGGCAAACATCTACAACGNGACCAGCTCNGCGATCACGAATACGACGAGTGCGGCATCGGCATTGAGCAACATCACGACAGCCATTCAAAGCCTGTCGGACATGCGTGCCAAGGCGGGCGCGAACATACAGAGGTTGAACATGACGGAACANCAGNTGTCCATATCNAGTGAAAANATTNCGGCNGCNAGNAGCCGNATCAAGGATGTGGACGTTGCCAAGGAGAGTACCAACTTCGCCCGGTACAACATTCTGGTGCAAACCGGTACTGCCATGTTGGCGCAAGCCAACGTACTTCCGCAGTCAGCATTAAGGCTGCTTGGTTAAGGATAACAACACCAGGAGACACTCCATTAATTGTGCAGGGCGGCTTCCATGCTGCCCTGCTTTTTTTGTGGGCTGGGTTATTTGGAGTAGGATTTGAGCGCCTCGTTGGCACTAATTTGGCCGAGCAATTTCCGCATGCCAGCCAGGTTTTCGCGCAAGGCGGTTTCGGTGTCGGTGTCGCTCCGATGATCAAGGATACCAATCGGCCCGTTGTACTTGGAGTTGCGGATGATCTGGATCAAGTTGGCTTCGTGTTGCCCTTGGCCAAGCGGAAGGATTTTCGGCTTCGCACCGTCATTCATGCCGTTGAGGTTCAGGCAGATCAGATACGGTTGCATCAGGTCGAGTGACTGTTTGAATTTGTCGACTTGGCCGTGGCCGTGGTGCAGGTTGTAAACGATGCCCACATGACTGTCGTCTGGGTGCCTCCGCAGGCGCTCGCATACCGCCACGAGGTTGGCCGGTTTGCCTCCCCAGTTGCCGTGGTTGTAGAGGCCNAGTTTACAGCCGAGTTGTCGTGTGCGCTTCACGAGCGGTGCCAACGCCTGGGCTGCCGCGATCACTCGCGCCTCATGCGACTCGGCGTTTGGGCTGGGTGCGGTGACCCAGACCTGTGGATGGATTCCATGCTTGGCGAACAGGCGAAACGCCTCCTCATGTGCACTCCAGAAGGCGAAAAACTCCAGACCGTGCTTCTTGTACTGCATTATTTCCTCCTCGAATTCCTTTACATGCCGTTCGCGCCAGTCGTAAGCCACACGCTTGAGGCCCAGCCGCGTTAGCATTTCGGCCCGCTCNGCCGGCCCGCGCTGCTTCGCGTCAAACGGCACGATGCACCAGGCGACCAGTTGATCCTTTGCCATATTGTCAACGGGCCAGGCCAAGGGCNNCGTCGTGAAGAACACGCAGCAGATNGCGATGATTTTTTTGGGCATGAGGAATCAGGGCTGGGACCAGGGTAGATGGTTGCGCTGATGGCGGCCCTTGGCGAATCCGCTGAAGAATTGTTCCAGCAACGGGTGGGAAACAGGCTCGCCGCTGGAGTCCGGTGCCAGGCTGTTCTCGGCAGGATAAGTCACCGAATCGGACTCGTGCACCAGCACGTGATACCACGGTTGATTCCTGTCCGGCTGGGTTTGGTTGGCTTGACACCATGCCTCGTTGGCCATGCACCGGGGATCACACGCCACCACGCCGCCGCGGTAGTGGTAACGCCGATGCCGAACCAGGTCGCCCGGCGAGAATCGGGGCGCCTTTTGCAGCTCTTTGCGCAGCATGATCATGGCACTTGGTTCAGCGGTTCATGATGGATTCAATCTCGTCCGGTTCAATCGGGATTTTATCCATCAGGTTCACCGGGCCATCCTCAGTCACGACGATGTCGTCCTCGAGCCGGATTCCAAAGCCCTCGTCCGGAAGGTAGATGCCCGGTTCCACGGTGAGTACGGTGCCAGCGGCAAAGGGGATGTTGGCGTCGCCGACATCGTGCACGTCCAGGCCAAGCGGGTGGCCAAGGCCGTGCATGAAGTATTTGCGGCACGCCGGCTTGTCGGGGTCCTGACGTTTCACCTGGCTTGGCTTGAGCAGACCAAGCTTGAGCAGTTCCTCGTTCATGTGCGTCTGGGCCTCGCGGGTCCACTCCTTGTGCAGTTTGCCGACGGTGGCCCCGGCGATGCTCGATCGCAGGACACGCAACACAGCATTGTAGACATTCTTTTGACGCCGGCTGAATCGCCCGCTGACTGGTATGGTGCGCGTCATGTCGGCGTTGTAATTGGCGTAGCTTGAACCGACGTCCAACAGGAGCAATTGGCCCTTCCGGCAGGTTTGGTCGTTTTGCAGGTAATGCAGGACACAATTGTTCTTCCCGGCGGCGACGATGGGTGTGTATGCGAATTTACCACGACGTCGGATAAACTCACGCGCCAGTTCGGCTTCCACCTCGTACTCCGTCACGCCCGGCTTCACGAACCGCAGCAAACGTCGGAACCCTCTTCCGGTGATGTCCACCGCCTCCTTGAGCAGTTCCAGTTCCAGATTCGTCTTCACCACGCGCAGTTGGTGCAGCAACGGTGCCAGGCGACGGTAGTCGTGCAGCGGGAAGTCACGCCGGCATTGCCTTGTGAAGCGCGCGTCGCGTGTTTCCACCTCCACCACCGCACGTTTGTGTTCGTTGCTGTTAAGGTAGGCGGCCTCCGCCTCGCACATCAGGGCGCGGAACATCATCGGGAACGCGGAAAGCCACTGCACATTCTTTATGCCGGAAATCTTTTTAGCCTCCGCCTTGGTGTGCTTGTGTCCCTCCCAGATTTTCAGGTGATCGTTCGGCTCGCGCAGGAAAAGAATTTCGCGGTTTTTCTCCTCAGCAGCTTCCGGGAAAATCAGCAGAATGCTTTCCTCCTGCTCGATGCCGGAGAGGAAAAATAGATCCGCATTTGGCTGCATGACAAGTGTGCCGTCGGCGTTGGTGGGGAGTACATCGTTGGCGTTCAACACTGCCAACGACTTGGGAGCCAGCAGTTTGGCTAGTCGTTTGCGGTTTTCGATGAACAGTTTGTTCTTAATCGGCTGGTGTCTCATATGAATCGAGTAGCGGGAGCCTGATGGATAGCGTGTGAAGCGGCAAGCCCTTCGGCAAATCGTCAGTTTGTTTGGGCAAACCGTTCAAGGTACTGCTCCACGATTTCCTTTAGAGGNGGCGGTTCCGGCAGGCCAAGCGTCACGGCGCGTGTGCCGTCGGCGGCTGTGGGCCANTTGTCGACAATTCCCTGAATGTGCGGGTCAAATGCATCAACGATCGGGGCAAGGTCGAGACTTCTCTCTGTTGCAATTTCTGCCAATATCTGTTCGGCGAGGTTGGGAGTGACGCAGTGGGCAGGGAGGCCGTAGGCGCGATCGTCGCCGAGTTGGTTTCCATCGATTTCATGCAGCGTGATAAAGGAATCGATTACGGTGCGGAAACCGGTCATGGGATGGGATTGATCCCGGCGGACAGGGAGGTGGCACGGCTCGCCGTTGAGCGGTTCGCGGAACATCCCGCTGGCCCAGCTTGAGGCGGCGGCATTCGGTTTGCCAGGGCGGATGATCACCGTGGGGAGGCGGACCGAGCGGCCATCAAAATGCCCCTTGCGGGAGTGGTCATTGACGAGCAGTTCGCAGATCGCCTTGGTCATGCCGTACGTAGTTTGGGGCGTGCGCTTGGCTAAGTCGCTCACCGGGGTAGGCATCGCGGCTCCGCCGAAACAGGCAATACTACTGGCGAACACCACGCGTGGTCGGCCTTCAATCGCGCGTGCCGCTTCGAAAACATTTCGCCCTCCATCGAGGTTGACACGGATTGCGTCATCGTACCGCTCCTCGCATTCGCCGCTGACCATCGAGGCCAGGTGAAAGATGGAGACATCCGTCGCCCCGCCGATCGCCGAGTCGATCAAGTCGCGCTCGCTAATGTCGCCGATGATTTGCTGCACTCGCGGATCGTTCCGCGGCACAGGGAAGCGGACATCGATCAGCACCATTTCGTCGATGGGTTCCTGATTGCCGGGAGAGCCGGTGAGTGTTCCTCGCTCAAGGAGTGCCGTGGCAAGTTGGGAACCGAGAAATCCGCCGCCGCCGGTGATGATGACTTTCATTCAGGAAAATGAGATGTTGTTGAGTTCCTCGAGATGAGTGAGCAACCCGCTGTGATCCATGTCGGCCTTGCCACTGTTGACCATGTCATTGAACAGCTTGTGGATGAGCTTCGTGATGGGGAGATCGAGGCCAAGTTGCTCCGCGGCCTTCAGTGCGTTCCGCAAATCCTTGACCTGAAACTTCGCTGGACCCCCGGGCTTGAACGCGCGCTCGACCATGCGTTGCCCGTGTTCGGAGAGGATGCGACTGGAGGCGAAGCCGCCCTGCAACGCCTCGCGCACTTGGGCCCGGTCGGCGCCGCCACCACCCGCGAGGATGAACGCCTCACTCACGGCACCGATGGTGATGGCGACGATGACCTGGTTGGCCAGCTTGGCCAATTGGCCGCAGCCATTCGGGCCGACATGGGTCGCTTGGCCAAGCGGATCAAACACCCGCTGCATCGCGGCAAAAGCTTCCGCGTCCCCTCCGGCCATGATGGCCAGTTCACCCGCCGCCGCGCCCTTGGTGCCGCCGGACACGGGGGCATCGAGATAGCGCACGCCGCGCTTGGCATGTCGCTTGGCATGGTCGATCGCCTCATCTGCGCCAATCGATCCCATGTCGATCCGGGTGGCTCCGTCAGCGATTTTGTCCGCCACACCTCGGTCAAAAATCAAGTCCGTCACGGCCGGGCCGTCGGAGAGCATGGTGACGACCACGTCGGCTTCGGCGACGGCGGTTTGCGGTGACTCAGCGACGACGGCTCCGCGCTTGGCCAAGCGGCCGGTTTTTTCCGGGCTACGATTCCAAACCGTCAGCGGCAACCCGGCTTGGAGTAGATTGTGGCACATCGGTTCCCCCATCAGGCCGGTGCCAAGGAAGGCGATTTTATTAAAATCGCTCATTAATTTTTCTTTGTGTTGCGCTTGGCTGGCTGGGCGTTGTGAGCGTAGTCGGGATTGGGCACCGGCATCTTCGCTTTCATGTGCTTCTGCCATGCGGCCAGTTTGGTCCGCAGACGCTTGGCTTTGGCAGGGTTGGCCTTGGCCAAGTCGTTGCGTTCGCCGGGGTCGTTGGCCAAGTTATACAGTTCAAAGTTTTTGTAATGGTAAAACTCGATGAGTTTCCAGTCGCCGTCGCGAATGGAGGCGCCCGGTTTCCACGCGGAGCCGTGGTAGTGCGGGTAGTGCCAATAAAACGTGCGCGTGCCGGAGTCGTCGCCGTTGAGTTGGGGCAGGAGGCTTTGGCCGTCGATGTGCAATTTGGGCTGCGCGGGCAACCCGGCGAGTTCGAGCATCGTCGGGAAGAAATCCATGCTCACCATCGGTTTGTGCGAGACGCTGCCAGGTTGGGTGACACCGGGTGCGCGGATGATCGTGGGCTCGCGCACGCCGCCCTCGTACAGCCAGCCTTTGCCGGCGCGGAGCGGGAGGTTGCAGCCGGGGCCGAAGCGTCCGCGCTGGAGCGTGCTGAGGCCGCCGTTGTCGCTGAAGAAGATAACGACTGTGTTTTTGTCGAGCTGGAGTTCCGCCAGTTTGCCTAGGAGCGTGCCGACGCTGTCGTCCACCGCAGCGACCATCGAGGCCAGCGCGGGGTTGTCCTGCCGCAGGCGGTTGGTGCCTTCGTGCTCCGGCTCGGTCGGCGTGTTGCCATCGAACGCCTTGGCCGCCTTGGCTTGGTAATGGTCGATTCGTTTCTTGTACGGCTGGATTGGGGTGTGAATGTTGTAATAGGAGAGGTAGAGGAGGAACGGCTTGGCTGGATCGCGCTCTTCGAGGAACTGGACCGACTCTTCGGTGAGGCGCTCGGTGAGGTATTCACCTTTGCGCTTGGCCTTGAGTGCGGGATTTGTCCAAGGCGAGTAGTAGCCACCGGGCGGCGAGCCGCGATGGTGGCCGCCGATGTTGATGTCGAAACCCTGATCCGTTGGCCAATGGCCTTTTTCGCCGAGATGCCATTTGCCGGCGAAGAAAGTCTGGTAGCCGTGCTCCTTGAGAGCCTCGGCTATGGTGACTTCCTTGAGGGGCAGATGGCCGCGGTCGTCGGGGTGGAGCAGGGGGTTCGCAGGGCGGTTGGACTGCCCCGGAATCCAGTCGGTGATATCGACGCGCACCGGATGTCTTCCGGTCATGATGCTGGCGCGGGTTGGACTGCAAACGGATCCGGCGGCATAGCCGTGCGTGAAGCGCATTCCGCCCTTGGCCAAGCGATCGATGTGGGGCGTCTCGTGGAACGTGCTGCCGTTGGCCCCGATGTCCGCCCAGCCCATGTCGTCCACAAGGAAGAACAAAAAGTTGGTCTGCTTGGCGGCGTTAAGCGCCGGCGCGGCTGTGATAAAAACGCAGAGGACGCAGAGGCGCAGAGGGTCGCAGAGTTTGGTTGCTTTCATTTTTTGAAATCTGTTGGAGGTTCGTTGAATTGATTTAGAGCTTCGGGGCTTTCCACTGCGGGATGCCGCCGTTTTTCATCTGCTCGGCGTACCACACATGGAATGGGCGGGTCTTGGACATGGGCGCGGATTCATTCACCATCAACGGGCGGGCTTCTTTCCAGAATTTGTTGTAAGCGGCCCGCATTTTCTCGGCCACTTCGGGATGCTGGTTGATGATGTTCGTCCGCTGGCCGGGGTCTTTCAACATGTCGAAGAGCGCGTCCTTGGGCGAGATGCCCTCTTTCCGTTGGCGTTCGGAAACGCTTACTGCCGTGCCGCCTCCGACAAAGCGATAACGCTGGTTGCGGACAGCGTAGTTTTTCCACTGAAATTCGTTAGGCTCAGTACCGGTCTTCCAGCGGGCTTTATGAGTGAAGAGATAGCGGTCATCGGGCAGCGTTTTCTTTTCACCAGTAAGTAGTGGCAGGAAGCTGCGGCCTTCGACTTGGTTTTTCGGCAACGTCTTGATACCCGCGATGGCGGCGAAGGTGGGCAGCACATCGATGTGCGCGCTCACAGTGTCAAAGTCGCGTCCGGCTTTCCAATGGCCGTCCCAGCGCAGGAGGAAAGGCACGCGCACTCCGCCTTCATCGGCACTGCCCTTCATGCCCTTCATGCCGGCGTTGAAGAAGGGGTAGCCCTTGGCCACCTGTTGACCGGGTCGGGAGCCAGCGCCTGTCATGCCATTGTCGCTCATAAAAATCAAAATGGTGTCCTCATACAAGTCCCATTCCTTCAGCTTGCCCATCAGGCGGCCCATGTTTTCATCGATGTTTTCGATCATGCCGTAAAAACCCGCCGGCTTACCGGCGAAGCCGAGGTCGGTGAAGCGCTTGGTATTCTTGGGCGGCGCGATGAACGGCCCGTGAGGGGCATTGGTGGTGATGTATGCAAAGAACGGCGCATCGCCATCCTTCTTGGCCTTGATCCATCCCAACGCGGCGGTGAAAAATAAATCGGTGCAGTAGCCTTTAGTTTTCACGAAGGATCCGTTGTGACGGATGACAGGGTCAAAATACTTGTTGCCCGGCGCGTCGGCGCAACTGCAATTGTACGCTTGCCCGATGCCGCCCGCGCCGTGGATGAACGCCTCATCAAACCCGCGCGTGTGCGGCTGGTACGGCTCCTCGTCCCCAAGGTGCCATTTGCCAAAAATGCCGCTGGTGTAGCCGGCCTGCTTGAGCACCTGCGGCAGGGTGGTGGCCTTGAGTGTCATGCGTTCGCGCTCGAGGATGGTGTGTGTCACCCCGTTTTTCATCGGATGCCGCCCGGTCATCAGCGCACTGCGAGTCGGCGCACAGGTTGGGCTCACCATGAATCGCGTGAATCGAGTGCTGGTGTCGTACAACTCGTCCAGGTGCGGCGTGCGAATCCACGGGTGTCCATGCCGGCCGATTGGCCCGTACCCCTGGTCATCGGTGATGACGAGGATGATGTTGGGTGTTTTTGCGTGGGATTCTGCTTGGCCAAGCGATCCGCCAAACACACAAACTAACAAGGACAGGATGCGAAACGTCGATTGCATGCCGGGTTGATAAACCAAGCGGCGACACTTGCCAACATGGGATTGCCTCGGCTCTCATTTCGCTTGCCAGCGCTTGGCCAAGCGGTAGCCTTTGTTCATGACTGATTCATCGGATGATTGTTGCCGGGTTGCGGAGCGGTTTTGCTTGCGGGCGTTGTTGGTGTCGTTCGGTTTCCTGTTGTTCTGGTTCGTGTTGATGCTGTTAGCCTGGGATTGGGTGGTCGGCATTCATGCCGCGATGATGAGGATCGAGGAGGCTCAAATGGCCCAATTCGCGTACGACGCGAAAATGGTGAACTACCTCCTCATGGGGGTGTTCAAGCTGGCTGCGTTCCTGTTGTTCCTCATCCCGTGGCTGGTACTGCGGTTTTCACGGAATTAAGTTTCACAGGGCTGTTTGTCACTCGACAGCCGATCCGGTTTCTGTCAAGACGGTGCGCGACACACGCTGGAAGACCATGTCGCATCGAACCCGTGAAAATCTGTGGGACGAAGCCGGGGAAACCGTTTTCGACGTGGCCGTGGTGGGCGGCGGGATCAACGGCGCGAGCCTTTACCATGAGTTGTGCTCGCGCGGCTACAGGGTGCTGCTGGTCGACAAGGGCGACTTCGCCTGTGGCACCAGCCAGTCGTCGGCCATGATGGTGTGGGGCGGTCTGCTTTATCTGCGTAACTTCGACTTCAGGGCAGTCGTCGAGTTTTCCCTGTCGCGCGACCGGATGATCCGGTCACTGGATGGCCGCATTCGTCCGCAGGTGTTCCGGTATGTCCCGGAGGCCAACGGCGGACGCAATCGGCGCTTGGTTCATACGGCGCTTTATCTCTACTGGGCGATGAGCTTCCTGCGCCGTCGCAGGCCATCGCTCGAGGTGTCCTTTCCGGAGGCTGAGTTAATCAAGCCGGACTGCCGTGCCGCCGGTTCGATCCTGTTCGAGGAGGGGATGCTCAACGATTCCGACTGTCGGTTTGTGCTGGACTGGATCACGCGGCACGCTGCGCCCGGACAGGTCGCACTCAACCACGCGGCGTTGGAGGGCGGCGGTTATTCCGGAGGCGAGAAACATTGGCGGCTGGAACTGCGTGACCGGTTGAGCGGGCAAACGACGGAGGCCCGCGCGCGCTGCGTCGTCAATTGCGCGGGGGTATGGGCCGACCGGGTCAACGCGCAGTTTGGCATCGAGTCGCCGTACAAGCACCGGTTCAGCAAGGGCGTGTTCATCGGTCTGCGACGGGAGTCCCAGCACGAGTCTCCCGTGGTGTTCGACCTCGGCGAACACGACGACACGCTGCTGTACCTGCCTTGGGGGCCGGTGTCGATGATTGGGCCAACCGAGACATCGTGCGATACCCCGGAGGAGGGATTTGGCGTCGAGGCGGAGGATGTCGACTACCTGCTTGACCACGCAAACCGGCGTCTGCAGAAGCAGGTCGATCGCCCTGACATTGCGATGCTCCGCTGCGGCGTGCGGCCGCTGGCGGTTCCGAACGATTACGATGCCGACGCGTATCCGCTCGACCTGACGCGCCGCTTCCGGGTGGTGCGGGACAAGGCCAAGCCGTGGCTCTCGACGTACGGCGGCAAGATCACCGGCTGTGGCCGCTTGGCCAAGGCGGTAGCTGATACCGCCGCCGGGGTCGTTGGCCAAGCGCGGGCTTCACAGCCCCAGACCAACGGAGGTCTGCCGGACATCGAGTGGGGCGATTTTCCCGGTATGCCGGAGCCGGTGCCTTCGGTCGACTGGTGCGCGCGCCACGAGTCGTGTTGCACGCTGGACGACTACTTGCGGCGCCGTACAAACATTGCCCAATGGATCCCTCGCGAGGGGCTGGGCGAGCGGAACGAGAATCTCTCGGTGTTGCAGCGCTTGGCCAAGCGGCTGCACAATGGCCAAGCGGCCAAGGCCGATGAGGCGATGCGGCAACACGTCCGCCGGGTGGAGGGGCATTTCGACCGGCTGACCGGCCGCAAGGTTCAACACAATGGAAACGGCAGCGGATGAATTGCCGGCGATCCTCGGCGGCGAGCCGGCGGTGACACTCGACCAGTCGGAAGCCAACCGCTGGCCGATCCTCACGGAGGAGGATGAACAGGCGGTACTCGAGGTGATGCGTTCCGGCAACATCACCACCCACCCGGTGGCGCGCGAACTGGAGTGCGAGTACGCCGCTTTCACCGGGCGCAAGTTTGCGTTGACCCACAACAACGGCACCTCGGCATTGATGGCAGGGTTTTTTGCGCTTGGCCTTAAGCCGGGGGACGAGGTGCTGGTGCCGACGGCGACCTTTTGGGCGTCGGTGATCCCGATGCTGTGGCTCGGGGCCGTGCCGGTGTTTTGCGAGAGCGAACAGGAGCGGCTTGGCCTCGACCCGGTGGATGTCGAGGCGAAGATCACCGACAAAACCAAGGCCATCGTGGTCGTGCATCTTTGGGGATTGCCATCGAAGATGACCGAGTTGCAGGCCATCGCGGATCGGCACGGGCTGAAGATCATCGAGGATGCCTCGCACGCGCACGGCGCCAAGTGGCGCGGCCGGATGTGCGGCTCGCTGGGCGACATTTCCGTGTTCAGCCTGCAGGGCGACAAGCTCGCTCCCGGCGGCGAGGGCGGCATTTTTTTGTGCGATGACGAGTCGTACCTCGAGCGGGCCACGTGCATGGGCGACATGATGCGCACTCTCGAGTTGCCGACGGCGGCCGCGCGGTTTGCCGGCACGACCTTCGGCATCAAGACGCGCATCGCCCCGGTGTCGGCAGCGATTGCGCGGGTGCAGCTTCGCCACTTGACCAAGCGCAACGCCAAGCGCAACGAGAACCTGGTGTATTTGTCCAAGGCACTTGAGTCGCTCGGGTTCCACACATACCTCGGGCCGGGGCACGTGGAGCGGGTTTATTTCGAGTACCTGGTCCGACCCGACAGCGAACGGGTTGGTTTGCCGCTGGATTTTCTGATCGAGGCGCTGGTCGCCGAGGGATGCGAGGCACAGCGACCGCGCTATCCGCTGCTGCACCAGCAGCCGCTGTTCACCGAGGGCGCCTGGCGGGAGATCGCCCGCCTGCCGGACGAGATGCCGTTCCCGGAATACGCGCCGGATGCCGTGCCGAACACGCAACTGGGGAACATGCAACTGCTCAAGCTGCCGTCGTTTCCCGGGGCTGACCGCACGTTGCTCGACCAATACATCGCCGCGTTCCGGAAGGTCACGGGTCGGGCGGGGGAGATTCGCGCCAGCCGCGTCTAGCTGGCCTTGCGGCGGGTGAAGAGGCGCGACAGCCAATGGTTTAGCCGTCCTGCAAACGAGCGTTGGCAGAGGAAGGCGTCCATCAGCCCGCGGGTGCCGGTGCAAAACTTCTGCTTGTATTCGTGGCCGCCCTGCATGAAGTCGAACTCCGCGCAATCCTCGCGCATCGCCCGCTCGATGTTGTGCAGCATCAACAGCTTGCCGGGTGAGTGCCGGTGGTAATCCGGGAGGTAGGCAATGTGAAAGAAGCCGTAGTAGCCGGGTTGGCGAACAGCAATCTCGAAGGCGATCGCCATCTGGTTCACGCGCAGCGCGGTGATTTCCGCCTGGCCAAGCGCCAACAGTTTCGTCAGAAGTTCATGGAAAAAATCCCCTGAGCCAATCCCGGTGAGATGTCCCACTTTCTGCCGACCCTTCCAGCTGACTTTCTCGATGGAACGCATCTCCACCTCGAAGCGCAACAGGTCGTCCGGCGTGCGGTAGGTGACGAACTCGATCTGGCCAAGCTGCTCGACTTGTCGGGAATCGTAGCGGAGTGATTTGCGCGTCTTGGCACCGACCGTGTCATTGAGATAGCCGTCAAAATCAGGCTGGGCGGCCAGGTCGATAAAGTGGTTCGGGGCACGCCCCCGGATAATCGGCAAGTTTGGGAACGTGGTCAGCGCCGGCTCCAGATGGTCGCGCACCCATTGCTCCCGTAGCAGCGGAATCCAGATGAACCGGTAGTCGGCGAACAGTTGCCCAAGCGCCTCGAACACGGTATCGAGCAGGGCCGGGTCGTGCCGGATGACCAGCGGATCCGTGCAGTCGGCGATATCCGAAAGGCTGACCCAAAGTCCGCGCCCGCCAATCGCCGCGTACTCGAAAAACGGCCAGGCGGCGACGAGTTGGTTGTCGTCATCTCGCACGATCAGCGTCACCGGGAACATCCGACCGCCCCGGTGGTTGAGCCAGGTGTAAACCCACTCGGCGGAGAAAAACGGATTCGGCGACTCGGCTTGGTTAAACAGTTCGCGCCACTCATCCTCCAACGCCTCGAGGGGGGTGAAACCGTTCAGAACGTGTGCGGTGTACGGCATGGGGTGGCCGCTTGGCCAAGCGCTTGGCTACTTCGACTCGCTGAGAATGCGGCCGATCAGTCGGTTGGCGTAATTGCGCATTCGCGGGTTGGCCTCGGGGTCGATGCGCGCCAAGTCGGCGATGGCTTCCTTGTGCGGCTCGGTGAATTCGCCGAGGACGTCCAGCGCGTTGAGGGCGAGCATCGAGAGGGCGATGCCGTTTTTTGCCGGGTCGGCGTATTGCATCAACACCCCGGCGGCGCGCCTGGCCTCGGCTTTGCGGCCGTAACGGCCCAGAGCCTCGGCAGCGATGATGCGGACGCTTGGCGAGGCGTCCTCCAGCGCGGTGGCCAACGCTTCGCGCCCCTTCCGGACGCCGTTTTTGCCGCGCATGAGATAGCCCATCGCAGCCCAGTATCGCACCGCACTGTCGTTGCTGCTGATGAGTTTGGCCAATTGCTCGGTGCTCTTTTTTCCCTTTTGTGACGCGGTGCGGGCGGCCCCGGCGATGGCGTCAAAATCGTACCGGCTGTCGTCGTGGCCCATCTCGTATGGCGAATCGTTCGCGGCGCGGGAATGGATTTCAGCCTCCGGCAAAAAACCGATGTCGCGCACATTTTTCGCCCAGTTGCGGTGGGCCTTGCGCAGGCGCTTTAGGATGGGCGCGTGTTCCTTCGACTTGGCGAGGTTGCGGACTTCGTCCGGGTCGGTGTTCAGGTCGTACAGTTCCTCGGTCGGCTTGGTTTGCCAAAAGCGGGATTGGGTCTCGTTGAGTTTGCCGGCGCGGTACAGGTCGCGCCAAACGCGCGTGGTCGGCGTTTGGAACATGTAGTCGAGATACTGCCCGTACGGCTTGTGCGGCATGTAGTTGCGAATGTAAACGTGCCGTCCGTCGAACACCGTGCGAACCATGTCGTACCGCTCGTCCATCCGCCCGCGAAAGCCGTAACTGAACGGCTGCGCCGACGCCGTGTGCCGCCCCATGAACGCATGGCCCTGCATCTGCGCCGGTGCCTTTTTGCCGGCGATACTCAGCAGGGTCGGCGCAAGGTCGATAAAGCCAACGAGCCGGTCGGTACTCCCGCCGGTTTTGTACTCGGGTGGGGCGAGGTGCTTGAATTTCAGCGGCACGTGGATGATGAGCGGTACGTTGAGCCCGGAGAAATAGGGCCACCGTTTGCTGCGTGGCATGCCGGAGCCGTGGTCGCCGTAGTAGAAAACAATCGTGTTGTCGGCCAGGCCAGCCTCCTTTAGTTCGCGGAGGTTTTCACCGACACGCTTGTCCATCATCGTGATGCGGTCGTGGTATTGCGCCCAATCCTTCCGCACCTCCGGGGTGTCCGGGTGGTAGGCCGGGAGGCGCACCTTGGCCGGGTCGTGGATGCGGTCGGCCGGGTTGATCTTGTTGCGGATCTGGCTCTCATGGCTGATCGTGTGGTTGAAGATCGCGAAGAACGGCTTGCCGTCGGGCCGGTTTTTCCAGTGCGCCTTTCTTCCGCTCTCGTTCCAGACTTTGCCCACTTTCTCGAGGTTGTAATCCTCCTTGGAATTATTGGTGCAGTAGTAGCCAAGCTCGCGCAGGTAGGCTGGGTACATTTTAAAATCGCCCGGCAGGCGGGTCATGCTGCGCATATGCTCGGCCCCGGTCGCGGGCGGGTAGATGCCGGAGATGATCGTCGTGCGGGCCGGGGCGCAGACCGGCGCATTCGAACTTGCCCGGGTGTAGCGCAGGCTGCGCTTGGCCAAGCGGTCGAGATTCGGCGTGACGGCGTACGGATCGCCGTAGCAGCCAAGGTGCGGTCCGTTGTCCTCGCTGGTTATCCAGAGAATGTTCGGCAACGCCTGCTCCGCCCGCGCTTGGCCAAGGCCCATCGCGGCCGCGGCCAACAGGGTTATTCGGCGAAAGTTGCTCAAGATTGGCATCGGCGGGATTGAACCACCACCGTCCCCCGGTGGCAATGGCGCAGTGCCCTTGGCTAGGTGCTTGACGGCAACATTGAGTGTGCGTTGGGCATTTGCGGTGCCTTGGTTTAGGTTGTGCTGCATTCCGGGTATTGCTAAAAGTCGGCGGCGCGGGGTGTTCCAGTTTAGGTGAATTTTACAGGTCATGGTGTTGCCCGTAAGGCAACCTGTTTGNGGNGCGGGGTGGCTGCGGTCGCGATGGGGTGGCTCATCTTCCCGGTGATGCCGGAGGCGGGGCTTGTGGAGATTGAGCGTGCGCCGATCCATTACAACACTACCCCTGTCAACGACAGAGTGCAGCAGTTGAAACTGCGACTGGAGGAGGGGAGTGCCAAACTTGAGTGGGACGGGAAACACGGCTGGCTGCCCTCTGTGCTCCGGCAGCTTGATATTCCGATGTCGTCGCAAACCTTGGTCTTCTCCAAGACGAGCCTGCAACTCAGGCGCATTTCGCCTGCAAAGCCAAGGGCCATATACTTCAATGACGACACGTATGTCGGCTGGGTTCAACGCGGTGAGGTGATCGAACTCTCGGCAGTGGATCCGGTGCAGGGCGGGATTTTTTACACGTTGAAGCAACAGCAAACGGAGCGGCCCGAGATTGTCCGTGACCGGGGCGATTGCCTCACGTGCCATGCGTCCTCCAAGACCAAGGGCGTCCCCGGCTATCTTGTCCGGTCGGTATTCGTTTCAGATGAGGGGCAGCCGCATTTCGGGTTGGGCACCACGACCACCGATCACTCGACGCCATTCTCAAAACGCTTCGGCGGATGGTACGTCTCCGGCACGCACGGGAATATGCGGCATCGCGGCAACGTGATCGCGCGGGAGGATCGCTCCAACCCCATCGACCCCGACAAGGGCGCGAACCTTACGGACTTGAGTGGACTGTTTCGGGTTGAGCGGTACCTCGAACCGAACAGCGACCTTGTGGCGTTGATGGTGCTGGAGCACCAGTCGCAGATGCACAACCTGATCACCAGCGGTTCGTATGATTGCCGACACGCCGTTCACCACCAAAAAATCATGAACCGTGCGCTGGATAGGCCGCTGGATCACGAGACCGAAAGTACCCGGAGTCGGATCATCTCTGCCGGTGACAAGCTTCTTCGTTACATGCTGTTTGTTGACGAGTGCAAGCTGGAATCTCCCGTCAAGGGAATGTCCCGGTTTGCGCGGCATTTTTCGTCGCTTGGCCCGCGCGACCGCAAAGGGCGCTCGTTGCGGGATTTGGACCTGGAGCGGCGGATGTTTCGGTATCCCTGCAGTTTCCTCATTTACTCCGAGTCGTTCGACAATCTGCCTGCGCCGTTGCTGGCCCATGTCGAGACTCGATTGATCCGGGTGCTTCGGGGAGAGGATGGGAGCGGTGAATTCAGCCACCTTTCCCCGGAAAATCGCGCAGCTATCCTGGAGATCCTGATTGACACCAAGCCGGGATTCCGAGCCAAGGTGAACGCCTTGAAGTAAAAAAGGAGCCACGGTCGCCTCGTCTGGCTCATTTTTCAGCCCATTTTTTGAACATTTCGGTGTTTAATCGGTCGTGATTCATTGGGGTTTGGTTGATCGGCCAAATCCGCTTCAAATACCACCTAATAAAAACCGATCGGGCGCGTCATGGGATTGAGAGCATTGTTGAATGTCTCGAAAGGACAGCAGGACAAGCTGACTCCCATGCAGATGCGTGCGAAAGGTGCTCCCCGGTCCATGGACGATCCGCAGCCCGAGACCGCCCCGAGAAAAGAGGCGATCGAGGAGGTGTTTCGCCAATGCGAATCGCCGCTGCTGGCGTATGCCATCAAGATGGTGCGGGACGGGGAACAGGCGCAGGAGATCGTGCAGGAGGCGTTCGTGCGCCTGCACGCCGCCTACACCGAGGTGGTTGCGCCGAGGCCGTGGTTGTACCGCACGGTATTCAACCTGGCCATGACGCACCATCGCGAACGGCAGAAAGTGGTGCCGGTCGGATTTTCGCCGGAGGAAACTCCCGGCGCGGAACCCCCGACATCACCCGCACCGGACGAGAGAATGGTGCGGATGGAAGCCGTGGCACAGGCACGCGCATGCATCGAGGAACTGGATGACCGGAGTCAGCAATTGGTTCGGCTGAGATTCGAGGACGGGCTCTCTTACAAACAAATGAGTGAGCGCACCGGCCTGACAGTGACCAACGTGGGATACATTCTCCACACGTCGCTGAAGAAACTCGCCACCGCGCTGAAACGATCCGGATACATCCATGAGCGACTCGACTGAAAACAAACCGAAGCCGTCACGCGAGCAACTGGAGGCGCGCGTGGTCGCGATGCTTCTGGGCGAGGCAAGCCCGTTCGAGGAGGAACAGCTCCGGGCGCAACTGAAGACCGACGCCGCCTTGGCCAAGTTCTGCGCCGGGATCGAGCAGACTCTGCCGCTGCTGCGCGAGGCGCTCGACGTGGGCCAAGCGGCCAAGGCCAAGTCGCCGAAACCGCGCCTGTCCCGCAAACGGCGCGCCAAGCTGAAGCAACTTTTCCGGAACGCCCCCGGCTTGGCCAAGCGCAAGGTGGTGCGGGTGAGTTTCCGCAAGGCCGTGGCCATCGCCGCCGCTGTCTGCGCGGTGCTGCTGGTCGCTGCCGGGTTGCTGCTTCCCAGCTTGGCCAAGGACAAGCACAGGGTGGCCTCCAACAGCACGGCCATGCCCGGTGAATCGGAGGAGGAATCGAGAGTCGCGGATTTTGGCCGAGTCGGTGGATTGAAGGTTGCCGACCAGAAGGGAGTCGCCGCCCGGACAGCCCCGTCGCCGGAGAGCGCTCCCTCTGCTTCGGAGGAGCATCCCGGGGTCAAGGTGGACTACTTGGCGGATCGCGAAGGCGTGGTGCTGTACGATGAGTCGGTCGAGGAGGCCGCGCCGATTTCCGCTGAGGTGGATCGCTTGGCGGCCACAACCGGGGTGGCGTCGGTGCAGGAGTTGGGCTCGATTGCCGGCAATGCGACTGACGGGAGGCTCGCCTTGGGCGAACAGCGGGAGAAATCGGCTCCCGGACAGCCCAAGCCGGTTGGCGGACGCGGTGAAGGGCGCGGCGGCAACCGCCCCCGAGCCGCGTCGAAGCGGAAGCTTGCCGAGTTGGCGCTGCCGGCGTTGAAGACGTCGGATCACGCCGAGTCGCTGGATGCCTACGGATACGGTAAGTTCGCCGGCTTCGGCGAGAACGCGGACAAGGAGGGAGGCGCCCGTGCGTCAAGCAAACTCAAGTCAAACGCCATCGCGGAATCCGCGGGGTTGATCGCGTCGCTCCAAAAAAACCTGGCGCAACCTCGGGGCGGGGCGGTTGCGGGTTTTGAGAGCCGATATGCAGACGAGCAGAGCAGCCCGTCCGCCGAGCCGGCGGAAACGTCGAACCTGTATTGGTATCAAAACAAATCGGGAGGCGAATCCGGCGGGCAGCCGGCCATGGCGGCGGGGGAACTGGCTACTGCCGCGACCGAATTCAACTTTGCCACCCCGTCCCCCGACGACGCGACCACGAGCGGTGTCGGTGGTTTCAGCAAAGACTCACTCCGTACGGTTTCCGAGGCCAAGCCGTCCGGGGCGGTAGAGTCATTCCAGAAAACCGCGTTGCCGGGACCGCCTGTTCCGCCAATGCCGCTGGCGGGNGACGCGGGCGTTGCCGTCAACGGTCGCAGGGACAACTCGCAGTTTGAGTCGGCGAATCGGGCCGGGGCGGCTCTCAACGCCAANGCTGCCTCCGGGCGGCAGGCCGAGTTGAACTGGGACATTCGACAGCGCGGTGAGGAGGCCGATCGTCAATGGAGTGTAACCCGAGCGGACGTCGCCGGGGAGAGCGATGGCACATTGGCGTTGCCGGGCGGCCCCGGTGGGATGGGCGGCATGGGCATGGGCGGCGGCATGGGCGGCGGCGGTTTCGCAGCCGGGCAGCCAATGGGTTTCGGCGGTATCGCGGCGAGCCCGGTTTCTGGCGGGGCTGTCGCTGTTCCTGACACGGCTTTTGACGCCGACGCCGACGGGGACGCCGTGGCGGGTGGTCAACTTTTCGGGTTCGATGGAGGCCAAGCAGTTCAAGAGTCGGCCAAGCCGTTGGGCGTGAAAGCGACCCGCCGATACTCCGGTCGCACCACACTCGAGCCGGCCGGGAACGAGACGGCGGTGCTTGGCCAAGCGCTCAGCCTTGCCGATGCGAACGAGTCGCTCAACGGACAGGTCGTGCGCGGGTTCGTGTCAGGCAAGGCAGCGCAATCGCGGGATGGGCTGGAGCGGGATCAATCCGGCGCGGTGGCCTCTGACATGCAGACCGAGCTCAACCGGGCAGAGACTGGAGTAACCGTGCGGGGGGTGATCGCACAGGGAGCCGCCCTCGGCGACGAGCTTGAGGAGGAGAGCGGCCAAGCGGAAGCACCCGTTTTTGGCGACGCCCCGGCACTTGGGCGGTTGTTCAAAAGCAGCACCGAGTCAGAGAAAGCAGCCCGCGGGTTGTCGGCGAACCAAGCGGCACACAGCGCCGACTCAAAGACGCGCGCCGGCCGGGGCCGCGCCTCGGTTGAGTCCGCCCGCCGAAGCCTCTCCCTGGCCAAGCAGGACGAGGAGGTGCTGGCCGGGTTGCGGGAGGAGGAATACGAGTCCCTCACGGCGACAATCGACGAATCCCTGCTGTCACCCGGAACGAACCGGACGCAGAGCCTGGCGGAGGGGGATGCTGACAAGAATCCGGTGTCGCGGCAGCCGGAGTCTTTCGCAAGAGCCAACCGCGAATTGCTCCGACGGAAGGGCATGGCGGTCGGCAACAAGAAATTGCCGGCCTCAGCCAAGCCGAAAAGCGCCAGCCGCTCCTCCCGATTGAGCGAGGCCAAGCGGGAGGAAAAACAACTCGCCGAGAAACTCAAGGAGACGGAGCCGCCGGCCAAGCCAGCCGCGCCGTCGGTCGTTTACACGCCGCGCCCGGAGACGGTCACGGCCGAGAACAATTTCTCCACCTTCTCGCTCAACGTCAGCGATGTGTCNTTCAAGACNGCNCTCGCCAGTNTGCAGGCCNACAAGCTNCCGGNNNCNGNCGATGTGCGCAGCGAGGAGTTNNTGAACGCNCTNGAGTATCGCGACCCGATGCCGCGCGCCGGCGAACCGTTGGCGTTCCACTGGGAGCGCGCGCGGTCGCCGTTCGGGCACGATCGCGACATCATCCGGTTTTCCGTCCGCACCGCCGCGCTTGGCCGGCAGCCGGGACGCGCGGTCAACCTGGTTTGCCTGCTCGACAACTCCGGTTCGATGGAGCGGGAGGATCGCGTCAGCATCGTGCAGCAGTCGCTCGGCGTGCTGGCGCGCAAACTGACGCCGAGCGACCGAGTCAGTCTCGTCACGTTTTCGCGCACGCCGCAGTTGCGTGTCGACGGCATGCGCGGCGGCGATCGGGCGGCGTTTTTGAAGGCGGCGACCGGCTGGATTCCGCAGGGCGGCACGCACGTTGAGGATGCGCTCGCGCTGGCCTACGAGACGGCAAAAAAACATTTCATCCCAGGTGGAAACAACCGCGTGATTCTGCTGACCGACGGCGCGGCCAACATGGGCAACGTTGATCCATACCAGCTCCGCAAGACGGTCGAGGCCAACCGCAAGCAGGGTATCGCGCTGGATTGCTTCGGTATCGGCTGGGAAGGGTACAACGACAACCTGCTTGAGGTGCTCGCNCGTAATGGCGACGGNCGATACGGNTTTTTGAGCCAGCCNGCACAGGCCGTGGCCGAGTTCGANCAGAAACTGCTCGGCGCGTTTCAAGTCGCGGCCTCCGACGTGAAGGTGCAGGTCGAGTGGAACGCCGATCGCGTTAACGTCTTCCGCCAGGTTGGTTATCTGCGGCATCAATTAAAGAAGGAGGATTTCCGCAACAACAAGATCGACGCAGCGGAAATCAGCGCCGCCGAGTCGGGCAACGCGCTGTACGTCGTGCAGGTCGACCCGAACGGCGAAGGGCCGCTTGGCATGGTGCGCGTGCGCTACANGGNGCCGTTCANGAGCCAGTACACCGAGATGGAATGGAGCCTTGCCTATGAGTCGGCCGCGATGCCGCTCGAGCAGGCCAGCCCGGCGATGCGACTGGGCAGTGTGGCGGCGACATTCGCCGAGTGGCTGGCACGGAACCCCCACGCGCAAGGTGTGCAGTTGGCCGATTTGCAGGGGTTGATCTCCGGCATCCCGTCAATCTACGCCACCGATCCCCGCCCGGCCCAACTCGAGTGGATGATCAACAAGGCGCGCATCCTCGCCGGGAATTGATTTTAATTAAAACGGTATAAGACAATGAACAGCATGATTAAAAAAACAGGAGTCAGCGGCGCGGTGCTTGCGCTCGGCTTGCTTGGCTTGGGCAACTCATCGGCGCTTGGCCAAGCGGGGGATCCGCCCGCTGCCGAGGTGGACAACCTCAAGATCAACGGCGAGGTCGACGGCGAGAAGGCCGGCTTCGTCATCACTGGCGATTTCAAGCCCCGCAAGCCGGAGGAGGAAAAGGAGAAGCTGATCTTCTCGGTACGCACCGAGAACACCATTGCCCATCGCCGCGGCCAGACGGAGCAGAACATCAGCGGCACGGTGAAAATNCTGCAGGGCGAGGCGGCCGANCTGCGCTTCGCNGTGAACGGCANNGGNANGNTGNTCTCGGCNAAAAGCGANCAGGCGATCGAGTGGGGACTGCGCAACGACAAGGGTGGCCAGAGGTATTTCGTGCTGCGGTTCGATCCGGAAAAACCGGCCGAGGACGAGGTGAAATTCACGGNGCACTTTCGCAACACGCACGCGCAGGCCAAGGCGGAGCTGGGTGCGATCAGCCTCACCCCGCAGGGNGAGGCCGTGCTCGACGCNGGGCTCATAACAATCACCANCACAGCCGGTTACGACCTGGCGATNACCAAGNCCAACGGCGTGACCCGCGTCACCCAGGGGCTTGGCCAAGCGGAGGCCAAGCGGCCTCGCGCGTACAGCTTCCAGTTCAGCGACGCCACGCCTGAGGTGGCATTCACCGCNACNGAGTCGGANCCGGATGCCAACCGCATTTTCTTCANTGGCTTCGACCTCAAGGGCCGCNTGGTNGATGGCGTGGCGGCGNTTTCGCTGAAGGGAAGTGTCGAGGTGCGCCACCCGAAGGGCGGCAAACTGCCGGTGGTGTTCGGCGGCGCGGCGCTGGCGTCGATCCCGGCGGCGAAGGGGTACAAGGTCGGGTTTTCCGGGGAGACCTACACGCTGGAGTTCGCCAAGGGCGGCACCTATCCGGTGGATCTCGAGTTTCACGCGCGCATCGCGGAGAAGGATGGCTGGAGCAACATCGACTTTGGCGTTGTGCCGGCGGCGCTGCGGCCGGTGAAGCTGAGCGGTTGGCCAAGCGCGATCTCGTTCGACGCCCAGTCGGCCTCCAAGCCGGTGATCAAGGACGGGGTGTACGACCTGTTCCTCACGCCGCGCGACCGGCTATCGGTTCGCTGGAAGGAAACCAAGCCGGTGGTGATCCCGAAGCTGTTCTATTCGGCGGAGGCGGCGGTGCACATCGCCGTCGGCGCGGGGCTGGCCCGGCAGATTAACCATTTCGATTACCGCGTGATGCAGGGGCGGATGAGCACCCTCGAGCTGGACTTGATCGGCGACGGCGAGGTGGTCAGCGTCAACGGGCGGAACATCCTGAACTGGAGCGTCAAGAAACAGGAGAACGGACGGCGGCTCGTGGTGAAGCTCAACAGCCAGCAGACCGCCAACTACAATCTCGTGGTGCGGACACAGACTCCGCTGGGCGCGTTCCCGGTGCGGTTCCAGCCGCTGCGGCTCGTGCCGGTCAACCCAGTGCGGTACGGCGGGCATCTGCGGCTGGTCAACAACGGGGCTGTGCAGCTCGAGCCGGTGAGCGTGGATGGTTTGTCGCAGCTCTCGGCCAACCGGTTTCCCGCCGCCAGCTCGATCGCTGCGCTACCGAACAATCCCAAGGTTAAGCCGCTTGTCTATCGCTACTCGGCCGGCGACTACAAGCTGGAGGTGCAGGCCGACAACATCCTACCGGAGCTGACCGTGTCGCAACTGCTGGTGTACCAGCTTGGCTTCAANGAGATNACGCTCGACGCCGAGGTCGATCTNGAGATNCGNGACGCGCCNCTGCGGGANTTCACCATNCNCATCCCGGANGGCTACACGGTGNCGCAACTGACGGCGGCCGCGTTGGCCGANTACTTCCTTGGCCANGCGGAGAANGGNCAGCGGCCGTTGCGNCTGGTTTTNTCNCAGCCGCTNGAGGGGCGNCACCTNATCCAGCTTCGACTGGAACAAAACAAGGCGGTCGAGGGCGACACATGGACTATCCCGCAGCTCGACTACGCGCAGGTCAAGTCCGTCCGCGGCTTTGTCGGCGTGTCGGCCTCCCCGGGCCTGCGGCTGGTGCCGGCCGCGGTGAAAGATGTCAACGAGATTGCCGTTGTCTTTTTCCCAAAAAAAATCNCGGGCCTGCAGGCGGCCTACCGCATCAAGGAAATCGGCTGGGAGGCGAGCCTCGCCGTCGAGCGGATGGAGCTGGCGTTACAGGTGGATGCGCTGCACCTCTACTCAATCGGGCAGGGGATCGTGTACGGCAGTTCGGTGCTCAACTACCTTATCGGCGGCAAGCCGGTAAGCGAGTTGAAGGTGCTCGTGCCGGCCGACTATGCCAACGTGGAGTTCGTCGGCCGAGATGTGCGAAACTGGAAACTTGACGAGACGGCCGACAACAGTGCCTCCAGTTCCTACACGGTCTATTTTCAATCAACCGTGTTTGGGGACTATACGCTGTTGGCGACGTTCGAGCGACAATTCAACCCGGAAGGCGAGACGCTGTCGTTCAACGGCGTGCGCCCGGTCGGCGTGCAGTCGGAGGCTGGTTACTCGATCCTGATCGGCAAGGAGCGGTTCGAGCAGTCGGAGCCCGAGGTGGAGGGGGAACTGATTGCGCTTGAGCCGTCTGAGATACCGGAGGAATACCGACTGCTTTTCGACGCGCCAATCCTGGCGGCGTACCAGTACCCGCGCGGCGGGTTCACGCTCAACAAGCGGCTCAAGCCGTTGAATCGCCAAGGGTCGCTGGAGCAGGTGGGTGACCGGGCGGCGTTTGAGACGCGGGTGTCCAACGACGGCCAGGCGGTGACCACTGCGACCTATTTTTTGAAGAACCGCGGCCACGACCATTTCGAGGTGACGCTGGAGAAGGAGGTCGATCTTTGGGAAGCCAAGGTGGGCGGCCGGCGGGTGATCCCAATCACGCAGGGGGAGACGATTCTCGTGCCGTTGCCGAAGGGGCAAAACCCGAACGACCCGATCGAGGTGTCGATCAAGTTCGCCCCCAAGGCGGCGGCCGATGATGAGGTGCGCGTGGCCCTGCCGAAAGTCGGCTCGCCGCTGCTGTTGGCAAACTGGAACGTGGAGCCTGATCAGGAGTACCGACTCGAGTTCGTGGCCGGCAACGTCTCGCCGACCAACCAGCGACCGGACTTGACCGGGTTTGCCCGGCTGAAACAAGGCGGATTGCGCCTGTCATTCCTGGCTGCCGGTTTCGCGGCATTCGCCGGGGGGCTGCTCATCCGCTGGGCGACCAAAGCCGGGCGGCATTGTCTGGATTGGCGGAACGTGCTGGGGCAGCTTCTAGGTTGGCCGCTCGTGCTGGGATCGCTGGCGATCCTTGGGCTTGAGGCGGCCCCTTCGGCGGGCCAGTCGTTGCATGTCGAGACTGAACTGGCGTTTACCTCGTCGGTGCTGGAGAAAAACGAGGCGTTGGCGATCACGGTGGAAAATCTCAAGGCGGATGCTGCGCTGTACTCGATCGCCATCTTTCTTCCGGCTTTGGCAGGCCTCGCGATTTGGGTGTACCGTCTTCAGTCGGAGGATGAAGTGGTGCGAAAGGGCGGCCTGTTGGTCGGCTGGTTATTCATCGGCTGGACGACGCTACTTGTTCCCAACGGCATCCATTGTTTTGCCGGCTTGGCCATCCTGTTCCTGCTGGTGCACGTCGCTTGGCCAAGCGTTGCGGCGCAGATCAACCTTCCGGCCAAGCCGCCAAAACCACCGGCTCCGCCGAAGCCAACGGAAGGCACCGCGCCGGCNGCGACCGCCGCAACGGCAATCCTGCTTGGCTTGTTTCTAAGTTCCGTAACTGCGCTTGGCCAAGCGGCCAAGCCGGACGCCGGTCNGCTGCTCTCCGTGGTGCAAAGCGGGCAGGTGGCCAACTACCGCGTAACCCTTTCCGGCACGCTCAAGTGGGAGGCCAAGGCCGGGGACCGCATTCAGTTCCTCTCAGCGCCGGCCGTGCTGAAAAGTATCGACCTCAAGGGCGGCAAGCTGAAGCTGGCACAATTCACCGCCGGCAAGGCGACCTCGCAGCAGCTCATCGCCAACGAGGCGGGCGTGTTCGACGTCGGGTTCGAGTACGAAACACGCATGACGCGCGTAAACGGGGAATGGGGATTCAGCGTCCCGACGCAGTCGGCAATGGTGAACCGGTTGTCGCTTGAGATGCGCGGGCGGGAACTGGAAGTCACCTCGCTCGATGCGGTGTCGCTGAAGCACACCTTCGCGACCGGCTCGATCAACAAGGTCGAGTTGGTGCTGCCGCCCAAGCCAGGCGCACGCATCAACTGGAAACCGAAGGCGCGCGACGAGAGCATCGAGAAACCGGTTTTTTATGCGGAGTTCCAGCAGCTTTTCATCCCGACCGCCGGGATTGTCGCGGGAGTACACGACCTTAAGGCACGCCTGGCCCAGGGGCAGCTTGGCGAAATGTCCCTCGCCGTGCCGGCCAGCATCACGGTGACGGATGTTACCTCGAAACTCGTCGCCTCGTGGCGGTTCGACCCGGAGGCCGGCACGCTGCAAATCCAGTTTGCCGCGCCGCAAAAGGAGTCGTTCGATCTCCGGGTGCGTTCGCAGCAGTCGGCCGGGGCGTTCCCGTACGAGAAGACGCTTGGCCTGCTCGGCGTGAACGGCGCTGCGGGCGAACTGGGCCTTGCCGCTCTGGCCACCAGCTCCGAAGTGCAACTGGACAGCGCCTCGGTGGATGGCCTCGCACCGATCAACCTCGAGGATTTCCCGGCGGCGATGGCTCAGTCGGTGCGGAGCGAGTTCGCCGGACTGACCGTGCGCCGCGCCTACCGGTACTCCGGCCGCGCGGCCGGGCTGACGCTCAAGGCTTCGGCCGTTCAGCCGGATATTCGCGTGACGACCAACCAGCGGCTGTCGCTTGGGGAGGACCGGAGTGTGCTGCTCGTAAACCTCGCTGCCCGGATCACCCGCGCCGGGGTGTTCAAGCTGAGCTTTGCGATGCCGGCGGGCCTTGAGATTGAGTCGATCACCGGCAACGCATTGAGTCACTGGACAGACATCAAGTCCGGGGACGACACGGTTGTGACACTGCATCTCAAGGGGAAGACCGAGGGCAACGCGCAGTTCCAGATCAACCTCGCCGGGGCCGGGCTCGAGAAGACCGAGAGCTGGCAGGTGCCGCGCGTGGCAATCCGCGAGGCGACCAAGGAGAATGGCCAGTTGTTCATCATCCCTGAGCAGGGCATCCGCGTGTACATGAAGGATCGCGATGGCGTATCTCAACTCGATCCGAAACAGGCCGGCATCCGCGACCGGGGCGTGCTGGCGTTCCGCCTGTTGCAGGGCGACTGGACGCTGTCGTTCGATGTCGAGCGGGTGGATCCGTGGATACAGGCTGTGTTCCTGCAGGATGCCTCCATCCGGCAGGGCACGGTCAAGTATCGTGGCGTCCTGGAGTACCAGATTGAGAACACCAGCGTGAAGACGCTCCGGGTGGCGCTGCCGGACGCGGCGCAGGGCGTCGGCTTCAGTGGCGACCAGGTTTCCGACTTCGTCAAGGGCGACGCGGGCGAGGATGGCCGCGCGGTGTGGGACGTGAAACTCGACCGGCGAATGATCGACAAGTACCAGCTCACCGTGTCGTACCAGGTCCAGCAGGCCGATGATGCCACCGGGCAGTCGGTTGAGGTTCGCAGCCTGCAGGCGGTGGACGTGAATCTGCAGCGGGGTTTTGTCAGTGTGCGTACCGAGGGCCGCATTTTGCTGACGCCAGGCTCGGCGCCGGACGGGCTGTACAGTGTCGAGTGGAGCCAGGTGCCGCGCTCGCTCAAGGGTGCGCTCAATCTCGGCGAGACGCAGTTGGTGTACCGTTCCGTCAAGCCGGCTACGCTGAGTGTCACCGCCCAAAACCAGGGGATCGCCTCGGTGATGGATGCGCAGGTGATCGAGGGCGAATTTCGCACGGAACTGTCCGGCTCGGGCAACGCGGTGACCCAAGTGACGCTCCAGTTGCGGCAGGGCGACGAGCGCGAATTGCGGGGTACGCTACCAAGCGGCTCCGAGTTTTGGTCGGCGTTCATCGACGACAAGGGTGTGCTGCCTTGGGAGGACAGCGGCAAGGTGGTGATCCCGCTCGAGAAAAACCCGGGCGACGACAGCGCGTCGTCTGTCGAGTTCTACTATCAATCCCCCGTTGGCCGGGGCGAGGACAAGACCTTGGCCGGGCCGGTCATCGATCTGCCGATGCAAGAACTGGAATGGACAATCCACGCGCCGGCCGGTCTGGAGATCGAGGTGGACGAGGACGCCTCGACGGTAACCTATCTCGAGGCAAAACCAGTCCCGCTTCAAGGAGGTATCAGCGTGAGTTCCCGAGGAGGCGGTCAGGCTCCGCAAAGCGCTTCAAGAGTGTACCTCGACAACGAGTACAAAAACCAACAGCGTCAAACAAAGAAGGCCGCAGATCTGCTTGAAATCGGCAACCAGAAGATCGTAGAGGGCGATCAGCGGGAGGCGCGCCGCGCGCTGGAGTCGGCCTACAAGCTGTCGCAAAACGACGCCGCGTTCAACGAGGACGCCCGCGTTCAGTTGCAGAAGCTCAAGACCCAGCAGGCGATGATGGGCATCAACATGCGCCGCAACAACTTCCTCATCAGCAACGGCGTGGTTTCGCAGCAGATCGAACAGCAACAGGCAGCGATCCCGTTGCAGCAGGGCAAGGGCGTGAAATACACCCAGGCGCAGGTGAAGCAGGTCATGGATCTGAACACTATCGAGGACAAGACCGCATTCCGCCAACTGGCCGAGCGCATCGTTCGGCAACAGGAGGCGATCGAGGCCGAGACAGGTGCCATACTGGCCACGCTTCCCGGCGTGGGCCAGGTGTTGAACTTCAGCCAGTCGGTTCAGGGCAAAGACAGCCCGGTGTTGCAGGTTGTGCTGACGGCCAGGGCGGGAGGTGCGGGTTTCCCGACCGAAAAGCTGGGCCTGTTGCTGCTACTGCTCATCGCGCTTGGCCTGATCCGCCTCGCCGCGCCCAAGCCGGAGTGACGATCGCGAAACCGGGCTTTACGGCGGTGCAACCCGCTGGTAATTCTGGCGGCCGATAACGCTCCCGCCATGAATTATTTTCTAGAACGAGAGGTGAAGCCGATCCAAGTCGATAACGGTCTGTCGCTGCATCAGCGATACCAGTCGATGCGATACCGGGCGATCCGCTTTCCCGGCAGTGAGCAGGCGAGTGTCCGGCCGGCTGCGATCGACACCCGGTTCGGCAACGCACCCAACGTGGCCTCGCCCCTGGCCGGGGTGTCGCTTGGCCAAGCGGGCGGTCGCCTGGCCACTCAGCCGTTTGCCGACTACGGCCAGCCCGAGTTCACCGTGGCNCGNCGCGAAGCCTCCTACGGGGTCAACCCGTTCCCGTCCGGATTGAACGAGGTCGGCTGAGTTTCTATGAAGGACACCAAGGTTGCCTCCGTACAATTCGAGCACGCGCCCGGTGACAAACAGGCGAACCTCGACAAAGTGCGGCGCTTCACCGCCGATGCGGCGGAACAGGGCGTCGAGCTGCTGGTGTTCCCGGAGATGTGCATCACCGGCTACTGGTTTTTACGCGAACTCGATCGCGAGCAACTCATGGCACTCGCCGAGCCGGTGCCGGGCGGGCCAACCACGGCGGAACTGCTGCGCTTGGCCAAGCGACACAACCTGAGCATCGGCGCCGGCCTACTCGAACTCAGCGACGCGGGCGAACTGTTTAACAGCTACGTCGTGGCGATGCCGGACGGGCGGACGGTCTGTCACCGGAAGCTGCACGCCTTCGTCAATGAGCATATCGCCAGCGGCAGCGAATTCACGGTGTTCGACCTGCCCAACGGCAACCGCGCTGGAATCCTCATCTGCTACGACAACAATCTGTTCGAGAACACCCGCATCGTGGCGTTGCAGGGCGCGGAGATTTTGATCGCACCGCACCAGACCGGTGGCTGCCGGACGCCGAGCCCGCGATGCATGGGGGTGATCGACCAGGCGCTGTGGCACGCGCGCCGCGAAAACCGGGAGGCGATCGAGGCGGAGTTTCGAGGCTCAAAAGGCCGCGAGTGGCTGCTGCGTTGGATGCCGTCGCGTGCGCATGACAATGGGATGTTCCTGATTTTCAGCAACGGCGTCGGCATCGACGGCGACGAGGTGAGAACCGGCAACGCGATGATCTTCAACCCTTACGGAGAAATCCTCGCCGAGACCTGGGCGGCCGATGACAAAATGATCACCGCCGACCTCGAGGCGGCGCAGTTGACGATGAACATCGGCATGCGCTGGATCCAGACGCGCCGCCCGGCCCTCTACGGTAGCCTGGCCAAGCCGACTGGCCGCGAAATGGACACCCGNACCGTCCGTTTCAAGGGCATCGAAAAAACGAACTGATCCGCTTGGCCAACCGAGGTGGGTCAGCCCTTCGGCACGAGGCGGATCGATTTCAGGTCGATCAAGAAACTGTCCAGCTCGCCTGNCGGCCGGACGACGGCTCTCTGCCTGCCNCGCTCGAGGCGGATCTTGCCAACGCTGCCTTCGCGGTAGTCGTCCCACGTGCCGGTGCCCTCAACCGGCGCCAGCAACTCGCCGCCGCCAATCTGCAGCAAAAGGTGATTCCTCGTGCCGTCGCCGTCGCGCGCCCAGTTGAGCTGCACCTCGTACTCACCGGCCGCCTTCGTGTCGATAGTCCAGACGGCCTTGTCGTTTGCCGANCGCCAAAAGCCGAGGTTGCTGTGCTTCTCCTCGAACAGGAGCGTGTCGCCGTAAATCTCCGCGTTGGCGGCGGCGAGCAGCAGCGAACCGTCCTCGGCGGGAGCGACCTGTTCGGGCGTGTTGCCGGGCTGGCGCTTGGGCGGAACGCCGGAGGCATTGATGTGCGCGACGAGGTCGGCCAGCTCCTGTGCGGACAACACCTGCTCGAGCCCCTCCGGCATGAGGGAACGGCCAACGCTCGACAGGGAGGCGACTTCGCCGCGGAGCAGTTGCCGCTGCTGGCCGGCCAGATCCATCAGCGTGATGCTGGTGGCGGTCTCGTCCGTGATCATGCCGGCGATGCCGTCTCCACTGCGGGTGGTGGCGGAATATAGCATGTAGCGATCTTCCACGGCCCGGTTGGGGTCTAGAATCGCGGTGAACAGCGCGCGGGCGGATTTGTCGCCGAGCGAGGCGAGATCCGGCCCGGCGGAGTTGCCGATGCCGCCGAGACTGTGGCAGGCGGCGCAATGCAGCGCGAAAAGCTTCCCGCCGTTGTCGGCGGAGCCGTTCAGCCCGCTGGCCTTGGCCAGGCGCTTGGCCACGAGTTCACTACGCCCGGTCGTTTGCCGGCCCAGCAGTTCGATCGCCCGTCCGCGAAGCGACTTGTTGCGGTGGGTGGTGAGGAACTGCCGGAACACCGGGCCGATTTCCGCAGCCGCGATTTGCTTGTCGGTAATGGCGGCGAGGAGCCCCTGGGTGGAGCGGTCGGCGGCGAGCAGTTGCTGGAGCACCGCGCGTTTTCGGCTCGGGGAATAGCCGTTCCAGTGGGCCAGCAGGCTTGCCGCCGATGGGTCACGCTTGGCCAGTTCCGTGATGCTGAAATCAAATAACTCCCTAGGGGATTGGGCCGACAGTTGCCCGGCCAGCAACCGATCCGTCTCGCCTCGCTCACCGGGGAGGCGGCAAAGCAACCTCAGCGCGGCGACCCGTCCCTCCGGTGTCGCCTTGGCGTTGCCGAGCATCTCGCGGAGCGCCTGCCGAAAAGTCGCGTCGGCGAACCGGGCATCGAGCGGCAGTTCGCGGCTGCGCGTACCGGCCAGCAGGGTGGACAACGCCTCCACGCGCCACGGCTCCAGTTCGGCGGTGGCATCGGTCAGGCGGCGGAGCAGTTTTTTCAGGTCGGCGGCACTGGCCTCGATGGCTGCCAAGCGCAGCATGGCCGCCATCAGCCGTTGGTTTTCTGAGTCTTGTGGCCCGGCAAACAGTTGATCGAGGATCGGGACGGAATGCCCGACGGCGGAGGAGGCAATGGCGGTCTGCAGTTCCGTCTCGCCTCCGGCGCGGCTGGCAAGGCGGCCGAGCAGTTCTCCAGCGGCGGGCGAATCCCACTCGCCGAGTGAGAAAGCCAGTTGGCGGCGGACGCGGATTTCCGGATCGTCGACGAGGCGGTTCAGCGCTTGGCCAAGCGCCTCCCCTTGGTCGGAGCGCAGCAGCGGTTCGCTGACGCGCATGGCATGTTCCCGGACGCCGGGGTGGCGGTCGCGCATGCCGGCAATGGCGTGTCCCACCCGCAGTTGGCTAAGGCCTTCGAGCGTGCAGAGCGCGTGGAGCCGCGCCTTCGGGTTGGCGCTAGTCTCGAGCAGCTTGGCCAACGGCAGGGCCGCCTTTGGGTCGCCGCGATGCATGAGCAGGCGCTGGGCGGTGTCGCGTTGCCAGCCGCTTGGGCTGTCGAGCGCGGCGACCAGTTGCGCGGTGTCGCGGTTGTGCAAATCGGGGATCGGCCTTGGTTTATTTCCATCACGGTAAACCCGGTAAATCCGGCCCCGGTCGGAGCCGGAACGGAGGTCGATCATTGATTCGACGTCGTTCGGAATCCATTGCGGGTGCTCAAGGACGAGCCGGTAAAAATCGGCGATCCAGAGTGCGCCGTCCGGGCCGGTGCGGAGGGTAATCGGCCGGAACCACGCATCCCGTGAGGCCAGAAATTCCGGTCCGTCGGCCCCTTCCGGGCGGTGGCTGGTGAAGCTGACACCGCTTGGCTGCAGCAGTTCCCGGCGTACCACGTTGTAGGCTGGCGCGCTGATAAACAGGTGCCGCGCCGACTGTTCGCCGAACAACTCGTCGCGATACGGCGCGGGGCTGTTCGCGGCGGTGATGTGCTGAAACGTGCCGACCCCGTTGAAGCGCTGCAGTGGCTGGCTGATGCCGTTGACTTGGTGTGAGCGGTCGTAGTTGCCAAGCGACCTTCGCGGCGAGGGCGCGATGAAATGCGGGTTGCGCCGCAGGTAATGCCCCGGCTGGGTGTAGTGCCAACCGAGGCTGGGGTTGTTGTTGCCGAACCAGTTGCCCCAGTCGTCACGGCGGCGCCCNTACTGGGTTTGACCGGTTTGCGTCTCGAACGCAAGCGTGTCGGGGCGGAACCGAAAATCGCGTCCGCGAATGTTGACGCGCCGCCCGATGCCGGGGGAGGTGATCACGCCGCCGCTGTCGCCGTTTGCGCCGTACACCCAGTTGTCGAGCCCGTACTCGAAGCCGTTCATCCGGTGTTGATGGTTGCCCTCGCCAAAGCCGGTGAACAGCACCCGCGACTCGTCAGCCCGGCCGTCGCCGTCCGTGTCCTGCGCAAACANGATGTCCGGCGCGGCGCTGATGAGCACCCCGTCGCGCCACGGCATCACGCCGGTGGGGAAAGCGAGTCCATCCAAAAACACCGTCGAGTGGTCGTAGCCGCCGTCACCGTTGCGATCCTCCAGCCAGCGGACGCGCCCTCCGGGTTGGCCTTTCCCGTCGAGGCCAAGCGGATAGTCGGCCATCTCGGCAACCCACAGCCGCCCGGCCTCGTCCCACTCGAATGCGACCGGATCCGCCACCAGCGGCTCGGCGGCCATCAACTCGATCCGGTAGCCGGGCAGCAGTTCCATCGACCGGAGCGATTCCTGTGGCGACTTCGGCAGCGGGAGAACGCCCCGGAGCAGATCGTCGAACGACCGCCGGTCGACGAGGTTTGGCAGGTGGGCCGTGTCCTCGTTTTGAATCCAGAGATGCCGCGAGTGAAACCAGGCGCCATTGTTGTTTTGCTCGCCGCCCCGGACGATCATCGGGATGGCGTTCGGGTCGGTGCGCGGCCCGGCCATGACCTCGCGCGGCCAGCCGGGGAACCANCCATCGATCGGTTGCGGGATGTAAATGTTCAGCGAATAGCGCAGCTCGTTGGACTGGATGACGTCGAGAAAACCGTCCTCGTTGATGTCCACAAAGCGGGTGCCGTTGTCGGTTCCGTCCCGCCGCACGATCGTGACCTCTGGTGGGAGATTGTACGAGGCGGGTTGCCACCGTTTGCCGGAGGCCGACCACTTGAGGACAGCCTGGGTCTCCGGGTTGCCGACGATGATCTCGCAGTGGCCGTCGTTGTCCGTGTCGCGCAGGCGGACGCCGTTGTCGCGTGTGGCATCGACGGTTTTCACCGCTTGGCCAAGCCCGCGCAGCATCGCCGGGTCCTCAATCCAGTCGCCACCGTCGAAATGCCAAACGCCCCGAGCTTGGCCGTTGTTGATGAAGAATGAGGCGTTGCCGCTTGGCTGAAGAATGCCAAACCGGGCACCGGCGTCGGTGCGCGTCCCGTCGGCGTCGACTTGCACGAGTGACACCGGAAATGGTGCGGTTTCCCAGCGCTTGGTTTGCGGATCCCAAACGCGGGTTTGCCGCAGATGCTCGTTGCCGATTACGGCGTCCATGTAGCCATCATTATTCACGTCGAGTAGTCGTACGCCGTTGTCCTGCCCGTTCGCTGCACGCAGTGCTTGGCCGCCGAGGAGGTTTTTTGTCAGNCGTTCGCCCGCNNCGCGGAAGGTTAGGAACTTCACNTTGCTACCATGCTTGGCGGTGATGTGGTCGANCCACTCNATNACCTGNGTGTTTCTGACCCAGCCGTGNGGATGGAACACCAGGTTGAATACCCCCTGNTTGATTACNGTGGCATCGATGGCGGCGTTCCAGTCCCGGATCGTGACAGGGTTGTTTGTGCCGTGGAGGTGCTGCGCCTCCCAGTCACTTGGCACCATGCACGGCATCTCCCAGATTCGGCTGCCAATGGCGTACGGGTAGGGGTAATTCTCAATCGTGACGACGTATGAGTCGAACGGGACGTATTTCTCAAACTTGGCCTTGCCGTCGGGGTCGGTGACGAGGCTGCCCGGCAGTGCGGGATCTGCGCGGGTGAAGATGTTGAACACGGAACTGTCCATCTCGAGAAACTGCCCGGCGGGGTTGCGGCGCATCAGCAACTCGGAGAAGACCCGCGGACTTGGGGTGTTCTGCGAGTCACAACACGGCGTCCGGAAGGCGGCCGGGAGGTTGCCGGGGATGTGGTTCATCAAATCCACGCCGCCGTGGTAGGTATTGGCCGCCGCCGCAAAGTTGCCCTTGGCCAGAAGGGGGCAGGGGTGAGTGAGGGTGTGCACCTCCACGCTCAAACCTTCCTTGAGCCACTGCTGAAGGAGAGGTTCGGTTGGCGTGATGCTATTGCAGAAGATGCTTAGCGGGGCGCGGCCGTCGATCTGCTTGAGGCGCTCAAGAATGGGCCGGCAAAACGACTCGTAAATACGGGGGTCGCGCATGTCGTCGATGCCCAGCGTAACGACCGCCTCGACGCCGGTTTCGCCCACCCATTGCGGCGTGGTGAGCCTCGGGAAGGCAAGCCCGACGTGGAACGGATCTGCCCCATCCAGGTAGGTGAGGCGGTTGCCCGCCGGCTTGGCACCGGCTTGGCCAAGTGCAACAGAAAGAATAGCAGCACTCCAGATGGCTTGGCCAAGCGAACGGAGCGGTTTTCTGCAACGGGTCATAAGTCAGCCGCCGATCATGCCAACTGGAGGGAGTCGTGACAAGTTTTGCGGTGGGAGTTTGTCGTGATCAAAAAAACTTCTAAAGTAAACTGCCACCCTGCCGATTCTGTCACCGTGCAGCGCGGTCGAGAGGCCGCAGGAACACGGGAAACGCCTAAAAGGTTTTCCAGCGGCATGGATGCCGTTTAACCCTCAGACGAAAGGACTTGTCTCATGGTAATCAATACCAATATCACGGCTAATTCCGCAGCCCGGAATTTAGCAGATTCAACCCGTCTTCTCTCCAAATCGTTGGCCCGATTATCTTCGGGTTCGAAGATTACTTCTCCGGAGGATGACGCAGCCGGCCTGTCGCAGGTGATGCGACTGGAAGCCCAGATCAACCGTAACTCCGCCGTCAGGGCGAACGTGGGGAATGCAGTTTCCTTCGTTCAAACGCAGGACGGTTTCCTGCAGAAGGTGCAAAGCGCACTGGATCGCATGAGTGAGTTGTCCGTGCTCTCCCAGGACGTGACCAAATCCAACTCGGACCGCTCGAACTACAGCGTTGAGTTCA
>NYYJ01000125.1 GCA_002686755.1 Verrucomicrobiales bacterium
GGCCCGGCCAAGCGCCACGGCTGGCTGCCGCCCGAGCCTGACCGGCAGCCATTTGGCGAGTACGGCAACGGCGCCGTCATGAGCTTCGCCGACGGCCACGCCGAGCGCTGGGGTTGGCAATCCACCCACCCATTCATGCGCGGCAAGCCCCGCGACGACGCCATCCCCGACCTGCGCCGCATCCAGCGCCACCTGACCAACCAGCCTACACCCCTCCCCTGATTCTCCCATGAACTTGTCCCCGCTTGGTTTGTTCGCGTTGCTGGCTTCGTTGNNTGTCGCCCCCTTGGCCAAGGCCGCGCCCCTCTACTCCACCGCCGACATCTTTCCGCCCGGCAAAAAGCACACCCANTCNAGCAGCATCGTNCAATNCCCCAACGGCGACCTGCTGGCCTGCTGGTATCACGGCTCCGGCGAACGCACGGCCGATGACGTGCTCGTGCAGGGCGCCCGCCTGAGAAAAAGGGCCAAGCGCTGGGGCCCGGTGTTCACGATGGCCGACACCCCGGGCTTCCCCGACTGCAACCCGGTCCTGCACGTCGATGCCCTGGGCCGGCTCNGGCTGTTCTGGGTCGCCGTGCTGGCGCATCGCTGGGAGTGCAGCCTCCTGAAAGTCCGGCGCGCGGAAATGTTCGATGAGCCGGGGCCGCCCGACTGGTCGTGGCAGGATGTCGTGCCGCTCAAGCCGGGACCGGGATTCGCCCAAACGATGGAACAACGCTTCGGCGAGATCAAACTCAACACGGAAATGTGGGCCGAATACGCCCGCCCGTACGAGGATCTGCTGCTGAAGGCCGCCCGCGACCCGTTCAAGCGNCAGACCGGNTGGATGCCCCGCACCCNCCCNCTNANNCTGCCANGCGGNCGNATCCTGCTCCCNCTNTACTCNGANGGNTTCAACGCNTCGCTCGTGGCCATCTCCGACGACCACGGCGNCACGTGGCGCGCCAGCCGGCCGATCATCGGCCTTGGCCCCATCCAGCCCAGCTTGGCCAAGCGGCGCGACGGAACGATCGTTGCGTTTTGCAGGGACTCCGGCCCGCCTCCGGGCCGGGNAATGGCAAGCCTCTCCCGAGACAACGGCGAAACCTGGAGCGCGGCACTGGACACCGACATCCCCAATCCCGGCTCGAGCATCGAGGTAACCGTCCTGCGCAACGGGCGTTGGTTGATCGTTTACAACAACTCCAACAAGTCACGCGACAACCTCACCGTTGCCATTTCCACCGACGAGGGCAAAACCTGGCCGCTGAAGCGGCAACTCGAACCGAAGGGCGACGGCGCCACCTCCTTCAGTTACCCTTCCGTCATTCAGGCGGCCGATGGCGCGGTACACATCACGTACACCTGCAAGGGCCAACGCGGAGGGCGAATACGCCACGGCATCCTGCAGGCTGATCAGATCAAGCCTGATTAACCGTTTTCTCCGGTTGCAGCCACTGGACAAACTCCAGCACATTGCCGTCCGGGTCGGCGGCGTACAACCAGCGAACCATGCCGGGGATCTCCATCGGTCCCTTCAGGAGGATCACTTGTTTTTCACGCAGCTTCTGCTCCGTGACGTGAATATCATCCGAAGCAAAAGCCAGGTGCGGGCAGAATGACTGCCCGGCGGTGGGCCGCTTGGACAAGCCAAGAGGCTGGAGCAACTCGAGCCGCGCTCCCTCCATGTCGAGATAGGCGAAGGCTTCGCCATGGACCTCGTCTACTTTTNTGAACAGAAACTTCAGCCCGATTTTCTGCTCATAAAACTCGATGGCCGCATCGAGGTCCGACACCTCAACGGCAACATGGTCGAGCTTGGCCATGGGCGGCATCAGCGGGCCGGGCCCGGCTTGACGTCAAACTCCTTCCACACAACCGCGGTTCGCCCAGCCATGTCCACAGTGGCCGTCCGCAGCCGGTAACGCCCGGGAACTTGCACTTTGAACTCGACCTCCACCGTAGCGGTGTCGTCGTCCCGGCTGATGCGCGCCTCCTCACTCTCCCATCGCAGGAACCGGTAATCCTCATCCTCCGGCCCGTATAGTTCCCAAGCCGCCATCACATTCCGGTACACTCCCTTTTTGTTGGCTCCCAACGTATAATAAATCGCCGCGTCGCCCTCGGTGATCGTGGCGAGGGCCGTCATCGTCAGTGGTGCCGGGGCAGTTGCCGGGGACACGGACACAGCCAGCCTGGGCGACGTGCCGCCGGGGCGGGNCGGAGTCCGGGCCTTTTCATGAACGACGTTTTTTTTNCCGNCCCGGACTTCCACCCGACCGTCTTCCCGGACGCTAACCACTTCCCGGTAACCGGTGTGCTCGAAGCCGTCCAGGTCCCACAATAGATCGAACGCTACTCCCTGTCGGAGACAGCGCTCGATCTCGGTGAAGAAATTCCCCATTACNACCCGGTACTTGACCCCTTCACAGTTTCGCCGCTCAAGGTTCAACTCGCCTACGCCCCACAGGCTGCCCTTGCCCATATAAACATGGCCAAGGTTGTAGCCGGGAGGCAGCAGAATGAGCACCTCGGCGGCTCGTTTGAGGCGGGCGAAGTCCCGGTCTGGATGGCTCTCNGCGTGCGCCCGAAGGTTGCGCGCCAAGGCAAGGCACTCGTTGAACGGCACGCAGGCGAGTTTATAACTGTCCCAAAAAAAGAACAGCCGCGCGCCCAGGTCATGGGCGTGGGTCTGGAACCAAAAAGCGTCCGTCCGGTCCACCGCACCGTAGATGCTCATCCCCCAGTCTCGACCCGAGGCCCGGGCGGCGCCCCGGAGAAAACCGTAAATGATGGAAGCAAAGTTTTTTGGGCTGTCCACTGGGATCTGACAGCCGTAGGTCATGTTCATCTCCGGCAGCGTTCGACGGGTGCCCACGCGCCCGGGCGGCTCCCAGACCATCGAGGCCGGCGGGGCAGTTCCNCCCTCGGACAACTGATACCCGGCCGTGCTGACCATCGTCTCCCAGCTGTAAATGTTGCGCTGCAGGAAATTCATCCCGCCCGTGTCCACGTCCGGCCGCTTGGACAGGCCCTGCAACAGCGCCGTGGGTGTGCCTTCAGTTTTTTTCTTGTGGAAATGGTCCCGGAGTTCGTCCAACGCAAGCTGCGGCGTGATCGCCTTTCGGTAAGCCGGATCCTTGCGCAGGCGGGGGCGTATCCGGTGATCGCGTGTAACCACCGCTGGCTCGTCGAGAAACAACGACGGCCCAAGATAGTTGCTGCGGTAAAGGCACTCCGGATAACTCACGTCCCCACCGCCGGGTCCCCAGTAAAAAACATCCCGGGTCTTGGCCCAGTCCGCCATCTCCGGCCGGACATGCAAACACGTCATCCCGGACTCGAGCATCAGTTCATAGTCCGCTTCCGTCAACGGGATCAACTCGTAGTCCGACTCATCAAAGAGTCGGGTCTGATCCTTCTGCTTGGTCGCGTGGGGAACGCCGAGCAGCAGGTCCGGCAGCAACTCGATCACCCTCGCCTCCGGGGGTGGAGCAACGTCTCCCACAGCGGCATCAACCAAGCGCCGGTAACGGTGGCCCAAGTATCGGACTTGGGACGGGAACAGGCCCTCCGCCGCATCCGTCGTCTGCCTCGGAAACAGGTGCTCCCACGCGCCCAGCCTCGGGAGCACTGCCGCGCCGGTGAACCGGTTGCGGTACTCGAGCGGTTGGCCCGATCCTTCTTGAAACAGGTAGCGCGACACGGTTTCGCGCGCCGCCGTTTCGGTTCTCGCCGGGTAGGCAGAGCCAAGCGCCCACACACGGAACGATTCGCCGTTGGCCTTCTCCGCGCTCAGGTGCAGCCATTGACGCGCCGCACTGTCGTCCTCCTCCGCTTGGCCAAGCGCGATCGTGAAAGCCTTCACCACGGATCCGGGAAGTTGCCCGTCACCATCAAAAGAGTACCGACCCGTCAAGCCCGGGGTGCCAAGGGACACCGCTCCCGCTGACCATGTGCCAAACATGGCGAGCCACCCCATCAATACCGACAGCATGAACCTGCGCATTGGGACACCGTAGCCCATGCGCAAGAAATGAACAGGCTATTCTGAACGGAGCACCTCGATCGTCCAAAGACCGCCTCCAGGTTGAGGATGGCCAAAATCAATCTAGCCATCGCGTTCGTGCAGGAAGAACACGGGACAGTTTATTTTTTTCGTCAATTATTTCCTTTGATTCTTATTCCCCAAACCAACCCCTCCGATCGGCCGAACGACTTCAGGCGACAATTTCCTCGAGGATTCGACCGCCGATGTCGGTCAGCTTTCGGATGCGGCCGGCATGGCGATAGTTGACCGCCTCTTGGTCGAGCCCCATCCGGTCAAGGATCGTCGCGTGCACGTCGCGAACGTGGAGGGTCTCGCCAATGCCGCGCAGACTGAACTCGTCGGTTGCCCCGGCGGTGGTGCCTCCCTGAACGCCGCCGCCGGCCATCCACATGGTCAGTGCCCACGAGTTGTGCTCCCGGCCGGGGCGCGACGACATGCCGCCGTTCAGGAACGGTGTGCGGCCCATCTCGGAAGCCCACACGACGAGGGTCTCGTCGAGCAAACCACGCTGCTTGAGGTCAGCCAGCAAACCGGCGACGGGGCGATCAACCTCGGAGCAGTGGCGGATCATGCCGCCCTTCACGTCACCGTGGTCATCCCAACTCGAGGAAGTGATCTGCACGCCGTGAACGAGCAGCGTGTGACGCACACCACTCTCGACCATGCGCCGCGCCAGCAAGCATTGGCGGCCGAAACCGGCGGTCGTGCCGTTGTCCAGCCCGTAAAGATCGCGAATGTGTTGTGGCTCGCTGCTGATGTCCATCAACCCCGGTGCCTCGGTCTGCATGCGAAACGCCAGTTCGTAGGCGCTGATGCGCGCCTCGAGTTCGCTGTCGCCGCCGCGCTTGGCGAGGTGGCGGCGGTTTAGCCATTGCAATGCGTCCATCTCGCGGCGCTGCCGGATGCGGCCGATGCCGTCGGGCGACTCGAGGTTCAGGATCGGCGTGCCGCTCGGCCGCAGCATGGTGCCCTGGTGCGCCGCCGGAAGGTAGCCGTTGCTCCAGATGGCCGCACCGTTGACCGGTGCCCCGCGTGGGTCCTGAATGACCACGTAGCCGGGCATGTTGCGGTTGGCGCTACCCAGGCCGTAGCTCACCCAGGAACCGACTGACGGGCTGCCGGGAAATTGACTACCGGTGTTCACATGCAGCGTTGACGGGCCGTGGTTCTGGTTGTCGGTCTTGATTCCGTGGATGAACGCCAGATCATCGGCGTGCCCGGAAAGGTGCGGGAAGCGGTCGGAAATCCAGCGGCCACTCTGGCCGTGCCGGGCAAACTCGAACGGGCTGCCAACGGTGACGTGCGGGAACGAGAGGCGGCCCTGCAGTTCGCCGGAAATCTCCGGGATGCGGGAGAGCGGCTTGCCGTGCAGTTCACGCAGCCTGGGCTTGTACTCGAACGAGTCCATCTGGCTCACCCCGCCCTGCATGAACAGGAAGATGCAGTTTTTCGCCTTGCGCGCGAAATGTGTCCGCCGCGGCGCAAAAGGGCTCTCCTGGCCAACGGCGGCACGCAGGTCGTCCGCCAGAACACTGCCCAGGCCAAGCGCCCCGATGCCATTCCAAGCTCGGGAGAGAAACTCCCTACGGTTTGGCCAGTCACTTGGTCTCATCTGAACGCCGGAAAACTACCACCCGTTCATGCGAATGCGAGCGGGAATATCACCTCCCGCAGAACCGATTTCCGCGGGGCGACGGGGGGGTAAAACGAAGCGTCGGCTCAGGCGGCGTTGGGGTTCACACACTTCGGCCCCTTGAGCGGCTCCTTGACGTTGGGGATGACGGGGTGGTTCTCGGCTTCCTTGTTGAGGTCGATCCACTCCTGTTGATCCTCCGGCACATTGTCCTCGGCGAAGATGGCCTCCACCGGGCATTCCGGCACGCAGGCATCGCAGTCGATGCAGGTATCGGGATTGATCAGCAGCCGATCCGGCGCCTCATGGAAGGCCTCCACCGGGCAAACCTCCACACAACTGGTGTAAACACAGTCAACACACGCTCCTGTCACTACGAATGCCATAATTGCCTTTCTGATCGATGTTGGTTCCGCGAACGCCGCGACGGTGTGCATACGACGCGCCCAAGTCAAGCCACTTCCATTCAGCCCGGATCAGTCGATGTAAACGAACTCGTTGGCATTGAGCAGGACGCGGCAGAATCCGTTCAGGGCAGCGTCCGCGTCGGCCGCCTGTCCCAGCAGACGGCTGAAATACCGGGACTCCTCTGCAGTTGGCGGACGGCCAAGCGCCAGCCGACAGGCCAGGCGCACTTTTTCCTGCACGCTCTCCCCGGCCTCGCGCTGGATGCGCCTTGCCAGGGCGGCGGCTTCCTCGTTCACGAAATCGCCGTTGAACAGCGACAACGCCTGCAGCGGCGTGACGGAGGTGCGGCGGCGAGGCCGCGACTCGTCGCACACCGTCGAGTCAAACGCCTGCATGAACGGCATGTTCAGCGTGCGCTGCTGGTAGATGTAAATACTGCGCTTGCGGCCGGCGTGGTCGAGTTGCGTATCCCACTTGTTCTCGGAGTACTTTACCGTCTCGGCGATGTCGCCCGGCAGCGGCGGGAAAATCGGCAGGCCGTACAGCTCCGGGTTCAACCGGCCACTCACCGCGAGCACGCTGTCGCGGATCGCCTCGGCGTCGAGCCGCCGCCGCTCGTAGCGCCACCACAGGTGGTTCAACGGATCGATGGCTGCAGCCGCCTCATTTTTCACCAGCGACGACTGTCGATAGGTGCTGGAGGTGACAATCAGCCGGTGCATTGATTTCAGGCTCCAGCCGCTGTCGACGAAGCGCCCGGCCAGCCAGTCGAGCAGTTCCGGGTGCGTCGCGCCACCGCTGAGTTTGCCAAAGTCGCTCGGCGTCCGGACGATGCCGCGGCCAAAGTGCCGGTACCACAGGCGGTTCATCATCACGCGCGCCGTGAGCGGGTTGTCCCGGCTGGCGATCCACTTGGCCAAGGCCATGCGGCGGCTGCGCGTCGGCCAACGCTTGAACGGGTCAAGCCGGATGGCAGCCGGATTCGTGTGGCCGGCGATGATACCCGGGAACCCGGCCTTCACCACCGGGCCGTGGTTGTCGTACTCGCCGCGCAGCTTGACGGTGGTAACCGGCACACCCGGCTCGTACGGCGGCCCGAACGAATGCCGCAGCGACATGGCAACCGGCTTGAGCCGCTTAAGGTGCTGCTTGACGAAGCGCTCCCGATTCTCCAGCCGGTAAAAAAGATCCCGCTCGTTCTTGGTGAACAAATCGTTGGAGTAGTTGTTGATTTGGTCGCGCAGTTTGGTTCCCTTGGCCGCGGCCGGATTGATGAACGTCCCGAGCATCGCGCCGGCACCGCCGACCTCGAATCCGTATCCCTCGCCGGTGTGGTCGGCGGAAAACACAACCACGACCGTACCTGCTTGGTCGTCGAGGAACTTGGCCAAGCCGCCACGGGCGAGGTCTCCCCGCAGAAAACTTTTGTCGAAATACAATGCCGGCGCTTGGCCAAGCCGCGCGAGCCGGGGCTGCCGGCTGACCTCCGCTTGGCCAAGCGCGGTCTTTGTGACCTTGTCCACCCAGACGCCGATGCGGTCGCCGTCGGTCGGGTTGGGAGTCTCGGAGTTGGCGTCCAGATCGGCGGCGTCGAGCCAGAAACGCAGCCCGTCGGCAGGCGGCCCGAGCACCTCCCCTTCGCCGTAATACTTGGCCTTCACATAACGGTCGAGCGCACCAAGCTGTTCACTGCTCAGTGGATGTCCGTAAATGATCACCTCTGCGAACGATCCCTTGTGGCCGGCGTTTTTGGGCTGGCCGGTGCCCTCAGTGTAGTCGCCGAGGCTGACATACTCCGGCTTGGGAAGATCGCCGTACCACTTGCCGTTGTTCGCGCCGCTCTTGCTGCCCAGCGATCCGGCCGGTTTCCCGTCGGTGAAAAACGACCACGCCCTGCCATCGGTCGACACGACGGCGTAATGCGGCTGACCGTCGGTCACGTTCGCGGTGTCGTAAAGATAGTCGTTGCCCAGACCGCCGCCGTAAACCTGCAGGCCGAACCCGGCGTCGCGCCTGGCGATGCGCGGCTCCAGTTGCCTCGTCAACTCGGCCAGTTCCGACTTGGCCTCGCCGACCTCGCGCTGCAGTCGGGCACGCTTGTCGTTGATCAATGCTTCCTCATGGGCGCGATAAAACCGCGCTGACAACGGTCCGCCGATCTGGAAGCCGTCGCCCCGCTCGGGCGGCGGGAGCTGCACCGTCGAGAAGAACGCCTGCATGCGGTAGAAGTCCGCGATCGGGATGGCGTCATGCTTGTGGTCGTGGCACTGCGCGCAGCCCATGGTGAGCCCGAGAAACACGGAACTGACCGTCGAGGTCATCTCGCTGAGCAGCTCGTGCCGGGAACGGTCGCCGCGCGGCTCGGTGAACGGCGCAAGCCGCAAAAACGTCAGCGCGACCGTGCGCTCGGCGTCCATCCCCGGCAGTTCGCCCGCGCCCATGATCTCGTTGAACTCGTCGCCGGCGATCTGCTCGCGGATGAACAGGTCGTACGGCTTGTCGCGGTTGAGCGAGTCGATGACGTAGTCGCGGTAGCGCCACGCGTGCGGCATGTCGGGGTCGCCCTCGTAGCCCGCGGTGTCGGCATACCGCGCCAGATCGAGCCAGTGGCGCGCCCACCGTTCACCGTAGCGCGGATCGTTGAGCAGCCGATCGACGAGCCGTTCGTAGCCAAGCGGGCTGCGGTCGTTGACGAAGGCGTCGGCGACCTCCGGCTCCGGCGGAACGCCGAGCAGGTCGAAGTACAGCCGGCGCACCAGCGTGCGGCGCTTGGCCAAGGGTGCCGGCTCGATGCCGTTGGCCTCCAGCCGGGAGAGGATGAACGCGTCAACCGGGTTGCTGACCCAGTTGGTGTTCGTCACCCCCGGCGGCGTCACCGGGGCAACCGCCGTGAACGGCCATCGCTTGGCCTGATCCGCCTGGCAAGGCGCACCCAACAACAGCGTGGCGGCGATGGTGGCAACAAATCGCATCGTCGTTCCTGCTTTGGCGGAAGCTAGGCACGCCGTGACTCAATTGCAATCGTGCAGTTGAAGCATTGAAAACCGCCCCGAATCGGGTACGTTCCCGGCACATGACCAGTCCGTCCGCAAACCGGGACCGATGCGCCTCGCGCCTTTTTGTGCGCGTGGGGCTGTGGCTGCTGGCTCTGTTTTTTGCCGCCCCGGCCGGCCAGGCGGTGACGCTGGTCGACTACGGCTCGGACTGGAAACTGTGGCGCGGCCGCAAGACCCCGAGCCGCCCCGATTACTGGGCCTGGACCAAGGCGGCCCATGACGACACCGACTGGGAGACCGCCCCGACGCCGGTCTTCTTCGGCGAGAAGGTCACCGGCGGCACCGAGCTGGAGGACATGAAAAGCCGCTACAATTCGTTTTTTCTGCGGCGCAAGTTTTACGCCCCGGATCCGGACACGATCACCTCCATGATCCTGCGGGCCAAGGTGGACGACGGGTTCGTCGCCTACATCAACGGCATCGAAGTGGCGCGGCACAATGTCGAGATTGCAAAGCCCAAGTACAGCTCGTCGGCCTCCAAGGCGGCGTCGGAGCCGCTGCGCGGCCGCAACCACGCGCTGAAGAGCCCAGGGGAGTTTCTGGTCGAGGGCGAAAACACGATCGCGGTGATCGTGCTCAACCAACGGCGCACCAGCCCGGACGCCTTGTTTGATGCGCGCCTCTCCGTGGTGTCGGTCGAGACTGTCCCGCCCAAGGTGGCGACGGTCGATCCGCCGGCTGGCTTGGCCTCGGACCTGGGCCGGATCCGCGTCACCTTTACGGAGCCGGTCACCGGCGTGGACGCCGCCGACCTGCTGGCCAACGGCGTGCCGGCGCAGTCGGTCGAGGGCAGCGGCCGGTCGTGGCTGTTTCAACTCGGCAGCCTGCCCCAAGGCAAGGTGCGCCTGCACTGGGCCGACGGCCACGGCATCACCGACCAGGCGCAGACACCCAACCCGTTCCGGGCAACCGCCAAGGGCAACCGCTGGAGCTACAACCACGCCGACGCCAATCCGCCGTACGTCAAGCGCACCAACCCGCCGGCCGGGCTGGCGGTGAAGTCGCTCGACACGATCGAGGTCGAGTTCAACATGAATGTAAGCGGCGTCGACGCCGGCGACCTGCGGATCAACGGCCAGTCGGCCAAGCGCATGACAAAAATCAGCGACAGCCGGTATCTGTTCGCGCTTGGCCAAGCGCCCACGGCTGAGGTGAACATCTCGTGGGACCTGTACCCGGAGATCACCGGCACGAACCCGTTCAAGAAACCGTTCGCGCCGCTTGGCTGGTTTTACCGCGTCGATGCCA
>NYYJ01000126.1 GCA_002686755.1 Verrucomicrobiales bacterium
GGGCCAGTTCGCGGCCGTTGGCCAACCTGGCGAGCCAACAGCTCCGCGGCTTGGCCAAGCGCATCGACGCCGCGCAAAAGGCCGAAGGCGTGAAGCTCGATCCGTACACCGCCGCCCACCTTTCCGAGGCGGGTGAGCTGATCAAAAAGACGCTCGACGCCGGCATCATCTACGGCAGCACAAAGATTTAACGGGTCAAGGCGATCGGACTGATAAGCCTCAGTTGTCACATAAACCTGATAATTGCCTTTGTTTCCGGCTGGGTTTTCTCCAGACTCCGCGCGTTCTCTGGCCGGCCAAGCGCTTGGCCAAGCGCAACCCAAACTGACCCATGAGCGACTCGAACGACTCCCTCGCTGCCGAAAAGACCCTCCTCGCGGAGGCGAATCAAAAACCGCTCCTGTCCCGCTGGGGCATCTTTGCCAAGCTGTCCGGTCCCGGCTGGCTGCAGGGAGCGATCACGCTGGGCGGCGGCTCGCTGGCCGGCAGCCTTTATGTTGGCGTAATCGGTGGCAACCAGATGCTGTGGCTGCAGCCGCTTATGATGATCTTCGGTGTGCTGATGCTCTCGGTGATCGGGTATGTCACGCTCTCCACCGGCGAGAAGCCGTTTCGCGCGATCAACAAACACATCAACCCGGTGCTGGGCTGGGGCTGGCTGATCGCCGCGATGCTCGCGAATCTCGTCTGGGCCATGCCGCAGTTCTCGCTAGGCACGGCTGCAATTCAGCAGAACTTCGGCATCCTCGAAGGCGACAGCGGCAAGTACATCTGCGCGTTGCTTTTGTTCGTCATCGGCGTGGTGGTGGTGTGGTCGTATGACAGCGGCAACAATGGCGTGAAGATTTTTGAGATCATTCTTAAGGTGATGGTCGCGATCGTGGTGCTCAGTTTCTTTGGCGTGGTCATCGTGATGGCGGGCGAACTGAAGTGGGGCGAGATTTTTGCCGGCTTCATTCCCAACCTGAGCCTGATCACGGAGCCGGCGGCGAAGTACCAGGCGTTCATCGCTGATTCGAGCAACCCGGAGTATTGGAAGGGGGTCATCCTCGAGTCGCAGCGCGACCGCATGGTGGCCGCCGCCGCGACGGCGGTCGGCATCAACATGACGTTTCTGCTGCCGTACTCCATGCTGCGCAAGGGCTGGGGCAGGGAGCATCGCGGCTTGGCCTCGTTTGACCTGTCGCTTGGCCTGTTCCTTCCGTTTTTCCTCGCGACCACCTGCGTGGTGATTGCCAGTGCCCACCAATTCCATGGCGACTTTAACAAAGGGCTCCTCGATCCCTCCCTGGCGAATGAGGCAACCAAAGATTTGGAGGGCGCCTTCAACAAAAACCTCGACGCTTTCAAGGCCAGCGGCGGCGAGGCCGCTTCCATCGAACCGAACGAGGCAGACAAAAAAATCGCCGCCATGCTGATTAAACGCGACGCCTTCCAACTGGCGGATTCGCTGGAGGAGTTGACCGGCAAAAAGGCGCTTTCGCAGACCGTCTTTGGGATCGGGGTGCTCGGCATGGCCATCTCGACGATCATCATCCTGATGCTGATCAACGGCTTTGCTGTTACTGAAATGCTCGGTGCGGAGATTGGCGGGATGAAGCACAAGATCGGCTCCATCCTGCCGGGCATCACCGGCGCGTTGGGCTTTCTCTTTTTGTGGGGCGACGCAGACGCCAAATTCTGGTTGGCGGTGCCGACCAGCGTGTTCGGCATGGTGCTGTTGCCGATCGCGTACATCACCTTTTTCCTGATGATCAACAGCAGGAGCCTCATGGGTGATGCGATGCCGCAGGGCAACAAACGCATCGTGTTGAACATCGCAATGCTCGTGGCGCTCGCTGCTGCCACCGTTGGGGCCGGTTGGTCAGTCTGGAGCAAGGTGCAGTGGGTTGGTGTGGCTGCGGTGGGAGTATTCTTCCTTGCGGCCGTGGTCGCTCATTTCCTTCGGTCTGGCCGATCGACGGAAAATTAGGTCGATGGGGTTGCTCGATATTCTAGGCGCCAAAAATCCCGAGCGGGGCCAGTCCGGGCATTTTGGGGATTACGACCTGCAGGAGGTCGTCAACAGCGGTGGCATGGCCGACATCTGGCTGGCGACCGATCCGGACAAACATCCTGTTGCCGTCCGCCGACTGCACCCGGGATTGCGAAAGGACTCCAAAGCCAAGAAACGCTTCATCCAGGGCTGCGAGATTCTCGCCGAGGTCAGCGATCACGATCGCATCGTCAGCTATGTCGAGCACGGAAAGATCAAGGGAGACCACTTTCTGGCGATGGAGTATTGTGAGTTCCCGAACCTCAAGATCCTCATCTCGCGTGCTGATCCGGTGTTGGAGGAGTACGTCGGTAACATCCTGATCGACGTTGCCGAGGCGCTTGAGCATGTGCACGACTGTGGCTACATGCATTACGACTTCAAGCCGGAGAACATTTTGGTCAGCCGCAACGGCAATGTGCGCCTGTGCGATTTCGACCTCTCCCGCCCTATTCCAGAGAAGCCGGTCAAGATGCCGGACAACCCCGGCACGCCGGTTTACATGGCGCCGGAGCAATTGCGTGGGCGTGAAATCGACCAGCGCGTCGATATATTCGCCTTCGGGGTAACGATGTATGAGACTCTGACCGGCCAAAAGCCGTTCAACGGTGATACGAGCCGTGAGGTATTGTTGGCTCAAAAGAACCGCGACTCACATTTCGCGAAGCCCCGCGACCTGAACCCCTCCATCCCGGAGGACGTTGAGCGGATCATCCTCAAGTGCATCGAGTTCGACGCCGACCGGCGTTACCCGCACATCAGCTACCTCGTCGCTGATCTACGCAAGGCTCTGTACGTTTAACTCTGCTATATGCCGTACAAGATCATAGGAGCAGATTCACGGGAGTACGGCCCGGTGGAGATTGATGAAATCCGCGACTGGATCACTGAAGGCCGAGCTGATGCCAACACGCTGGTTTGTGAGGAGGACGGGAACCGATGGATCAAGCTGCGGGAACTGCCTGAAGTGGCGGACGCGCTGCCCAAGGTGGCAACCTCCCGACCAACGGGAACGATCCAAGTCAACTACCTCGTCCCGGCGATTCTTTGCACCCTCTTTTGCTGTCTGCCGTTTGGTATCGCCGGAATCCTATTTGCCGTCCAGGCCAATGCCAAAGTGCAACAGGGTGACATCGATGGCGCGGCGGTCGCTGCGTCTAGGGCGAAGTTGATGTGCCTCCTGAGTTTTGTGCTAGGGCTGATCAGCCTAATTTGGTTTTTCAGCAGCGGTGAGTTCAGCCGGATACTGGAGGAGATGCAGCAAACATTGCCGCGTTAATTGGCCAAGGCGGCCAGCTTGTCTAGAAGTGCTGCTTGGCCGGGCAGGTGTTCCGCTTGGCCTTCGGCCGGCAGCCAGCCGAAGCCGTCGCCGTAGGCCGGGCCGTTGACAACGCAGCCGTTGGTCCGGTTTTCCGAAATCTGCGCCTGACCTTTGCCAAGCGCCGCGTCGCGGTCGCCATCGACGTCGTACTTCCACCCCACGAGGAGCGCCGATGGAAACCAGTCGCGCAAGCGGGCGATGAGCTTTGGTGTAGGCTTGAGTTCGAGCAGCAGTTCACCGTCGCGTGTACCCAGTTTGCCCTGTTGCAGCGGCTCGAGTTGCCCGTCGTCGGCCCGACGAAAAGCCTGTCCAGCGGCGAAGTCGCAGACGGCGGCGGCGTGAAATATCGCGTCGGCCTTGGCCAAGCGCTCCAGTTTTTCGGCCAAGTCGGATGTGGTTGTAAACTCCTGAAGTTCAATCTCTTTCGGGCGATCGGTGTGGGTGGCCAGACGGCCGCGCAGCAGGGTCACCTCGTGGCCGTCGTCGGCCAGCCGCTTGGCCAAGCCGGTGCCAAGCCGGCCGGTGGAGTGGTTGGTCAGCCGGCGAACCTGGTCGATAGGCTCGTAGGTTGGCCCGGCGGTGACGATGCAGTGCATGGGGTGGGTCGCTTGGCCAGGCGCCGCCGGTTACGGCAGCGTTTTTGAGGCCATCATCTCTTGCAGCTTGAGCGCGCTGCTGGTGGGCGGCTGGCAGGCGGAACCGGTGCAGAGGTAGACGGCCGACACTTTTTCCTCCGGCAGCGTCTTGGCGAATTCCTCCACCGGCCCGGCAACACCGAGCACGACCTTGTTCGGCTGATAGACGGCGTGCGCGGCGGCAATGAGGCCGCGAGCCCCGGTTGACTTGGGGTCACCAGTGATCACGGCGCGGCGCGGCTCGTGCACGAGGAAGTCAAGCGCCTGCAACAGGTACGGCACGGCACTCGGTCCGTTGATCATGTTGTCGCTGAACAGCAGCAGCGTCTTCTCGGCGATGTTGGTGTACTCCTCCTGATCGGTGATCTTCCCGAGGCGCAGCAGCGAGAGCACGGCCACCGAGTTGCCGGAGGGGACCGCGCCGTCGTAATCCTCCTTCACCTTCATGATGAGGTTCGGCGTGTGGACGCTCTGCCAGAAGCCGCCGTTGGCTTCATCGTAAAACTTGGCCTTCATCGTGGCGGCGAGATCGATCGCAAACTGCAGATGGCTTGGCTCGAGCGTGGCCTCGTACAGGTGCAGCACGCCGTCGAGCAGGAAGGCGTAGGCGTCAAGCAGTTGCACGTCGTCGCGCTGGCCGTCACGCCAGCGGTGGTAGAGCGTTTTGCTTTCGGCGTCCCACAACTCGCGCTGCAGGAAGGCGAGGTTCGCCTCTGCGGCCTTGAGGTATTCCGGCTCATTAAGTATGACCGCGGCCCGGGCGGTCGCGCCGAGCATGAGGCCGTTCCACGAGGAGAGAACCTTGTCGTCGAGATGCGGCCGCACGCGCTCGGCCCGTACGGCGAACATTTTTTTGGTGGCCGACTCGAGCAGCCCGGCCTCGTTGTCACTGAGCTTGGGGTCGACGATGCTCAGGACATTCTGGCCTTTGAGCGGGTCGGGGTCGCTGTGGTCCTCGAAGTTGCCGTGGGCGGTGAGGCCGTAGCGGCGCTTGGCCAGGGCGAACTCTTCCGGTGTGAGCAGCGCCTTCAACTCGGCCTCGGTCCAGCAGTAGAATTTGCCCTCCTTGCCCTCGCTGTCAGCGTCCTCGGCGGAGTAGAAGCCGCCGCCTTCGTGGCGCATGTCGCGCAGGATGTAGCGGAGGATGTCACGGGCGACGTCGGCGTGCCGCTGCGCGCCGCTGACGAGGTGGGCGTCGAGGTAGAGGTGCAGCAGTTGCGCGTTGTCGTAGAGCATTTTCTCGAAGTGCGGCACGAGCCATTTCTCGTCGACGGAGTACCGCGCGAAGCCGCCGCCGATCTGGTCGTTCATGCCGCCGGCCGCCATCCGGTCGCAGGTGTGCAGCACCATGTTGATGGCGTCCTGGTCGCCGGTGCGGTGGGCGTGGCGCAGCAGCATCAGCGGCAGGCTGGGCCGGGGGAACTTGGGCGCGTCGCCGAAGCCGCCGAAGCGCGGGTCGTACTGGGTCTTGAACTGGCTGACCGCCTTGTCCAGCCATGCCGGGTCGAGCTGGATGTCGGCCTTGGCCTTCTTCGCGATGCTCTCGCCAATGCGCTGGCTGATGTCGTTGGCCGAATTGAGGATTTCCGTCCGCTGAGTCTTCCATGCGTCGGCAATCTGGTTGAGCACGTCGGTGAAGCTCGGCTTGCCGAACTTGGACTCCGGCGGAAAGTAGGTGCCGCCGAAGAACGGCTTCAGGTCGGGCGTGAGCCAGACGTTGAGCGGCCAGCCGCCGCTGCCGGTCGTGGCCTGCACGAAGGTCATGTAGATTTTGTCCACGTCGGGCCGCTCCTCGCGGTCGAGCTTGATGTTCACGAAGTGTGCGTTCATCACAGCGGCAGTCGCCTCGTCCTCGAACGACTCGCGCTCCATCACGTGACACCAGTGGCAGGTCGAGTAGCCGATGCTCAGCAGGATTGGCTTCTGTTCGTCGCGCGCCTTCTTGAACGCCTCCTCGCCCCATGGATACCAGTCGACCGGGTTGTGCTGGTGCTGGTGCAGATAGGGCGACGCCTCCTTGGCCAGGCGGTTGGTGTGTTTCGGCTTGGCTTCCTCCTGGGGCGGGGTCGGTTCGGTCACGGGTTCGGTGGGCTGGGGTGGGGCGGGCTTGGCCTCTGCCGCAGCGGCTGTGGTGGATTGCGGGGCATCGCCCGGTTGGCAGCCGGCCAAGGCCAACGCGGCCGCGGCGGCCGATGCAGTCAAGGTGTGTCGAAGCCTTTTCACGGCGGCCCACCTTACGGTCTGTCCAGTGGGCGGCAAAGCCGGAAAACGCTCAAGCCAGCTTGGCCAAGCGGGTGGCGAACGACTCGGCCATGCGCTCGATGTTGTACGTCTGCGCGGCGGCTTGGCGTCCGGCGGCGGCGCAGTTGGCCAAGCGCTCGCGGTCGAGCAGCAGTTGGCCAAGCGCGTCGGCCAGGGCGGTGGCGCTGCCTTTTTCGCAGAGCGCGCCGGCCCCGCTCTGCCCGATGAGCTCCGGGAAACTGGCGTCGTTCGGCGCGACGACCGGCACGCCGCTGGCCATCGCCTCGACCACGTACAGGCCGAACGCCTCGCCGTATCCGGCCGGCACGCTGAGCACGGTGAGTTCGCGGTAAAATGCCAGCTTGGCCTCGCGGTCGAGGTTCGGCTGGAACACCGTCTCGCTGAGGAGCCCGGCGTCGCGGAGCCGTTTTTTTTGCCGCGCGACGAAGGCCTTGTCGCTTGGCTGGCAGCCGCCGCCGACGGCCAGCTTGAGGTTCGGCACTCGGCCGGTTTGCCGGAGGCGGATGAACGCCTCGACGAGCGTGTCGAGCCCCTTCTCCGGGCACATGCGGGCGAAGTAGCCAAGCACCGGCGGGTCGTCCGGCAATGCGCTTGGCTCGAAGCCGTCGAGGTTGATGCCGTTGTAGATCTGCTCCAGCTTCGCTGCCGGGATGCCGGCGCGCCTGGCCATCGTGTCGGCGTAATAGCGGGTTGGCGCGATGAACAGGTCGATGTCGGCGACACGCTCGCGAAGCTCGACCCAGGTGTCTTCGCGCTGCGGCTCGGGCAGCGAGTCGAGAAACGCATCCTCGCCCTCGAGCAGGCAAACGACCGGCACGCCGAGCGCCTCGCGGAGCCGCTTGGCCAGACCGGCGATCAGCGCGTTGGAGAGGCAGATGACATCCGGCTGCTCGTGTTCCCTGAGCCAGTCGATGAGCTGCTCGATTTCGCGCGCCTGGTGGCCCGTTTCGCCGCGCATCATCGAGAGTGTCAGGTCGCCGACCTGCGCGCCGCGGGTTTTGCCGGCGAAGTTGCCAAGCCGGTTGAGCAGCCACCCGGCGGTGAACAGGCGCCGGAGCCAGTTTGGCGCTTTTTTGAAGCAGTTAAACTTCTGCGCGAAATAGACGTTGAGCCCGCTGAAAAAGAGTGGCGTGCCTTCGCTCTGGTCCGCCTCGTCCAGCGTGAGCGGAAGGTACAGCGGCACCATCAGCGCGTGGTGGCCCATGCGCCGGAGCTGCGCCACGAGGGCGTTGTCGCGGAAACAGTTCCCGCAATACATCCCCCCGGCGCCGGGTGTGATCTGGACAATGTTCAAGCCGCTGACTCGTTCCCCGGAAGGCCGGCAGTCTTTCCGATGCCCCGCCGCTTGGCCAGCAGAAACGCCGGGGCAACCGCGCCACTGAAAACTTGAAAGCCGGTTTGGCCGGGCGCATCGTCGGCCGGCCAAGCGAATGAGTTGTCGCAACTTCACCCTCACGCTCGCGTTGTGTCTGGGCGCCGCCGCCCACCCCTTGGCCAAGCCGCTTGGCCAAGCGGCGGAACCGGCGGCCAGGCCGAACGTGCTGTTCATCGCCATTGACGATCTCAACGACTGGGTCGGCTGCCTCGGCGGGCATCCGCAGGCCCGTACCCCGAACATCGACCGCTTGGCCAAGCGCGGCACGCTGTTCGTCAACGCGCACTGTCAGGGGCCGATCTGCGGGCCGTCCCGCGCCTCGCTCCTCTCCGGTTTTTATCCCCACACCACCGGCGTTTACCAGCAGCCCGCCGGCAAGGCGATGGAGCGGGACCGGAACTTTTTTCACGGCCAAATGGTGTCGCACACCTTCGACGGGCACGGCTACCGGACGCTGGCGGTCGGCAAGATCACCCATGGGTATCCCGCCAGGCGGGCGTTTGATGTCGACGGCGGCAAGTTTGCCGGCTCAGGCCCAAAGCCGTCCGGCGGGCGGCGTTTCAACTACCATCTGCCCGATGTGCCGTGGACCGGCACGCAGACCGACTGGGGATCCTTCCCCGACCGGGACGACGAGATGAGCGACCACAAGTCGGCCGACTGGGCCGTGGAACGCCTCGCCGCGAAACACAACAAACCTTTCTTTCTCGCCGTCGGGTTTATCCGGCCGCACGTTCCGTTTTACGTCCCGCAAAAGTGGTTCGATCTGTTTCCGCTGGAGGAGGTGCAACTGCCGCCGATCCGCGATGACGACCTCAGCGACGTTCCGGAGATCAGCCGCCGCATCCACGCGCTGCCCAAGTACCCCCGGCTCGACTTCCTTCAGCGCAACGGCAACGAGCAGTTCCGCAAATGCGTCCGGGCCTATCTGGCCTGCGTGGCGTTCGTGGATCACCAGGTCGGCCGCGTGCTCGATGCGTTGGACAACGGGCCGCATGGCGGCAACACCGTCGTCGTGCTGTTCAGCGATCACGGCTATCATCTCGGCGAGAAGGATCGCGTCAGCAAACACAGCCTGTGGGAGGAATCGGCGCGGGTGCCTCTCGTTGTCGTCCCGGCCAAGTCGCAGGCCGACCGATTCGGCAAACGGGGGCAGCGTTGCGCCAAGCCGGTCGGGTTGATCGATCTCTACCCGACGCTGCTAGAGATGTGTGGCCTGCCGGCGCGAAAGCGCAACGAGGGGGAAAGCCTCGTGCCGCTGCTCCGGAACACAACCGCAGAGTGGCGGTTTGCCACACTGACCACCTACGGCCGCGGCAACCATTCACTGCGCTCGGAGCGCCACCGCTACCTGCGCTTCGAGGACGGCTCGGAGGAACTGTACGACCACGCCGCCGATCCCAACGAATGGACCAACCTGGCCGACCGCGCGGAACACGCCGCGTTGCTTCGGCGCTTCCGCGCGGAACTGCCCGCCGAGGAGGCACCGTACCATCCGGCCGTCCGGAGCGGCGCCGTCAACGCCTGGTTCGCGGAACACCTCCGCCGTCACGGCGTGAAGTGATGCGACTTGGCCGGCCAATAAAGACTTGCACTTTGGGGCGCCATTGGTTCCTTATCCGGCCCCGTTGACGATGAAAACATCAAGAGCCTTCACGTTGATCGAACTGCTGGTGGTCATTGCGATCATCGCGATCCTGGCCGCGCTGCTGCTGCCGGCGTTGGCCAAGGCCAAGGCTAAGGCGCAGGAGGCGTACTGCGTCAACAACAACAAGCAGATCCTCCTCGCCGGCAAAATGTACACCTCGGATAACGACGACAAAAACGTCGTGATCTTCGTCCACCCGCCTTTTTCAAAAGTGTTCCACACCTGGTAC
>NYYJ01000127.1 GCA_002686755.1 Verrucomicrobiales bacterium
CCCGCCCCGCGGCGGCATCGATCGAGACCAACCGCAGCGATCCGCCGTCATCCCCCTCGACCAGCGTGAAGTGCGCCGTACGCGCCGGCTCGGTTGTGCGGTCCACCTTGGCCACACAGACCCGGTACGCGCCACGCAGCCGGTAGATGCCGGTCAGCTTGTAGTCGATCCCTTCCGGGAGCGAAGGCGGCCCGGCCACCTCGTAGGTCTCCACGCGGAACTCCACACCGTCTGACTTGCCGGAGTACGACACCGTCGCCTCCCGACCGTCGCCCTCGATCACCTCACCAAGCGGCTGCCAGTCGCCTTCGCCGGTCTTGCTGAAAACCTGATAGGCCAAGCCGCTCTCGGTCTCGAACTCGAGCTGCACCGACTCGCTCTTGGCCAGCGGCACGGCATCGGCCTGGGGCTCCGAAACCGACTCCGCTGAACCCGTCACCATCCCAAAACTCAAGATGAACCCAACGACGATGGCTTTCATGAGCCGGAGGCTAGTCCCGGCCACCCGGCGGCGCAAGCCTTGTCCATTGCCAACTGCCAAGGCCGCGCCTAGACTCGGCGCGGCCTTGGCATGAATGTTTCCGGCTCCACAACCCTGATCACCGGCGGCACCGGCTCGTTCGGCAACCGCGTCGCCGCCCACCTGCTCAAGCAGTCCCCCGCCGGGATTCGCATCTTCAGTCGCGACGAGAAAAAGCAGTGGGAGATGCAGCAGGCGTACCCCCAGTTCCGCTACATCGTCGGCGACGTGCGCGACGAGGCCAGCCTCACGGAGGCGATGGAAGGGGCGGATCTTGTCTTCCACGCCGCCGCGCTCAAGCACGTGCCGTCGTGCGAGCAATATCCGCACGAGGCGTACAAGACCAACGTCACCGGCTCGCACAACGCCTGCCGCGCCGCCAAGGCCGCCGGCGTGAAGACGTTTGTCGCCCTCAGCACCGACAAGGCCGTCAAGCCGCTCAACGCCATGGGCACCAGCAAGGCGATGATGGAAAAACTCGTCTGCAGCCAAAACCAAAACGGCGGCGACACCAAGTTCTGCTGCGTGCGCTACGGCAACGTGATGGGCAGCCGCGGCTCGGTAATCCCGCTTTTCAAGCGGCAGATCGAGAACGACGAACCGCTCACCGTCACCGTGCCGGAAATGACCCGCTTCCTCATGACGCTCGACCAGTCGGTCGGCCTTGTCCTTCATGCAATGCAGCACGCGGCCGGTGGCGAGATCTTCGTCCGCAAGGCCCCGGCCTGTACGATCGGAAAACTCGCCGAGGCGGTCTGCAAAAAGTTCAGCCAACAGGGTGCCGACCACCCGGTCAACGTCACCGGCATTCGTCCCGGCGAGAAACTGCATGAGACTCTTGTCAATGAGTACGAGATGCAGCGCGTCACCGAGGAGGAACTGTTCTACGCCATCCACCCCGAGTACCACGTGCCGGAACATCGCACCGAACAAACGCTCGGCACCGAGTACACCTCCGCCAACACGCGCCAGCTCGATTCTCCCGCCGATATCGAGCCGCTGCTCGACCAGATGGGTGAGGTCGAGCTGTACATTTGACCCGCTTGGCCAAGCGCATGCCGAACCCGCTACGACAACTGCTGCGCCCGCGGAATGCCTCCGACTACACGGCGCAACTTATTGGCAACGGAGAAGTTAAGACCGCGCTCGACATCGGCTGCGGCACCCGCTCGCACCTCACTCCGTTTCGCCCCGAAGTGCAGACCACCGGCCTCGACGCCCACGCCCACGCCGTCAACCTGGCCCGCGCGCGCGGCATCCACGACCGATACATTCACGCTGACATCCTGACGGACGACCTCGACGAACAGTTCGACCTCGTCACCCTGTTCGGCCTCATCGAGCACCTGCCGAAAACCAGCGGACTCGCGCTGCTCGATCGCGTCGAGAAACTTTCAGCAAAATACATCCTGCTCGAGACNCCGCACGGTTACGTGCCGCAAGGGCCGGAGTTNGGCAACGAATTTCAACGGCACCACTCCGGCTGGTTCATCCATGANTTCGAGGGACGCGGCTACACGGTCCACGGCACGACCGGCACACGCTACCTGCGCGGCTACATGGCCGAGCCAAGGCGCAACTTCCCCGGTTGCCTGCTGCTCGACGAGGCGCTTACGCTGCTGCTCCGCATCAACCGCAATCCAAGACACGCCTTCAACCTCGTCGCCATGAAGGACGTGCGCGGTGTTCCGGCACGCCACCCGAGGGAGGCCCAGCCTTGAGGCTGCTCATCCTCGGCGGCAGCGGCATGTTGGGCCACCAACTTTGGCGCGGGCTCCACGCACGACACGAAACCTGGGTGACGCTGCGCCGCCCGGTCGCCGATTTCGCCGAGCATCAATTGTTCGACGAGGCCAGGGCAATTCAGGTCGACGACATCACCGACGACACCGCGCTTGGCCAGGCGCTTGGCCGGGCGAAGCCGGAGGCCGTCATCAACTGCGTCGGCCTGATCAAGCAGCGCGACGAAGCCAACGACGAGGCGCTCGCCCGGTGCGTTAATGCCGAGTTCCCCCACCGCTTGGCCAAGCGCTGCGACGAGATCGGTGCTCGCCTGATCCACTTCAGCACCGACTGCGTCTTCGCCGGCACCAAGGGCGGCTACACCGAGATCGACCCGCCGGACGCCACCGACCTTTACGGTCAATCGAAGCTACAGGGCGAAGTAGCCGACACCCACTGCGTCACCCTCCGCTCCTCAGTCATCGGCTACGAACTCGGCACTCACCTTGGCCTTTTGGGCTGGTTTCTGAACCAACGCGGCCAAACTGTAAAAGGTTATACAAGAGCTATTTACAGCGGCTTTACTACGCTCGAGATGGCGAGGATCGTCGAGCAGATTCTCACTCAACACCCCGCCCTCTCCGGAGTTTGGCATGTCGCCAGCGAGCCGATTTCCAAGTTCGACCTGTTGGTACTTTGCCAGGCGAAGCTGGGCTGGGACGGCGTCATCGAGCCGGATGACTCGTTCGTGTGTGAACGAAGCCTGAACGCCGAACGGTTCAATGCGGCCACCGGCTACACGCCGCCGAGTTGGGACACGATGATCAGCGAACTCGCACATAAACCATGAGCGATCGTGCGCGCATCATCTCGGTCATCCCGGTGTTCAACGGGGAACGGTTCCTCCTTGCCACGCTCGACTCGCTCGCCGCGCAGACGCTTCGGCCCGACCGCGTGATCGTACTCGACGACGCCTCAACCGACGGCACCACGGCACTCGTCGAGGCATATGAGTCGCTCGACTGCGAATTGGTTCGCGGCGAAAAAAACGAGGGGTTGTTCCGCAATTTCAACAAGGCACTCGGCTACGCCTCCGCGTGCGATTACCTGCATTACATCTGTGCCGATGACGTGCTGCTGCCGGAGTTCATGAAGCGGATGACCGACGCGCTCGCGGACGCCGCCACGCCGTCGTTCAGCTACTGCCTGCCAGAGTTCATTGACAAGGACGGCAACAGACTCGAAAGCCCGGAGCCAAGGCAAACGCACCCGCGCGCCGTTTCCACCAATGCCCTGCTCGCGCAGCACAGCGAATGCAACTCACTCATGCTTGGCGGCGTGCTAATCAAGACGCTTGGCCAGGCGTGCCCGGTTCAGTTTCGCACCGACATGCCGCACGCAGCCGACTGTGTGTTTTATTCCGACCTTGCCAAGGCGTGTGAACAACGCGTTGCCGTGCCGGAGGTGTTGCTGCAGATTCGAAGGCATCCGTTCAGCATGACCAAGCGCAACGAGGAAAACATCCAAAGCTGGGTGCTCGACGAATGGGAGGCCATTCAGCATGCGTTCGGACTGATGGAACAATCTGTCCTGCCCCGATGGCTGCGCCGGCAAAAACTGCGCTGCCTGTTTGCCGCGCGCTCCCGCGTCAAGATGCAGCAGATGGCCGATGAAAAACCGGATCACGTCCGGCGCATTTACGAGTCGGCCCGGCCCAGGGTGCCGTGGTTGCATTGGCAACTCGGGTCGATCACCGTTTTTTTACGCGACCTTTTATTCGGCTCGTCGCTCAAAAAGGAGCAGTGGCAGTAATCCAAAATGAATTTCCCATTTCTATCAACTGAACGCTCTTACGGATGGCTTAAACCCTTGGCAGGCACAGCATTAACGCTTGCAGCAGTCACGCTGTTTTTGTTCTGGGACAGTCTTAATCCGGCGCTGATTCTGTTCTCAAACGACGGCCCGCTTGGCTCAATCAGCACCGACGCGATCGAGATGCCCGGCACGTTTTTCGGCTATTGGCACGACCTGAACTGGCTTGGCTACGAACAGCCCAGCGCATCGCCCGGCATCTACATGGCGCTTGGTCTGTTGCTGCAAAAATCGGTGCTGTACCTCAAGTGGTGCACGCCCATCTGCCTGGTGCTCCTCGGGCTGGCCGCCTGGTTTTTCTTCCGCACACTGGGCCTGCGGAATTTGGCCTGCACGATCGGTGCCATGGCCGCCGCGTTCAACATGGAGGTCGTCTCGTACGCCTGCTGGGGTTTGCCGTCGCGCGCGCTCACGTTTGCCACCACGTTTCTCGCCGCGGCGTTCATCCTGCGTGCGCTAAAGTCGCGGCCGTGGGCGAACCTCGTCCTCGCCGGTGTCTGCGTTGGGATTGGCCTGATGGAAGGCTACGACATCGGCGCACTGTTCAGCCTCTATATCGCGGCGTTTGTCCTGTTCGGATTTGTTATCAAGCCGCTCAAGGACGGCGGACAAACCGCGCTTGGGCGCGCGGCGGGGCGCGGCCTGGCCAGCATTGCAGTGGTGGCGCTCGTCGCCGGCTTGGCCGCCTCGCAAACCATGTCCACCCTCGTCGGCACCCAACTCCAGGGCACAACCGGCGAGTCGGAAACCGCCGAGCAGCGTGACGCGGCCAAGGCCCGGCAATGGAATTTTCTGACGCAGTGGAGCCTGCCGAAGATGGAGACGCTGCGTATCGTGATCCCCGGCCTGTACGGCTACCGGCTCGACACACCGCGCCCGTATGATGACAACAAACTTCGCTCGCTCGGCGGCGGCAATTACTGGGGCTCAATGGGGCAGGATCCGTTGCTGGATCGCGTCGCCGAGGTGGAGAAAGTCATCGCCGCATCGGGCCGGGAAAACCTGGTCCCCGGTGAACTGGCCATGGAGATGAAAATTAAAATCCCGGAGGCGACCCAATTGTTGAGCCTGCGAAAGAATAAACACCAACTTCTGCCACGCCACTCCGGCTCGGGCGAATACGCCGGCATCATCGTCGTGTTGCTCGCCGCTTGGGCGCTGTTTTTTGCGCTGCAAAAACGGGCAACGATTTACTCGCCGACGGAGCGGCGGATGATTCTGTTTTGGGCCACGCTGGCGTTGGTGTCGCTGCTTTTGGCCTATGGCCGGCATGCGTTNTTCTATCAACTCATCCACCAACTGCCGTTTTTCAACACGATGCGCAACCCGATTAAGTTCCTGCACCCCATGCACTTCGGGCTAATCGTACTGTGCGGCTACGGCGTCGAGGGGCTGCTGCGGTTGGCCAAGCGCGAGGCGAGGGAGCCGGATCGCCCGGTTATCCTCTGGNTTCGTTGCTCGGGCATCGCCGCCGGCTTGATGCTGCTTGGTTCGCTGATTTTTGGGGCGTCCAGAAATTCGCTNGGACAGCACATAAAGTCACTCGGATTCGATCCGGCCACCGCGCAGGCGATGGCCGGATTCAGCGCGATGGAGGTNATNNTNTCCGCGCTGCTGCTGGGTGCCGGCGTATTTTTCGTCGCGAAAGTGATGCGCGGNAACGCNGCGNCCAAGTGGGCNGTNGCGCTTGGCCTGTTNNTCGTGCTCGACCTNACNCGNGCCAACTCGCCGTGGGTGCAGTACGACAATTACCGGCACAAGTACGAGGCTCCCAACCCGCTCATCACCGCCTTGGCCAAAGCGCCGCATGAGGGGCGCGTCACAATCTCTCCCCTGCCCTCCGGACTGCTCAACCAACTTTACCGCTTCGAGTGGCTGCAACATCAGTTCCTGTACAACAACATCCAATCGCTCGACATCGTGCAGATGTCGCGTATGGCCGCCGACCATGAAGCGTTTGAGCGGCGCTTCACATTCACCCCCAGCGACACGAACACGTACTACCTGCGCAGGCGACACTGGGAACTCACCAACACGCGCCGTATTTTGGGGAACACCAACGATGTCCAACTGTTGAATCATTATTTCGACCCGGACAAAAACGGCTTCTCGATGGAGACGAATTTCTTCATTGGCACCCGTAAAAATAAAACAGGATTTACCACCTGCTTCACTCCAAGTGCCCAGATAGACCAACAAACATTCAACCAATTGACCCAACGATTCGACCTCGAATTATCCGACGGCATAATTCGCAGCGTCCTCGAACCTTGCAGCCTGATCCGGTTTGACGGTGCACTGCCCCGAGCCAAGCTATTTAGCCATTGGCAGGTGCAAACGAATGATGCAGCGGCGCTAGAGACCTTGGCCAAGCGGGAGTTCGACCCGCACGCCTCGATCATCGTCAACTCGCCGATCACCCCGGCAACCGCCGCGCTTGGCCAAGCGGCGGGCAACGTGAGTATCACTGACTATTCGCCAAAGGAAATTCGACTCGCTGCCCAGGCCACCGCCGAGTCGGTGCTGCTCCTCAATGACCATTGGTCACCGCACTGGCGGGTCACGGTCGATGGCCAACCGGCGGAGCTTTTGCGCTGCAATTCCGTGATGCGCGGCGTACGGCTCTCGCCCGGTGATCATGANGTGGTATTCCGATTCCAGCCACCGCTCACCTGGCTGTACGTCAGCTTGGCCTCGCTGCTTGGCGGCTTCGGGCTGCTCGGTTTCGTCATTGTGGACGACCGAAAAAAACCTCGGCATAATGGCTAATCAGCAAGATTACTACCGCGAAAATGAGGCGTATGCTGAGTTCCTCGACGGGTGGGAGGCCGGGTTTTACGCCAAGTACGCCGACACGCTCTGTCCGGCTGAACCGGACGGNAAGGTGNTCGACGTCGGCTGCGGCGTGGGCCAGGTCGTGCAGCGATTGATCGACGCCGGGCACGAGGCGCACGGCGTCGAGGTGTCCGGGCCGAACATCGAAAAAGCCAGCCGCGTCACCGATCGCTGCCAACTCTACGACGGGCGCACGCTGCCCTATGGCAACGCCACCTTCGACAGCGTCGGCGCGCTGAACGTGCTCGAGCATGTCGAGGAACCGGAGGCGTTCCTTGCGGAACTGGTGCGCGTCGTAAAGCCGGGTGGCAAAATCGTCGTCTCGAGTCCGAATTTTTTCCGCGCGCTTGGTCTGCGCGACTACCATCCCCGCATGCGCGGCCTTGGCAACAAGTGGCGAAACTGGCGGCGACTCCGGGCCAAGCGCCGGCAGATGGCCAACGACCCCGGCTCGGTGCGGTTCGACCGGATGGAGCCGATCGTCCGCGAGCCGTTCCAGCCGGACGACGACGCGATCGTCGCCACCAACGGCGTCGAGATCCAATTCTTCCTAGAGCAAGAAAGCTGCGACGTGCTGCGCGTCGACTGCACAGATCGCTACGTGCCCAAGCTGGTCGATTTCGCGCTCAACCTTGGCCCATGGCGACACTTCATGTTCAATGCCTTTGTCGTCGCAAAACGGAAAGCCAGCTAAACCGCGTGCACTAAGGTGAAGACGCAAACCGGGGCTGTGATTGCCATTGACAAAGCCGAAAGGCCAAGATCACCATCCATCCAGAGATGACAATCCAACAGACAGCCCCCCTAGTCGCCCTTTTGATGGTGGGCTGCGGCAACCCGCAACCCGCCCCCGAGGAGAACGCGGCCAAGCCTGCTCCTGTAAACAATAACCACCCCGAACCCAAGCCGAAATCCGTTGACTCTACCGCCGAAGCGACACCGCCCGATCAGCCACTGAAAAACCGGGGGTCCAAACCGAAACCGCCTAAGATTTCGATCTGGGACGCCGCCAGAACAGGTGACGCAGAGTCCCTTCGACAGCACTTGGCCAGCGGCACGGATATCAACACGAAAGATGAAGGCGGATGGGTGCCGTTGCACGGCGCATCCGGCTCTGGCCATAAGGAGTTTGTGAAACTGCTCCTTACCAGCGGCGCGGACGCAAACCTCCCGGCGCTCAGTGGAAAAACGGCCCTCGACTACGCCTCAAGGGCTGGGCACAAGGAAACCGCCGACCTCCTTCGACAACACGGCGGCAAGACGCGCGCGGAATTGAATACTGAAGGGAAAAAATGAAACAAAGGCCAAACGCGGGATTTACGCTGATCGAACTGTTGGTGGTGATTGCCATCATCGCCATCCTGGCGGCGTTGCTGCTACCGGCTCTGGCAAAGGCGCAATACACCGGCAAACGAGCGGTCTGCATCAACAACATCAAGCAGCAGCACCTGTCGCAAATCATGTACAGCGGCGACAACGGCGGGCGATTCC
>NYYJ01000128.1 GCA_002686755.1 Verrucomicrobiales bacterium
CCACCCTCACGCTCAAGGACAAAGGCAGCTACATGGTGATGGTGAACGTGCCCCTGCAGGGCCACGTGACCAACGGCAGCGTGGGACTGCAATTGTGGCTGGGCGGATATGACGAGGGGGATCTTGCGCTTGGCGGCCGGGCCCAGCAGGGCTACATCCGCAACGTCAGCAACCACGACAAATCATCCCTCCATTTCTCCGGGTTGATCACCACCACCGAGGCCAATCAGGAACTCGTCGTGGAGACGCTGCAACTCGCCAACTTCGGCGACATCACCATGGGGAACAAGCAGGCCTCCCTCTTCATTGAAAAGGTGGACGCCACCTCCAGCCTGTTTTTCAGCACCGCCTTCAGCCTGGCCGACACCGACGACTGGAACACGAACGAAAAGGGCACTGTTGTATGGGAGGCGGATGATAATCGCATCATCGACGAGGCCAGATACGGCCACAGCGAGGAGGGTGGCCCGGAGATCGTGATCCGCAGGGACGGCAGCTATCTGCTCGTCTACAACGACGTCCTGGAGGGCGGCTCCGCCCGCGCCAACCCGCGGATCACGGTGGAGGTCAATGGGAACAAGGTGCCGGGCGCGGAGTCCAAGGCCCATTACATCCGCAACAGCGGCGGCCATCATGCCAGTTCCGGCTCACTGGTGTTCCTGCTGGAAAACCTGAAAACCGACGACGTGGTGACCGTGAACACCGAGAAAGAAGCCGGCGGCGGAGAGGTGTACGCGCAGGAGGACGCCCTGTTGACCCTGATTCACAAGGAGACCGCTACCCTGCCGGACGGGGACACGTCGCCCCCGCGCATCATCGCCTTCGAACAAATCCTCAACTCTCCCCGGGGCCGGCCGGTGAACGGCTTCTCCCTCGTGATTCAGGAACTGGGCCTGAAACTCGACGCCGCCACCCTGAAAGCCTCCCTCGACGGCAAGCCGGTGAAACTGAAAGTAGCCCAGGCCGGCGACAGGCACATCGTCTCCTACTTGGAGAACCGAAACACGAAGACCGGCCGCATCTGGTCCCAGGCGGACATCTCCTTTTCCGACACGGGCGGCAACAGCCACGAGCGGATGTTCTTCGGCAAGGCACCGCCCCCCCCTCCCCCGTTTGACGAGACCAAGACACAACTCGCCCTGCCCCTGCCCGAGCCCCCGGTGATCGACGGGCTCATCGACCTGGATGGCGGCGAGTCGTGGGTCTGGGCCGGTGGCGGGCCCGGGGAATGGTGGCGCGCGGAATTCGACGAGACGATGACCGACGGCATCCGAGGAGGCGCCATCGGGGACAAGGGCGCGCCGCCCCGGGACAGGCAGGATCTCGGCATCCGGGTGTTCGCGGGCTACGACACGGACAACTTTTACATTGGTGTCCGGGTGCAGGATGACAACTTCTTCGGCGACAGCGCCGAGGAGGAATCCCGGAACGGAAGCACTTGGCACGATGACGCCGTGGAAATCTTCATCGACGGGGACAACAGCAACCTCGACACTCGCGACACCAGCGGCACCAACCCCGAAGTCGTCGGCACCGGCGGCCAATACGTCATCTCGGTGAACAACGCCTACCGCGAAAAGGAGGCCGGCGATCCGGGTTACGGCGAGGAGGAGGCGTGGTACGCGCGGGTGGCCACTTACGACGGCGGGTACGATGCGGAGTTCCGCGTCTCCATGGAAACCATCGGCGATCCCGAGCCGGGACAGGTCATCGGCTTCACCGTCGGCGTCAATGACGACAACGACGGCGGCCCCCGGGAACGGCAAATCCTCTGGGTCGGCATCCCCCACACGGAGGCCACCTACGGCAACCTGCTTCTTGGCGGCAAGACCTATACCGCGCCCAAAAAGGCGGCCCCCAAGGTCGATGGAATCATTAATGCCGCCGAGTANGCGGAAGCCGNNCGCNNCTATGTCACNCCGCAAAACGGNATCTACGACATCACNGCGGGGGACGACTCNTGGGACTCNAGCGACCANANNTTCTTCGCCTGGGTNACCCACGANTACGAGGCCGTCTACGTCGCGGTCGACGTCACCGACCCCAACGTCGTCAACGACTCCGCCGGGGCCGGCACCGAAGACGGCCCGACCTGGCAGGATGACAGCGTGGAAATTTTCTTCGATGCCGACGACAGCAACGACGCCGAGCGAGGAACAGCCGGGTTCGAGGGCCAATATGTGTTCAGCGCCAACGGCGCCCGGCGCGACAACGAGGCCAACAATCCCGCCTTCGGCAAGTCGGGAGACTGGTTTGCCGCAACCACCCGCACCGGCAAGGGCTACCAGGTCGAGTTCAAGATCAAAAAGTCCGCCCTGTCGAACCCCGCGGACGGCGCCGGCCTCGGCTTCAACATCGCCGTCAACGACGACGACGGCAAGAACGGCTCGCGCAAATCACAACTCAACTGGAGCGGCCGAGCCCATTCCGAATTCACCTACGGCCGATTGATCCTGGAGGAGGGCGAAGGCGGTGGCCCGCCGCCTTCCATCAGCGCCCGGCTCAACGACAACCGCACCGTCACCGTCACCTTCGACGGCAAACTGCAGACCGCGCCCACCGTCAACGGCCCGTGGCAGGACGTGAGCGGCGTCAGCCCGCTGGTGCTCCCGGCGGATCAGGCCAAGCGGTTCGGCCGCGCAGTACGATAAAATCATCCCACCAACCAAACCAACCCCCAAGGGCTCGGCACCAGCCGGGCCTCTTTTGGTTTTACGCTTGGCTATTCGAAGCCGTCGCTTGAGATTCTCCCTCTCCCCCGTGGGGGAGAGGGTCAGGGTTAGGNGGCAACTGTGCGCTTGGCCAAACGCGTCCTGTTTGATTCCTTGAATCTTAAGGCACGAACCCCAACACTCCGCTTGGCCAAGCATGGNATTTGATCAACAGACGCTCGCTCAATTCAAGGAAACGCTCCTGATCATGGCCAGCCATGCCGAGGGNGCAGTCACCCNCGCGGTGCGTGCCCATCTCGACCGCGACGAGCCACTGGCCCGACAGGCGATCGAGACCGACTCGGCCATCGACCAGTTTGAAATCNAGATCGACCGCATTGCGCTTGGNCTGCTGGCNCAGGCCCCGGGCGAGTTNGANCTGCGNCAGGTGACCTGCGGCATGAAGATTGCCCGCGAACTCGAGCGCGTCGGCGACGAGGCGACCACCATCGCCAACCGGGCCGTCAACCTCATGGCCCTCCCCGCCCTTGCCACGCCGCCCGACATCGCCGGGATGACCTCCCTCGCCAACGCCATGCTGAAGGACGCGCTCGACGCCTATGTCACCGGCAACACGGTGCTCGCCCGCGGCGTGATCCCCCGGGACGCGCAGGTCGACGCCATGAACCAGGCGCACCAGGAGGCCTTGACCGATCTGATGGAGGCCGAGCCGGAAAATATCCGGCGTTGCTGCCATCTGGCAGTAATCAGCAAATGCCTCGAGCGGATCGCCGACCACGCAAAAAACGTCGCCGAGGACGCCGTCCTGTTGCACGAGGCCAAGGATATCCGCCACGCAGGTGGCGGGTGATTTGCCATGCCGCGCACGAAAGATATCCGCATCCTGGTGGTGGACGACGAGCCGGACGTCCTCGAGCTGGTCGAGTTTCACCTCGAGAAGGAGCAGTTCAAGGTAACCGTGGCGGACAACGGCGATCAGGCGCTCAAGATGGCCCGCGAGCTTTTGCCCAGTCTGCTGATTCTCGACCTGATGCTGCCCGGCATCAATGGCCTCGAGATTTGCCGACTGCTCCGGACCGACCCAAAGACGCGCGACATCCCCATCCTCATGCTCACCGCCCGCGCCGCCGAGGAGGATCGCATCAAGGGCCTCGAGTTGGGCGCACATGACTACGTGACCAAGCCGTTTAGCCCTCGCGAATTGGTGCTGCGGGTCAGGAATTTGCTGCGGCTCACCGGCGACAACAAACATGGTGTCGAGATCATCGAGACCGGGTCGTTCCGGCTGGACACCGTCCGCCACCAGGCCACGGTCGATGGTCAGGGGGTGAACATCACCGCCACTGAGTTCAAGCTGCTCGCCCTGTTGGCCAGCCGCCCCGGCGAGGTGCAGCCTCGCGAGACTCTACTGCGCGATGTCTGGGGCTACGAGCCGACGCTCGACACCCGCACGGTGGACACCACGATGCAGCGCCTCCGCGCCAAGCTGGGCCAAGCGGCCGACTGCGTGCAGACCGTGCGCGGCGTCGGCTACCGCTTGGCCAACTCAAACGAATGACCGGCTGGTACGTTGCCATCCTGCTGCTGGTTGGGCTCGTTGGCCTGCACCTGTGGTGGCTTCTCCGGTATCGAGCGCTTGCGCTTGGCCAAGCGGCCGTCGCGACCAAGGCGCCCGGGATGACCGACGTGTTCGCCAACATGCCGGAGGGCGTGCTGCTCACCAGCCCGGATGGGCTCATCGAGTTTGCCAACCCGGCCTTCTGCAGGCTGTTCGGGCTGGCCGACGATCCAACCGGCCGAACCGTCATGGAGGCCATTCGCATCCATCAGGCCAACGAGTTGGTCGGGCGCTTGAGGGGGGAATCCAGTGTCGTGCAGGAGGAGTTCACGCTGCCCGGCCTCGACCAACGCTTCCTGCAGGTTAACGGCGTGGCGCTCCGCGAAAAACAGGGCCGCCACCGGGGCGCCATCCTTGTGTTTCACGACCTCACCCGGCTCAAGCGCCTTGAGAATATGCGGCAGGAGTTCGTCGCCAACGTCAGCCACGAGCTGCGCACGCCACTCTCCATCATCAAGGGCTACGTCGAGACGCTGCTCGACGCCGAGCCGGACGCCGCGACAACCGCCCACCGGTTCCTCAAGAAAATCGAGAACCACTCCGACAGGCTGGCCTACCTGATCGAGGACATCCTCACGCTGTCCACCCTCGAGTCCGGCGGCACCGGACTCGACCTGCGCGAGGTGAATCTCCGCCAGCTCGCCGACGGAGTGCTGGACGGTCTCCGGGAGATGGCCGACAAAAAAAAGGTGCAACTGGAAAACAACATCCCGGAAGCCCTCACCCTGCGGGCCGACAGCCAGCGGTTGTTTCAGGCACTCAACAACCTTGTCGAGAACGGTATCAAGTACGGCGGCGAGTGCGTCCGGATCTCGGCCAGCCAAGCAGACGGCGAACTCGACCTGTGCGTGGCCGACGACGGCCCCGGCATTCCGGCCGAGGCGTGCGACCGGATCTTCGAGCGATTTTTCCGGGTCGACAAGGCGCGCTCCCGCGAGATGGGCGGCACCGGGCTTGGCCTCTCCATCGTCAAGCACATCACCCAACTCCACGGCGGCACCGCCCGGGTCGAGAGCACGCTTGGCCAAGGCGCAACCTTCCACCTCACCTTCCCCACGGCGGAAGTCGAAGCCGCCTAGGCTGGCATCAAAAGGCCGGCGACGGTGGCGGTCAGGTAGCAGGCGAGCAGGCCGCCGACCATCGCCCGCAGACCCAGCTTGGCCAAGTCCACCCGCCGCTCCGGTGCCAGCGTACTGATGCCGCCAATCTGGATTGCGACGCTGGCGAAATTCGCGAAACCACACAGCGCGTAGGTCACAATTGCGATCGTCCGCTTGCTGAGCGCCCCCTCCCCTTCCATCAAGTTGGAAAGGCTCAGGTAGCCGACGAACTCGTTGAACACCACCCGCTCACCTAGCACCGTCCCCACCCGCACACATTCCTCCGGAGGCACACTCATCAGCCAGGCAAACGGCACGTTCAGCCAGCCGATCACCTCCTGAATCGTGACGCTCCAGCCCATTGGAGAAATTACCCAAGCGAGGATGGCGTTGGCCAAATGCACCACGGCAATGAACGCGATCAGCATCGCGATGACATTGATCGAGAGGCGCATCCCGTCTGCCGCCCCCTGGCACAGCGCATCCAGGCTGTTGGCCGAGGAACTCTTGGGGAGGGCGCACCGTTCATCGGCCGTCTCGCTGCGGGCGGTCTCGGGAAACATCAGCTTGGCGATCACCAGCGTGCCGGGCGCGCTGAGGATCGAGGCGGTCATCAGGTGGCCGGCGTTGATTCCCATCAACGCATAGGCCGCCGCCACGCCGCCGGCGATCGTCGCCATGCCACTGGTCATCAGCGCCATCAACTCACTGCGCGTCATCCCGCCGAGGTACGGCTTCACCACCAGCGGCGCCTCGGTCTGGCCCATGAACACGTTGGCCGCCGTGGCGAGAGTCTCGCTGCCGCTGGTGCGCATCGTCCGGCGCATCACCCAGGCGATGCCGGCCACCACCCACTGCAGCACCCGCCAATGGTACAGCAGCGACGACAGGGCCGAGACGAAAATGATTGTCGCCGGGATCGAGATGACAAAGATGACACCCTTGCCCGCACCGAACACGCCCTCCATGCCCTCCTTGTCGGCCAGCGCGCCAAAGACCAGCTTGGCCCCCTCGTTGGCAAACGCGTTCAGCTTGGTGATCGCCACGTTGGCTGCATCGAAGATCCCTTGGCCAAGCGGCGTCTGGAACACGGCCAGGCCGATGAGAAACTGCAGCCCCATCCCCCACGCCACCACGCGCCACGGCACCTGCCGGCGGTTCGACGACATCGCCCAAGCCAGGCCCAAAAACGAGACCACCCCCAGCAAGCTGATCAACCGCAGTGTCATGCGAAGGCGGGACGCTATTGGCCCGCTTGGCCAAACGCAAGCCGCGAGCCAGACGGCCTCATCTTTTCAATTGTAATCCACGCCACCGGAATTAAATTTGCCGCGTTCAAACATGATGCGCGCCGCCCAGATTGGGACGAAACCGGATGGGCCATTCAACCGGGATCTCCCGGCATGGCTTTGGCTGTATCTGTGCGCGATGCTCCCATTCATCCCATCCCGCGCGACCGCGGAGCGCCCGGTCACATTCAACCAGGACGTCAGCCCCATCCTCTCCAAACATTGCCTCGAATGCCACGGGCCGGATGCCAACCAGCGTAAGTCGGGACTGCGGCTCGATCGGTTTGAGGCCGCGACCTCGCCGCGCTTGGCCAAGCCGGCGGCCATTCTCCCCGGCGACCCGGCGGCCAGTCTGCTGATCCAACGCATCACCTCCGACGACCCGGATAAGCGCATGCCTCCCGCCGAGAATAGCGCCCCGTTAAGCGAGGCCGACACCGCCACGCTCAAGGCTTGGATCGCCCAGGGCGCTTCCTACGAGCGGCACTGGGCGTTTCAGCCGGTAGCCAGCCCGCAACCGCCCGAGGTCCGGGATCGAGCTTGGCCAAGCCGCCCGATGGACCGGTTCATCCTGGCCAAGCTGGAGGCAGTCGGNCTGGAACCGGCCAAGCGAGCGGACCGCCACACCCTGATCCGGCGGGCGTACCTCGACCTCATCGGCCTGCCACCCACCCCGGAGGAGGTCACGGCGTTCGTTCGGGACGCCTCGCCGCACGCTTGGCCAAGGGTGGTGGAACGGCTGCTCGCCCTCCCGGCCTACGGCGAGCGGTGGGGACGGCATTGGCTCGATGTCGTGCGCTACGCCGACTCGAATGGCAGCGATGAAAACCATGCCTATCCCCACGCGCACCATTACCGCAACTACGTGATCGACGCGCTCAACCGGGATCTGCCGTACGATGCTTTCCTCCACGAACAACTCGCGGGCGACCTGCACGACGCCAATGAAAAACGGCAGCCGGCCGCGACGGCGATGACCGCAACCGGCTTCCTCTCCATCGGGACAAAGATTCTTGCCGAGCAGGATCCGGTAAAGAAACGAGCCGACATCATCGACGAGCAGATCGACACGTTCGGCCGCGCGATCCTTGGCCTGACACTGGCCTGCGCCCGGTGTCACGACCANAAATTCGACCCCATCCCCAGCCGGGACTACTACTCGCTGGCTGGCATCCTTCACAGCACCGACCTGAACGATCGACCGCTGGAGACCTCCACGTATCTGGCCAGAAAGAAAATGTTCGAACAGGAGACCGGNCGGCTGAAGGCTCGGCTCAAGGCAGCGGAAAACAAACTGGCCGGAACGCTCGACATCGAAAACCGTATCCAGTGGCAGGCGGAAAAATTCGATCGCGGCAACGTGATCGTGGACCATGAAAACTACGGCAAGAACATCGGGATCATCTCCGACCCCGGCGGACAAAAGAACTTCGCCGAGTACGACCTCGCCGTGAAAACAGCGGGGCTGTTTCAACTGGAACTGCGTTACGCCGCGCGGCAATCGCGCCCGGGGCGCATCCTCATGAACGGCGAGCCGGTCATCGACAATGCCATCGCGAAGACCACCGGCGGCTGGCTTCCCGAGCACCAGCAGTGGCACGCGGAGGGACTGTTTCGCGTCGCCGCCGGGTCGTTCACGCTGCGGGTCGAGTCCGAGCCGATGATGTCCCACATCGACCAGCTTCGCCTCACCCCGCTCAAGGGGGAGTCCGGCAGGCTGGACTCGATCAACGCTGAGATTGACAGCTTAAACCGCCAACTCGCCGAGAAACAAAAGACAGCACCAAAGCCCCGTATGGTTATGGCGGTAAAGGAGGGCAAGGTGAAGGATATTCGACTGCACGTGCGAGGCAGTCATCGTGAACTGGGGGACACGGTTCCGAGGGGTGCGCCCGTCGGGTTTGGCTTCCGGAGCATCCCCGAGGTGCCGCCGGGGCAAAGCGGCCGTCTGCAGTTGGCCGACTGGCTGACCCACCCCGAGCATCCCCTCACGGCGCGGGTGATCGTGAACCGGGTTTGGCGGTGGCATTTCGGGCGCGGNATCGTCGCCTCGCCGAACAATTTCGGAACCAAGGGGCAACGCCCCTCACATCCNGNNCTGCTGGATCACCTCTCCCGCCACCTCATGCGCTCCGGCTGGTCGCTCAAGTCGCTCCACCGGGANATCCTCCACTCCAGCACCTACCGAATGGCGTCGAACGTGGAGAACACCGCCGCGACGGAANGGGATCCNGGNAACCGGCTGCTGTGGAAGCGGGAGATGCGCCGGATGGAGGCGGAGGTGTTCCGGGACAGTTTGCTTCAGCTCTCGGGCCGGCTGCGCTGGGCCACGGGAGGCGGGCCGATGGAGGTCAAGTCACAGGACCCCTCCCCGACCGACCTGGCCAAGAATCAAAAATTCTACGAGCAAAGCGACCGGCGCAGCGTCTATCTGCCGGTGGTCCGGTCGAACGTCTACGACCTGTTCACGCTGCTCGATTTCCCGAATGCCGCTGAGTCGGTCGGCAACCGGGTCACCACCACCGTGCCGACGCAGGCGTTGATGATGATGAACGGCCAGTTTCTCATGGGCGAATCCCGGCGGATCGCGAAAAACTGGCCCGCCGTCCCCGGGGAGACATTGGCCCTGTCNCTNAACCGGCTTTANCAGGCCGTGCTGACCCGTTCCCCCNCCCCGGATGAACTGCAGTGGGCCGCCCGTTTCCTGAAGGCGTATTCCGCCGGGGACACCGCCCCGGACCGGGCCGAGTCGTGGNGCGCNCTNTGCCACACGCTGGTCATGTCCAACGATTTTATCCATGTTTGGTAACCAACCAGTGATCGCGAAATGAACCAGGCCGAAAACATCGCAGCGACCTTCCCCTCCTGTTCCCGGCGGGCGATGCTTGAGCGGATTTGCCTTGGCTTCGGCGGGGTGGCGCTGCACGGGTTGCTGCCGCGCAGCGCAAATGCCGCGGACTCCCCGCTGGCCCCAAGNNCGGCCCAGATTCGGCCGCGGGCAAAGAGGGTGATTTTCCTGTTCATGCACGGCGGCCCATCCCACGTCGACCTNTTCGACTACAAGCCCCGGCTGTACAAGGAACACGACAAGCCGCTGCCGTTCAAGGAGCGCGAGGTGCAGTTTGCCAACCGGGCCAACATCATGAAACCGCCGTGGGGCTTCCGGCGCGTGGGCGCCTCCGGCCATTGGATGTCCGAGTTGTGGGAGCATCTCCCGGGGGTGGCGGACGACCTGTGCGTGATCCAATCCGTCTGCGAAACCAATGTCGCCCACGGCGGAGCCTGCATGAAGATGCATTGCGGGGACGAGGCGTTCCTGCGGCCCAGCATGGGCGCGTGGGTCAGTTACGGCCTGGGGACGGAAAACAACAACCTCCCCGGCTTCATCACCATCTGCCCCACCACCCTCCACGGCGGCGTGAACAATTTCGGGGCGGCGTTCCTCCCGTCCATCCACCAGGGCGTCCCGCTGGGCGCCCCCGGCTATCCAAACACCCTCGCCAAGGACGCCCGGTTCAACTACATGACCAACGAGTCGCTGAGCCCGCGCCAGCAGAAACTCCAGCTCGAACTGTTGCGCAAACTGCACGAGCGGAACCCGGCCAACCCGGCCATCAACGAGGCGCTGGAGGCTCGCATCCAGTCGTTCGAGCTGGCTTTCCGCATGCAGACCGANGCGCCNGAGGTAACCGACCTTTCCGGCGAAACCGAACTCACCCGGAAACTGTACGGCATGGATNACCCGAAAACCGAAAACTTCGGGCAAATGTGCCTGCTCGCGCGCCGGTTCGCCGAGCGGGGCGTGCGCTTCATCCAGGTCAGCCACGCCCACAGTCTCCCGTTCAACAACGAGCAATGGGACCAGCATTCCCACCTTGAGAAAGGNCACTCGATCAACGTCCGCCAAATCGACAAGCCAATCACCGGGTTGATCCGCGACCTGAAGCGGCTTGGCCTGCTGGAGGACACGCTCGTTCTGTGGGGTGGAGAATTTGGCCGGACGCCTACCGCCCAGGCAGGCGGCGGCGAGCGGGGGCGCGACCATCATCCCGACGGCTTCACCGTCTGGATGGCAGGCGGCGGCGTCAAGGGCGGGTTCCGGTACGGTGCCACCGACGAATACGGATACCACGCCATCGAGGACCGGATGACCGTCCACGACCTGCACGCCACCCTGCTGCACCTCCTCGGGCTGGACCACACCCGGTTGACCTTCGAGCACGCCGGCCGGGACTACCGCCTGACCGACGTCTACGGCAACCCGGCCACCCGAATTCTCGCCTGAACATCCGCGCTTGGCCAAGCGGGGGCGGGTGCTTCAGAGCGGCATCTTCCAGTCGGCCACGCCGGCGGTCAGGGTGTTGGCATCCCATTCCNCCTTGCTTTTGCCCAGATCCCACGGGGCCGGGCCGACAAACTGGCTTCGTTTCCCCTCGATTTTCAGGAAACCACGCCCCGGGTCGATGGTGGCCAGCGCAAAGATCGAGTCGCGGTACGGCACGGTGTACTTGATGTACGGAAACTTTGCGTCAATCTCCTCGGAATACCGAACACGCAGAAAATTGCCGCCCACCCAGTGATACGATGCGCTGTTGATCTGTGGATAAACGATGTTGTTAATCTGTCGAACATAGTCCCGATGGTGATGTCCGGTAAAACAGGCGACCACCTTGCGGAACCCGGCATCCCGGTTGGCCTGTTCCAGGACGCCCCGAACCGCCGCGCCGTTCTGCAGCCCGCCATCTTCGGGACGCTCAGGACTTTGATGGACGAAGATCACCGTACTCTTTTTGGTCGCTGCCAAGTCCTTTTGAAGCCATTGCAACTGGTCATCGGCAATAAACCGGGGATAGCCGGATCGATGGTCCGCCGGCCGGTCGTTTCCATCGAGCACAACGAAATGCACCCCGCCCCGGTCAAAGGAATAAAACCGGGCCGGCATATTCCAGTATGCCATCGTCCGTTCCCGGGTGGTGGGGCCCTGCCCGTTGTCATCAGTGTCATGGTTCCCCAGGACGTGATACCGCGGCCCGCTGAAGGCGTTCCAGATCTTCATGAAGCCAAGATTGCCCTCCTTCGGCACACAAAAGTCCCCGAGTTGAACGATGAAATCCACCTTCTCGCGTTCCATCCGTTCAATGAACACTCGCAGACGATCGTCGGCATCGTGCATTACATCCTTGTGAACATCCGTAATGATCCCAAACCGCAGCGGCTGCGATGAACCGGTTTTGCTGCCGCCTTCATCGCCCAACACCGGCCAAGCGGTGGCAAATGAAGCACCCCCAAGAATGGAGCGCTTGAGAAATTCGCGGCGATAAATCAAGTCAAGAGGTGAATTGGTCTTCATTTGCGAAAAGTTCGCATCCCATCCTGTAACGGTCAACGTTTCTCTGCTAACTCCTGAAACCTCTTGCCCGTATGACGTGTCAGTTGCATGCTTTTTGGCAGCGATTCT
>NYYJ01000129.1 GCA_002686755.1 Verrucomicrobiales bacterium
CAACGGCCGCCTGCCGCTGCTTGAGCCGATGAGCGAGATCGCCGGGCGGATGTCGGTATTGGTCGGCGGCTACTTCCTGGCCCGCCACTACGGAGGGGCTGGTATCCTGCTCGGCGGCGTGCCGGGCGTGTTGCCGGGTCGCGTGATAGTGCTCGGCGGCGGCGTGGCCGGCGTCAACGCCGCTCGCATGGCCACAGGCTTGGATGCCGACGTGACCATTCTCGAGGTCGACGTCGAGCGGATGCGTTTCCTCGACATCACGCTGCACACCGCTAACACGCTGTACTCCAACGAGGCGCATATCCTCGAGCAGTTGCCGCGCGTGGATCTGTTGATCGGCGCCGTGCTCGTGCCCGGGGCCAAGGCGCCCAAGNTGATNCACCGGGAGATGCTGCGCNGCATGCGCCCCGGCAGCGTGCTGGTGGACATCGCCATCGACCAGGGCGGCTGCGCCGAGACCTCNCGNCCGACCACGCACCACGACCCGGTGTTTGTCGAGGAGGGCGTGACTCACTACTGCGTGGCAAACATGCCGGCCGCCTACGCCCGTACCGCCACCCAGGCGTTGACCAACGTCACCCACCGCTACGTCGAGTTGCTCGCCAACCACGGCCTCGCCGAGGCGTGCGNNAAGGCACCNGAACTGGTCGGCGGCATCAATGCTCACAACGGCCAGCTNACCTGCCCCGCCGTTGGCCAAGCGCTTGGCCTCGACTGCCACGAGGCCAAGTTGTAACCCAAGCCCGGTTCCGCTTGGCCAAGCGCGGTCCGGGGTGATTTACTCGCCGGATGCAGAAGGACGAGATCGCGGACATCCTGAAGGAGATCGGGGTGTTCCTCGAGTTGAAGGGGGAGAACCCGTTCAAGACGCGCGCTTACCAGAACGGCGCACGCACGCTCGAGAGTCTCGCCGAGCCGCTCGACACGCTGATCGCGGAGGAGCGCTTGGGCAGCATCAAGGGCATCGGCAAGGCGTTGGCCGAGAAGATCACCGAGCTGGCCANCACCGGCCGCTTGGCCTACTACGANGANCTCAAGGCCTCCATCCCCGACGGNCTCATNGCCATGCTNNANATNCCCGGNNTGGGGCCGAAAAAGGTCAAGGCGGTTNANAGCAAGCTGGGNATCGAGACGGTCGAGGCGCTCGAGCAGGCCTGCAAGGAGAGCCAACTTGCCGCGCTGCCCGGCTTCGGCAAAAAGACCGAGGTGAAAATCCTCGAGGGCATCGAGTTCCGCCGCAACTACGCCTCGCACCACCACATCAGCACCGCGCTCAATCTCGCCGAGCCGATCCTCGAGCAGCTCCGCGCCCACCCCGACGTCATCCACTGCAGCACCGCCGGCAGCCTCCGCCGGCACAAGGAGATCGTCCGCGACATCGACTTTCTCGTTTCGTCGAAAAAACCGGAGCCAGTCATCGACTTTTTCACCGGCCAAGCCGGTGTCCTCTCCGTATCGGCCAAGGGCGACACCAAGGCCAGCGTGATCCTCGAGGGCGGTGTCCAGGCCGACCTGCGAGTCGTCAGCGATGCCGAGNACCCGTTCGCGCAGGCCTANTTCACCGGCAGCAAGGAGCACAACATCGCCATGAGGCAGCGCGCCATCGCCCGGGGTCTGCGCCTCAATGAGTACGGCCTGTTCAGGAGCGCCGAGGAAACCCGCGACCCCAAGCTGCGGCTCGACTGCAAAACCGAGGAGGAGATCTTCGCCGCGCTTGACCTCGCCTACATCCCGCCCGAGTTGCGCGAGGACAAGGGCGAGTTCGACGCCGCAGAGGCGGGCAAAATCCCGCGCCTCATCGAGTGGACCAATCTCAGGGGCTCGCTGCACAATCACTCGAACTGGAGCGACGGCACCGGCTCGCTCGAGGAGATTGCCGCCTACATGAGCGAACTCGGCTGCGACTATTGGGCCATCACCGATCATTCGCGCTCGTCGTTTCAGGCCAACGGCCTCGACGAGGCGAGGCTCCGCAAACAGATCGCCGAGATCGCCCGCGTCAATGGCCAGCTCCAGGCCGACGGCAACCCGTTCCGCCTGCTCACCGGCATCGAGGTGGACATCCTCAAGGATCGGCTCGACTTCGANGACGCCGTGCTTGCCGAGCTCGATGTCGTCGTGGCCAGCCTGCACGTCGCCGGCAGCAACGAGGCCGACAACACCNNNCGCCTCATCGCCGCNGCCNAGAANCCGTACGTCCACATGCTCGCCCACATCACCGGGCGACTGCTGCTTCGACGCGAGCCGTATCCCATCGACCAGCACGCTGTCATCGATGCCTGCGCCGCGACCGGCACCTGGCTGGAACTAAACGCCCACCCGTACCGGTTCGACCTCGACTGGCGCCTGTGGCAGCAGGCCAAGGCCAAGGGCGTCAAGTGCGTCATCAACCCGGACACGCACCGGAACGAGGATGCCGGCTACCTGCGCCTGGGCGCTGGCATCGCCCGAAAGGGCTGGCTCACCGCCGCCGACGTCATCAACACCCTCCCCTTGGCCAAGCTGCGCAAAGAATTGGCCAAAAAAAGAACCGGGAAATAGCCGCTTGGCCAAGCGCTTGGCTTTCAGTCTAGGGTGTGGCGGCTGCGGAAGGCGAGGTACACCGCGCCGCCGATGAGACTCCAAAGCAGGCTGCCGGCGAAGGCCAGCAACGAGAGCGACAACGCTGCCTTGGCCTCGATGCCGATCGCCGTGGCGGACAGCAGCCACACGTACAGGTTTTCACGAACCCCGATGCCGTTGGGCGTGACCGGCAGGGCGCTGATGCAGATGATCGCCGGCACGATTAACAGCAGCACGCGGAACTGTTCGCCCATCGACAGGCCCAGCCCTTGGCCAAGCGCGACGATCTGCAGCACGCAGGCCAGGCTCAGCAACATCGACCAGCCCAGGACCCGCGGCAGGAAGCCGGGATTTTCGCCGAAAGCGTGGCACGCCTCGATGCAACGCACCAAAACGCTGCCCTTGGGCAGCTTGGCCAAGAGCGCTTCGAATTTCTGGCGCGCACCGGTCGGCCCGGCCCAGAATGACAGCACCACCACCAAGCCGCTGACGAATAGCATGACGAGGATGACGAGCATCACGGCCATGAAGCGTTGTTGGCTCATCACCACGCCCCAGTTGGTCAAGGCCATCAGCGAAACAAACAGCAGCATTGCGAACAGGCCAAGCAGCCGATCGACGATCACGGTGGTCACGGCCTCGGCTTTTTTGTGCGCCGTCTCGGCGGCGGCGTAATACGCCTTGAGCAGGTCGCCGCCGGTCGAGCCGAGCAGGAATGAGTTGAAAAAATGGGCGACCAGCGAAATGCCGACAGCGCGGCCAAGCGACAGCCGCAACCCCTGCACCGCCAACACCAGCCGCCAACGAATGACGCCGATAAAAATCGTCGCACCCATGAAACCAAACGACGCCAGCAGCCAGCCAAGGCTCACGCCGGAAATTGTTTCCCACAGGCCAGCCGGCCCAATCGTCCAGCTTTCACGAAGTTGCTTGGCGAATGACAGATCCCCCCAGTCTTCACCGAGTTGCCCCTCGGCTTCGCTGGAGAAAATGACGTGCAAAATCCACGCCACCAGGACGAGGCTGACCGCCAGTTTCAGCGTGAAGCGCAGGGTGTTGGATGTGGAGTTCAATCCTCCCCCCAGATGGCTTTCAAGTGGGCCACACCTTCTTTGGCGGCATCGGTCTTGAGGCTCGGGCTCAGCTCGAAGACCTTGATGTGTTCCGGCTTCACCAGGTGCTTGAGTCCCTCGAAATCGATCATGCCCTGCCCCGGCGGACGGTGGTCACGGGTTGGAAACTCGACATCGTGCAGGTGAAAACCGCCGAGCCGGCCGGCCATCGACTCGAGGTGCAGCCGGTGGTGAATGAAGCCGAGGTTCTCCTTGATTTGCGCGTGGCCGATGTCGTGCCAGTAGCAGATATTCGGGTCATCAAACCGCTGAAAGAAAAAGTCCCAGTCGGTGTCTATCGGGATTTCCTCGAGGGATTCGCGGATCTCGATGCCCAGTTTGATGCCCCTCAGGCTCGACTGTTCGGCGATTCGCTCGAGCATCCCGTAGGCAAGGTCGCACGCCTTGGTCTTCTTTTTCTCGCGCTTAATTTCGGCAGCCTGGCAAAGCTTTTGGTATTTCGGGCTGTCCTGTTTTCCGGCCTCAAGCAGATCGACCAACTTGTCGGTGTAATTGCGCATGTCGATCTCGCCCATGTGCAACACAATCAACTCGGCACCGAGCTGGTCCGCCATCTCGATGGTTTTCATCGTGTGCTTGTAGGCGTTGTCGCGCTCGCGGGCGTTGGTGGAGGAGAACTTGAAGACGTTAGGATTGGCGTGGTTGCAGCCGATCGGCAGCGGACAGAAGTTGTGCAGGGTGGAAATCTTGATCACCCCGGCCTCGACCGCCTGCATAATCCCGGGGACGAGGCTCAAGCGGATGCCGTGGCTTAGCTCTGCGAACTCAAAGCCGAGGTCACGGATTTCCTCAAGCATCTCGCGGCCATCGGTGTGGCGGTGGGAGTTCCAGCAGGTGGAGAAGGAATACATGGCGTGGCAAAAAAATAGCCGGAAGCTGCCTCAACCGACAACTTCCGGCAAAAAAAGTTCTATGCGATCAGGCGTCTGCGTGGCGCGTCTTTAACATTTGCGTGAACTTGGCCACTTTCATCTTGCGGCGTTTGCGCACGCTTGGCTTTTCGTAGTAGCGGTTGTTTCGCGCGTCCTTGATCACGTTCTCGCGATCGAGCCGCTTTTTCAACCGTCGCAGCGCTCTGTCTAATGGCTCGCCTTTTCTGATTCGTATTTCAGTCAAATGAGATTCACTTCCTTTCCATTTGCCGGATATTAGGAACGAGACCCGCCCCCCAACGGCAAGGCGAAGGCTAGTGTCGGCATCGGTGGCTGTCAACTTGGAATACCGAGACAATATGGCACACTATCGGACTTGAAGGTGCTGTTGTGAAAAACTAGTGAAAAACTCTCCAACACATCCTTGAAAAACTGCTTTTACGGTTGAAAAAAGCCATTTTTGTGCCGTTTTTAATCGGTGCATAAACCGGTGGGGAAGCGGCTTAACTGGTTCGCATTGTTCAAGTTACGGTCGGCAGGGCGGTTTTTGCGCTGGGCCGGGTTCGGTCAGCGCCCGAGGAACTGATCGCGGCCGGCCACCAAGGCTGCCATTTTTCTATCGGCCACGCTGCGCGCGAGCATCCAGAATCCGCAATCGGGGTGCACCCATTTGATCCGCTCGATGCCAAGGATAGCCACTGCATTTTCGATCCGGCTCGCGATTACATCGGTCGGCTCGACCTCGTTGTCCTTGATGTCCACCACGCCGATGCCGAGCTTGATCTCCGGATTCAGTTCGTTGAACGCCTCCAGTTCATCGTAGCCGCGCCGTGCGAACTCGAGCACGAGGTGATCGACGTCCAGCCGGTTCAGGAATGGCATCAGGTTGCGCCAGTACCCTTTTTGGATCGATTGCCCGCCGTAGTTGCCGAAGCAGAGGTGCAGTGCCTTTTCGCCCCGGATACCGCCCAGCGCGTGGTTGAACGGCTCGTGCGCCCAGTCGGCGTCCTCGGCGTGGCCGGTCAGGTGGGCCTCGTCCATCTGGATCACCGGCGCGTCGATCGGCTCGACCTGTTTGCGGAGCACTTCGGCGAGCGCCATCGTCAAATCACGGATGTCGCCGTGATGCCGGTCGACCAGCGTGCGGGCCAGCATGTACGGCGCTGTGAAGGTGAACATTGTGTCGGCGCTGGAGAGGCCTCGAAAGCGTTGCCAGTCCCGCGGCAAATTGAGCGTTCCCTCGGTGAGCGGCCCGTCGACGACACCGGCCGGCTGGGCGCGAAAGTGCATCCGCTGCTCGGCGGCAAACCGGGCCAAGTCCTCCCGTGTGAGGGTGGTCGAGATGCCACCCATCGGCCGAATGAAGTAGTCGATCATGCCATTGGTTTCGGGGTGGCTGACGTCGAACCTGGACAATTCGCCGTCAGAGACCAGATCGATGCCGGCCAGTTCCTGCGTCTTGAGCACGACGAGGATGGCGTCCCGCAGTGCGGGCGCGGAGGGGTTGGCGGCGAGCCAGGCGGGAACCGGGTAGCTGCCAACGACCTTGGTTTGGATTTCTGGTTTGGCCATTGTTTTCGAGGTAAAACGGCCGGTCAGGATGCAGGCCAAGCGCTTGGCTGTCGAGCGCGCGCTTGGCTAAGTGGGTCAAATCGTGCGGGCCAATTCGTCGCGCAGCTTGGCCAAGGGGGCGCTCCAGTCGCCAAGCTTGGCCTGGCGGAATAGGCGCATCGACGGGTACCACGGGCTGTCGTCGCGGCCGAGCATCCAGCGCCAGTCGGGGGCGGCGGAGAGCAGCAGCCAGGTCGGTTTGCCAAGCGCCCCGGCCAGGTGGGCCACGGCGGTGTCGATGGTGATGACGAGGTCGAGCTGCTCGATGAGCGCGGCGGTGGAGGCGAAGTCGTCCATCAATGGCGACAGGTCGGCGAGCCGGTTTTCAACATCGGCCCGGGCGGGATCGTGGGCCGCATCGCCAAGCTGGAGTGCAAAGAACATCGCCCGCTCCTGCCCGAGCAGCGGCAGCAGTTGGTCGAACGGCAGGCTGCGGCGGTCGGGGCTTTGGCTGCCGGAGCCGTGCCACGTCAGCCCGATGCGAAACAGCCCGTTCGTGGCCGGCAACTCGACCCCGGCTGAGCCCGGTGCGGTGAGGTACGGAACGTTGCCGGGGATGCTATCGAGCGTGGTGCCGAGGATGCGCGGCAGACTGAACATCGCCTGGTGGCTGTGGAAGCGGACTTTCCCGGCATTACCGGTGAGGATCGCATCGACGCCCGGCGCATTCGTGAACAACCGCGCGAGCGCCGGCGGACAGCCGACCTTCACGGTCGCGCCCATCTCCGCGAGAACCGGCGCGTAGCGGATGGTTTGAATCGTGTCGCCGTAGCCCTGTTCGGCCCGCAGGAAAAACGTCTGCCCGGAGAGGTCGCCGCCCTCCCAAAGCGGCGCGGCATCATCCAGCTCGGGCGTGGTGCGGCTGCGCAGCTTCCAGCGCCACTCGTAGTCGTCCCACGCCTTGGGGAATTCGCCCTGCAGGGCACGCACCCAGAACCGGCCCCAATGCGCCTCGGCGTTCTCGGGGTCGGCTTCGATGGCCCCGCCGTAGGCCGCAAGCGCATCGTCGAGCTGGCCGGCATCCTGTAGCGCGGAGCCGAGATATCGATGGTTTTCGGCGTTTTCCGGGGCTGCGGTGACTGCTTTGCGGTAGGCNTCGATGGCCTCGTCGGTGCGGTTGAGATGCTCAAGGCCGAGGCCGAGGTCGCGCCAGGAGTCGTCCCACTCCGGCGCCTTGGCCAAGCCAGCGCGCCACTGTACGACCGCTTCCTCCAGGCGGTCGTATTTGCGGAGAAAATTGGCCAGCGTGAGAGGCACCCGGGCGGAGTCCGGCTTGGCCTTGGCCAAGCGCTCCAGCCGGCGGATGACCTCGTCGCATTCCCCCCCCGCATCGAGCCGCTCCGCGAGCGCGAATGTGGCGGCTTCGTGGTCAGGATCGATCTCAAGTGCCTTCTCGAACTCAGCCCGCGCGGCCGACGAATCGTCGTCACCGTGCCGCAGTCTGCAAAGGCCGATGCGGAGGTGGATGTTCGGGGTGGGTTTGCTGATGGTGCAAAGGTGCGACCAGAAATCGGCGGCCTCGTCCCAGCGCGCCTCACGCTCGAGCAGCTCGGCGGTTTTCTTGAGCAGGCCGGGGTGTTGGCCGTTCACCAGCAACCCGCGGTGGCAGGCGTCGATGGCAGACTCGACCAGATGCTCGTCCTGCTCCATCTCCCCGGCCAGTTTCAATTGGCCCTCGGAGTAGGCGGGGAACCGCTCATGGACGGTGGCGAATCGCTCGGTGGCCTCGGCTTCGCGGCCGAGCGCGTTTAGCGCCATGCCCAGTTCGACGAGACTGTCCGGCGCGAGCCAGGTGGCTTCATCAAGCGCGGCGGCGCTGGAGGTCTCCAAGTGTTTGGCGCCGGCCTCGTGGTTGCCGTCGCGGCACTCGAGGTAGCCAAGCCAATAATGCGCCTCGGTGTGTCCCGAGTCGATCGCGAGCACCTCGCCGTAGAGCGTTCGCACTTGGGCGAGGTCGGACTCCGCAAACGCCGCCGCGGCGCGCTTTGCCAGTTCTTTGGCACGCGCTTGGTCGGCTTGGGAGAGGGGCATGGTGCGCGGAGGACCGGTCAGCAATANACGAGCACGTACGGNTCGAGGGGCGAGATGCGGTCGATGNNGAACAGCTTGTCGCACATCGCCTGGGTGAGTGTTTTGCCCTTTGGAAATAGCAGGAAGCCATTAGCGTTGTTGATGTCGCGGCCCAGCGTCATCCCTTCCTTAAGCTCGATGAGCAGGATTTCGCGCTCGCCGGTGGGCATCTCGGTGAGGGGCACCGCCTTGGCGACGGCGCGCACGGCGTCCGGGTCATACAGGTCGCCGGACAGTTCCTCGATGTCGAGCATCGCCTGGATGGGATCGGCGTGCTTGCTACAGAAATCCAGCGCCACACGCAGCAGCCTCGCCTCAAATGGGATTGTTTCTCCCTTAAGCCGGTTGGGATAACCCTTACCGCTCCAGTCTTCGTGGTGGGCACGTATGATCGGCTCGGCCTCTCTGAACATAGGATATGGTTTGAGCATCTCGACCGCATGGAGCGGGTGCTGCTGAATGATTTTCATTTCGTCCCGGTTGCACTTCTCGGGGTCGCGAATCCAGCGCCGTATAATCGGGCGGTCCACGCCNGGNATTGCNATGTCATGCAATGCAGCAGCCTNNTAGAGCGAGTCNGCNGCTAANTTTTCCATTTTTTGAATTTCNGCNATNGTCTTGACNAGAGCCATGGTTCNNATGGCATTGCTCTTCAGGTTCGGATGGTATACGTAAAGCATCTCGATCATTACTTGCATGATGGTTCCCGCATCACCATCTCCAGCAGTCACTTGAGTTTGGGCAGCCTGAACCGCTACNGGGGCAGCATTGCCGGCACCGCCTCCTGCCTCAGCCATTTTCTCAAGGTCGCGAACTGTTCGTTCCAGATCATTTTTTTCAAGGGTAAGAGACCGGTTTTTTTCCGAGAGTCGATAGGACTCTGCGGCGGTGTTGAGGGTCATGATCAGGTCCTCGGTCAGCCAAGGCTTTGTGATATAGCGGTAAATCAGCCGATCCTTCAACGCTGCCTGGACGGCATCGTCATTAACNCGGCTAGTGAGCAGCAGTCGCGTTGCGGTCGGTATTTCCTTTTGGGCTAATTGGAGAATCTCCAACCCTTCCTTGCTGCCGCATTTATCATCCGCAATGACGATGCTTAACGAGCCACCCTTGATTAAGTTAATTGCCTGCGTGGGATCCTTATGCGTGATGACATTAAATCCCATTGATCGGGATCGCATGATCTCGCTTAGAGACTCAATGATGATCTCGTTCTCCTCAATCAGGAGGGCACGTATCTCTAGTTCTTTTTTCTTAACTGCCATTTTGTAAAACCAACGCGAGCCTCGAACCAAAGTCCGAGAAAATCAAGCCAAGGGAAGCACTGTTTGTGCCGTGAGGGCGGCGGGAGGCTGATTTCCTCGCCGCTTGGCCAAGCGACCGGTAGGCTCCGGGCATGGCAACTCGGGTCAGGGTGGCCGTGCTGGGCGTTGGCTCGCTTGGCCGGCAGCATGCGCGAATTTACGCTGAAATGCACCGGCAGGGCGCCGTCGAGCTGGTCGGCGTGTACGACACCGACGACGCCTTGGCCAAGGCGATCGCCGCGAAACACGGCACCGTGGCGCTGGACTCGGTGGAGGATGCCGCCGGGGCGGCCGATGCGTTGAGCATCGTCACGCCGACGGTCACGCACCACGCCTTGGCCAAGCCGCTACTTGAGCAGGGCAAACATCTTCTTGTCGAAAAGCCGATGACGGACGACACCGACCGGGCGGCCGAGCTGGTGCGCCTGGCTAAGCGCCACGACTGCGTGCTGCAGGTCGGCCACATCGAGCGCTTCAACCCGGTCTTCCAATACCTGCGCGAGGCCGCCCGCGAGCCGCGCTTCATCGAGTCGCACCGGCTCTCGCCTTTCCCGGCCCGTAGCATGGACATCGGCGTGGTGCTCGACCTGATGATTCATGATCTCGACATCGTGCTGGCCTTCGTCCGCTCGCCGGTGGAGCAGGTCGATGCCGCCGGCGTACGGGTGCTCAGCGACTCGGAGGACATCGCCAATGCGCGGCTCCGCTTCGCCAACGGCTGTGTGGCCAACCTCACCGTCAGCCGGGTCAGCCCGGAGAGTCTGCGAAAGATTCGCGTCTTCAGCGGCGGCGACGCGCCCAGCTACGTGTCGCTCGATTACCGCGAGCAAAAGGGATACCACTACCGGCTCGCCCGNGATGACGAGGCGGAATCGTCGCTGCTCCGNAANCTGGTCGCCGGCCGGGACAGCGCCATCGTCAGCCAGTTCGGCGGGCGGCGCGTCGTGCGCGAGCCGGTGCCGATCCAGCGCGAGGAGCCGCTCAAGGTGGAATTGGAAAGCTTCGTCCGGTGCGTCGCCGAAAAACAGGAGCCGCTTGTCAGCGGCGAATCGGCGCGGCAGGCNATNGANCTGGCGCTCGAGATCACCAGCCAAATCCAGTCGCAAAACGACTGAGCCTGCGCGCCGGTCACAAGATTTTACCCAAGATTTTGTCCGCCTCGACGACGCCGCCGCTGCTGATCGGGCGGTTGTCGCCCATCACGAAAAACTCGGCGGTCCCGAGCACCATNGGCCGGAGTCTCGCCTGAATCCGGCCGTGGCCAAACGNGTCGTACACATCGCCNTTGACNGTCAGTTGGCCGCGCCGNAGGCCGATCNNGTCGCCGGGCAANCCGATAATGCGNTTCAGGTAGAACGGGCTCTCGCCTTCGTTTCCCAGCACCACCACGTCGCCGCGCCCCGGCGAGNGGTCNCTGTANTCGAGCGNNTGCATCCAGAGCGACTGNCCGTTTTCGNANGTGGGATGCATGCTTNGNCCGTCCACCAAAATCNGCCTGTAGCGCGCNTGCCCGTCGGGGAAAAANTAGAGNCCNGCCACGGCGGTCAAGGCCAGCAGGATGAGNAGCCGCATCATNGTCCAGCGCACATTGCCGCCGATCACCAGCCGTTGCCAAAGCGGCACCGGCCGTCTGTGCGNNGTTTCGCTGCCGTCCACGCCGNGAGNTTTCCCGCCGGACACCCTCCTTGCAAGCCGCTTGGCAGGGCGCGGTTTTTTTCTTCCCGCCAACCGGCGACACTTCCACACTGCGGCACATGAAAAAGCGGCGGCTTCTGGCAATCGGCCTGGCAACGCTGGCCTTGCTCGGACTGCTCCTCATCGTGGCCAAGCGGGATCGCGGGCCGGAGGTCGACGGCCGGCCGCTGGAGGCGTGGGTGCGGGATCTTCTCATCACAGCCGACCCCGGCCGCCGTGCTGCCGCGCAGGCTGCCGTCGCGCAGCTCGGCACCAACGCCCTCCCGTGGCTGCAACTCACGCTGCACCACACCGACCCCGCTTGGAAGAAACCCCTGCTGGACACCGCCGATACGCTGCCGGGCCTCGACCGGCGAAACCTCCTGCGCTGGGTGAACCCGTACGGACGGTCGGAGATTCGGGCCGGCGGCGCGGCCGGCCTCGCGGCGCTTGGTCAAGCGGCGGCACCCGCCATCCCCGATCTCGTTGAGTCGCTCGGCGACCCGGAGCATCTGGTCTATAACAACGCCCTCGCCGCGCTGCGCGGGCTGGGGAGGCTGCCGCTTCACGCGATCACCAACCAGCTTGGCCAAGTGGAGGGCGGCCACCGCACGCGAATGATTCATGTCCTGCGCAACATGCAATCGGCCGCCGTCGGGGCCGCGCCGGTGCTGGCCGGCATCATCGAGACCAAGCCGGGCAGCGCGGAGGCCGATGCAGCCACCGCAGCAGTGGCGGCGATGGGCCACCGGGCCGCCCCGGCGGCAATGCGGCTTGTCGCCAGCGAGCGGTACGAGTTGCGCGTG
>NYYJ01000130.1 GCA_002686755.1 Verrucomicrobiales bacterium
GGACGCGGCCATTTGCTTGGTATTCCTATCCAAGCGCATCGCTGCGTTCGTCGCTGCAAGATTTGTGTTAATTACCAAATCGACGATTCCTTTCGTCTTCTAAAAATGGACTTCCATGCCCAAAAAACCCAAAAACAAAGGGTTTTTTTGCCAAGAAAGGTGCTTTTTGGCCTATCTCAGCGTGTGCATTGTCGGCATTTTCTTTAGTTTCTTTAGCGTTTTTTTGTTTTGGGATGGTGTCTGATTGTTTAAACCGCAGATTCTGTTAATTTGCGCCCAGTGGTATTTCTTACGCCGCCCGGCCAAGGAGGCCGCCTGTTGAGTGTCACCGCCCTGTTGGCTTATCTGCTGTTGGCCGTCGGTTGCGGCACGATTGCCAGGAAAACAGCCAGCGGCGTGACGTCGCTCGCCACCGGCACGGTTAAGGTCGCCGGCAAGGCCACCGGCAAGGTCGCCGTGGCCACGGTCAAGGCCGGCGGCGATGTGGCGGTTTCCGTGGGAAAGGCATCCGGCCGCGCGCTGCTCGACTTGGCCAAGGCCGGCGCGGTGACCTTCGTTGACGCCGCCACCGGGGTGGTCTCCTCCATCCCGTTTGTCGATGGCATGAGCCTGAACGCGGCGCTTTCCTCGGCCAAGCTGGATCCTCGGCTCAAGATTTTTGAAATCATCCGACCGGAGAAAATTATAAAGATCGGCTGGCAGCAGTTGGCCAAGCTGGGCCGAACGAAGCTCCGCTCGGGCGACGTCATCCGGATGGTCCAGTTGGCGAGTCGGTAATCGTGAAGGGGCTGGTCGATATCATCAACCGGGAGACCGAGCGGGTCTTCATCGTCGGCGTGCAACTCAAGGGCCACGACGCATGGCGTATCGACGAGTCGCTGGATGAACTGGAGGAACTGGTCGGCACGGCTGGCGGGGAGGTCGCCGGGCGCGGCACGCAGCGGCTCGACAAGGTGAACGCCGCGACGTTCATCGGCCCCGGCAAGGCGCGCGAGTTCGCCGAGCAGTGCAAAGAGGCCGGGGTGGACACGGTGGTGTTCGACGAGGAACTCACCCCGGCGCAGGGCCGTAACCTCGAGAAGGTGTTCGACTGCAAGATTCTTGACCGCACAGCGCTGATTCTCGACATCTTCTCCCAGCGCGCCCGCACGCGTGAAGGCAAGCTGCAGGTGGAGCTGGCGCAGTTGAACCACCTGCTGCCGAGGCTGACGCGCTTCTGGACGCACCTTTCCCGGCAGAAGGGCGGCATTGGCATGCGCGGCGGCGAGGGCGAGAGCCAGCTCGAGGTGGATCGTCGCAAGGTGCGCGAGCGGATTGACAAGATTCAGCGCGACCTCGAGATGGTCATGCGCCATCGCACCGTCCAACGCACCGGCCGCAAGCGCAATCAATGGCCGCTCGGCTCGCTTGTCGGCTACACCAACGCCGGCAAGTCGACGCTGTTCAACGCCATCACCGGCGCCTCGACGCTCTCCGAGGACAAGCTGTTCGCCACCCTCGACCCGACCACGCGTCGGCTGCGCCTGCCGACCAATCAAAACGTGCTGCTCTCCGACACGGTGGGGTTTATCCGCAAGCTGCCGCACGACCTGGTCGATGCGTTTAAGGCGACGCTCGAGGAGGTCATCGAGGCCGACCTGCTGCTGCACGTCGTGGATATCAGTTCGCCGCAGGCAGAGGAACAGATCGAGGCGGTGAACGTGGTGCTCAACGAACTGGGCGTGGCCGACAAGCCGATGTTGATGGTGTTCAACAAGATCGACCGCGTCACCGCGCCCGGCTTGGCCAAGCGCTTCACCGGCCAATACCCGAACTCCATCGCCGTGTCGGCCAAGACCGGGGAGGGGTTTGTGGCGTTCATGGCGGAACTGGGCAAGCAGCTTCGGCCGGTGCGCGACCTGCTGGTGTTAAGCGTCCCGCACTCGCAGTCGGAGGTGATCGCCCGCGTGCACGAGGTGGGCCAGGTGCTGGAGCGTGACTACAACGGCACCAAGGCTGTGCTCAAGGTGCTCGTGCCGCCGGATCAACGGGCCGCGTTCGAGCCATTCATCATCCCGGAAGACAATCCGACGAAGGACTAAAGTTGAATGTCCAATAAAGAGCATCAAAACTGCCGAGTCCAACGAGTGCCGATAAACTTCAACATTGGACATTCCTTGTTCGATATTCGATATTGATTCGGATCGAATCGAACAGGCAACGGCACATGTAAGTCACTCCTCGCTTGGCCAAGCGAAAATTGTTTAATACTTCGGAACGTTCGGGTCTATTTCCTCCGACCAAGCGGTGATGCCGCCCTTGACACTCTTGAGGTACTTGAAGCCCTGCTCACGCAGAAAACCAAGCGCCTTGAGCGAGCGTACACCGGCCTTGCAATGCAGGTATATCGTCTGGTTCGGATCCAGTTCCGTGAAGCGCTGCTCAATTTGACTGAGCGGCACAAGCGTCGTGCCCTCAACCTTCGCGATCTCAAACTCATCCTGTTCGCGGACATCGACCACGGCGATGCCAAGATCCGGGTGGTCGAGCGCGCGCTTCATTTCCTGCACGTCAACCTCGTCCGGGTTTTCCTCCGGCTCGGCCGGCTGATCCGGGATGCCGCAGAACTCATTGTAATCGATCAGCTCCTTGATGGTCGGGTTATCGCCGCAGATCGGGCATTTGGGGTCGCGGCGCAGCTTGACCTCACGAAACTTCATCTCCAGCGCGTTGAAGATGAGCAACCGGCCGACGAGCGAGTCGCCCTGGCCAAGCGCGAGCTTGATGATCTCGGTGGCTTGGATGCAACCGACGATGCCGGGCAGTACGCCCAGCACGCCCCCCTCCGCACAACTTGGAACCATCCCCGGGGGAGGGGGTTCCGGGTAGAGGCAGCGGTAGCACGGCCCGCCGAGGCTCGGGGCGAACACGCTCGCCTGGCCGTCGAACCGGAAAATCGATCCGTAGACGTTCGGCTTGCCCTGCAGCACGCAGGCGTCGTTGGTGAGGTAGCGCGTCGGGAAGTTGTCGGTGCCATCGACCACGACGTTGTAGTCGGCGACGAGATCCATCGCATTTTCGCTCGTGAGAGGCGCCTCGTGCTTATCGACGACAACATTTGGATTGATGCTGCTGATGGTTTCCGTGGCGGACTCCACCTTGGGGCGACCGACATCCTCCGTACCATGGGCGATCTGTCGTTGCAGGTTCGAGAAATCGACCACATCGAAATCAACCAGCCCGATCCGGCCGATACCGGCGGCGGCGAGGTACATACTGATCGGCGACCCCAGCCCGCCCGTACCGATGCACAGGACGCTGGTGCCCTTGATTTTCTTTTGACCGGCCATCCCGACCTCCGGAAGGATCAGGTGGCGAGAGTAGCGGCGGATTTCGTCGTTGCTCAGTTCCATTTTCAGCCGCGGGGAGCCTACAGCAAGGCCAAGCGCTTGGCCAAGCGCCGATTACTTCGCGATGAAACCCTGCTCCTTGAGCCAGAATACGAGGTCGTTCGCCCACGGGTGAACGTTCTTGAATGGCGGTTTGTCTGCGAGGCCTATGCCGTGTCGCCCCTTTTGGTAGACGTGCAGCGCGAACGGCACCCCGGCCTCGCGCAGGGCGGAGGCGAAAAGGAGGCTGTTCTCCACCGGCACGGGCCGATCTTCCGCCGTGTGCCAGACGAATGTGGGTGGTGTGTTTTTGCGAACCTGTTTTTCGCTGGACAGCAACTCGACCAGTTCGGCGGGTGGGTTGTTGCCGAGCAGGTTCCGCTTCGATCCCTGATGGGTAAACTTGCCCATGGTGATCACTGGGTAGCAAAGGATGCCGGCGTTCGGTCGCGAACTGGCGCGGTCGATCGGGTCGCGCGCCTTGGGGTCGCCGTTGTCGAAGTGGGTGATCGCTGTGGAGGCGAGGTGCCCGCCTGCTGATGAGCCCATGATGCCAATTTTCTCCGGGTCGATCTTCCATTTTTTGGCGTGGGTGCGGACAGTGCGAATGGCCCGGGCGGCATCGCCCAGCATGATCGGATGTCGATAACCGGCGGAGCCAAGTCGGTACTTCAGCACGAATGCATTGATGCCGTGCTTCTGCAAAAACTGGGCGTAGGTGGCGCCTTCGTGCGAGGCGAGCCCGCCGTATCCACCTCCGGGGCAAATGACGATCGCCGAGCCGGAGTTGTTGTCCGCCGGCGCGAGGAACGGCGTAAGGGTGGGGATGTCATGCGGCGCTTGGCCAAGCGCACCGGGAGCGCCGTTCGGCCAGAGGGGAGTCTCCTTGTCTTGCGACATTGCACTGAGTGATAGGCCAAGCGTCATGAGGATGGATGCAATAGTTTTCATGTGAAATGAACGGCCCGCACTGTACGTCCGCTGTGTTGTTGTGAAAAGCCCCTTGGCCAAGCGCTTGGGTTGAATTCATATAACCAAAACCAAGCTGTGGATGTTACGGCGCGAATTTTTTGAGCCAATCCCGGATCAAGGGGGCTGGTTCGGAGTCGGGGTCGACACCGTACTTTCTGCCAAGCACTTTGCTGTCTTTCAAAATGACGAGGCAGGGGAATGAGTGATCCGGGACGTATTTTTCGACCAACACCGGATTTTCGTCGACTTCGACTTTGCAGAATTGAATTCGATCCCGGTATTCGGGTGCCAACTCCTCCAGCGCTGGGCCGACTGCAAGGCAGGCAAAACACCATTCCGCCCAAAAGTAGAGCAGCACCAATCCGTCGTGTTTTTCCACCGTGTCGCCAAAGTTTTCTTCGGTCACTTTGAGCATTTCCGGCTGTGATGGTTTCGGGAGATTGCATTGCTGCAAAAACAGGACGATGTCCCGGATGTCGTCAATGGCCTGAGGATCGTTGAAGGCCGGCATCAGCGAGATGCCCTCGGCCATGTGTTGGTCCTTCGGTTCGGCGATGACCGCGTTTGGGTCGAGGATAGATTGGAGGATTTCCTCGGGGGCAAGGCGGTTGCCGACATCGGCCATGTCAGGCCCCATGGCCAGTTCGTTCCGCATGCCGGGGGCTTCCTCGTCGCCGATGGCGTGACAATGCCAACAACCGTAGGTGTAAAAGGCATTGTGGCCGCGTTCCACGGCGAGCTTTTGCTCGGCAGCGTTTTTCGGAGTCTCGACTGTGTTGGTGGGAGCCTGTTGGGGAGTCGCCTCAACCAACGGGGCATCGGTTGGTTTGCCGCAACCGGAAAGCAGCGCGCACAGGGCCAGCAGTGTTGTGGCGCGGTTCAGTTGCCGGCCCTTACCCCTTGCGCTTGGCCGGTTCGTGCCCGTCATAATACAGCATGAAATTCCCGCCGTGGGTGGCGACGACCGCGGCGTTGCTCCACTTGGCGGCGGCTCCTTTTAGTCGTCCGCTGGCCTTGGCCACCGCGTTGCCATCCCGGCCATACACCTGCCAAACCACGTCCTGCACTTCGATCCAGCAAAACAGCACATCGCCGTTTTTGTTGGTGGCCACCATCGGTCGGGTGCTGGACTTGCCGGTGTCGGGCGCGGCGTTGATGTTTAGATTTTTTTCGACCTTGGCGAAGGAGGATTTTCCGCGAGTGCTGAAACCCATGTAGACGCCATCCGCTCCGCTTGACATGGAGTAGAGCGCGCCGGGGCAACCGCACTTCTCCCACTTCTGAACCAGACGCTTGCTCCAAGTCTTGCCGGCGTCGTTGGAGGTCATGAGGTAGGTGTCCTTGTCCCAACTGCTCGGGGAGGTGCGCACGGAGTTCCGGTATAGGACGTAAAGATTGCCATGGGCATCCATGGTGGCCTGGATCGGGCAGCAACGGCAGTTGCCTTTGATGTCGATGTCCAGTTTCCGTGGCGCGGACCAGTTTTTGCCCTCGTCACTCGACACGGCCATGTACATGTTGCGGCCCATCTCCGGGCCGGGCTCGGTTTGTCCCGGCCAAAAGGCGTAGACAGTTGAGCTGTTCTGATCGGCCACGATGGCCCCGGCCCCTTCAAAACCGATCGTGTTGCCGATGATGTTTGCCTCATCATCAAAAGCGGTGCCGTCGTCATTCAAGCGGGAGTGCAGCATGTAGCGCAGGACGAAGAACCGGGCCTTGGACTTGAACATGGCGTCGTATGCCTCAGCGCCCATTATTTTCTTGGAATACCTCGGGTTCGGCCGGGTGAATACGTGGACGCGGCCGTCCTTGCCGACGGCCATATTGAAGCTCGCCGCCATGGCTTCGGCTTCGCGAAGGACTTTCACCGGTTTGGAAAACCGGTTTTGACCGGGCTCGTGTTTCACGTAAATCAAGTCGCCCCGAACCTTCGAGTCGGCCTGTACGATGTGGACCACGCCTTTTTGGTCGATGCCGACCTGCGGCCGGATGCCGCCATAAGGGAGCTTGACTGTTGTGACCTTGGGGGCGGCTTGAGCCGATGCGAATGACATTGCCACCACTGAGAGCAGTGCAGCAAAATTGGTGTGAATTGTTCTCATGAGCTGCGTTCTATGTGCGGCCTGATAATCGCACTCGAACACCGCCCCGCAAGGATTATTTTGACCGGTTCACGGGTCCATTCCATGCGCACCCGAATTCCGTTACTGGCGGTGATTTAATTCCCGGCTTCGAGTTCCTCGCCGGTTTTGCCACCGTGTTTCTTGAGGATTGTGGCGATGTCCTTTTTGCCGTTGCGGTTGGCCCAGTCGAGAGGAGTGTCGCCGAACGCGATCGTCACGTTCACGTTTGCCTTGTTCGCGATCAGAATCTCGACGATTTCCTTTTGTCCGGTTGAGGCGGCCTTGTGCAGCGGGCTGGTGCCGCCGCCGCCGTTGACATTGGCGCCGTTCTTGGCGAGCAACGCGACCATTTCCGGCAGTCCTTTTCCGACAGCGGAGTCGAGCGCGGTCTCGGCGAACGCGTCTTTCGCGTTTACATCGGCTCCCTTGGACAGGAGCAGTTTCACCGCCTTGACGCGATTTTTGTTTACGGCTGCGAAGAGGGCCGGTTCCTTGCGTTCACTGCAGGTGATCTTGTAGTCGGCCCCATTGGCCAACAGCAGGGCGACGACTGCCGTGTGGCCTCCGCTGGCGGCGAGGTGCAGCGGGGTGACTTCCTTGGAATCCTTCAGGTTGACCTTCGCGCGGTTGGCGATCAGCAGCTTGGCCGCGTCGGCCTTGCCGGATCGTGCGGCATAATGCAACGGCGTGGAGCCGTACTGGTTGGTCGTGTCCACGGGGGTGCCGGCGGCAAGGTGCTGCCGGATGACATCGACGTTGCCCTTGTAGGCGGCCTGGTGGATCGGGACGCTCGGGGCCTTGGGCTTGGCGGCCGGCTTGGCCGGTTCGTTGGCGGTGGCTTGGCCAAACAATGCGAGGCCGGCGAGAGTGGTAACAAAAAACGTAGTTTTCACGGCGGAGAGACTGATAGCGGAAAGCGGATGGATTTCAAGCCGGAACCGCTTGGCCAAGCGCTTGGCCAAGCTACTCGCGGGATTTGGAATCGATCATAATGGTCACCGGGCCGTCGTTGACGAGGGCGACCTGCATGCTCGCGCCGAATTCGCCGGTCTCGACCGCTTGGCCAAGCTCGGCCTCGAGCCGCGCGATGAACTGCTCGTAAAGCGGGATGGCGATCTCCGGCTTGGCCGAGCGGGTGAACGAGGGGCGGTTACCTTTTTTTGTGCTGGCGTGGAGTGTGAACTGACTGATTAAAAGGACCCCACCGCCGACATCGGCGAGGGACTTGTTCATCAATCCTGCCTCGTCGGTAAACACCCGCATCCGGGCGATCTTGCCGCAGAGCCAGTCGATGTCCCCGGCATCGTCGGCCTCCTCGATACCGAGCAGGACGACGAGGCCGAGGCCGATGCGGGCGCACACCCCGCCGTCGATGGTGACGGAGGCTTCGCTCGCCCGCTGGATGACGGCCCGCATGACCGGCGGGACGGTATCCCAACGACCGTCACGGTGCGAGGGCACTTTGCGCTTGGCCAAGCGAAGGGTTGCACGAATGGCAAGAACAAAGTGGCCGGTAGAAAAAACTTTTTCTCTGGTGGCAACGGAACGGTTCGTTGTAGCGTGGCTTGACTGATGCGCGACGCGCCATCCAACAACGCAGCTCAGCCGCCGTTCGACATCGAGGCGGTGGGCGACCTGCACGGTCTGCGGCTGTTCCTCGACCGGTACGAGCGGGAGATCCTGCGGCCGATCGAGTTGCCGGCGGTGCTGTCGGCCTATTGGTTCGCCAACCGAGGCCAGTTCCGGGAGTTGCTGGAACTGGACGCCGAACTGTCGGCCAACGTCTCGTTGATGCCGTTTGCCTCGGCGAGCCTGTCGGTTGGCCGCGAGCAGTTGCGGCTGATCAAGCCGATGTATGACCAGCGGATGGTTCAGCGTTTCCGCAAATGCGTCGTGGCCGGCGAGGCGCGGGGGTGGAACCCCATTGTGTTTGGGATGTTTCTCTCGATTCACTCCGTCCCGGTGCGGGAGGGACTGGTGCAGTTTGGCACGCGGCTCTGGAGCGGGCTGGTCAACGGGGCGAAGGAGAGCAGCCACCTGCCGGAGGGGGAATGCGCGGAGTTGCTCAGCGAATACCTCGACCGGCTTCCCGGCTGGATCGAGGAGGTCGTCTCCCAATCGATGGGGGAAGAGGGCGCACGTCTCGCTGCGGTCAGTTAATCATGAATTGGACGGACGGGCAGCTTTGGCGCCGCTCGGCGGTCAACACGTTTTGGTGCCTGGTTGGCTGCAGCATCGGCGACATGGGAGTGATTGCAGGGTTCCAGATTGGCGCGCCGGAGGTGGCGGCGGCGCGGCCGATGCTGGTGATGGGTCTCGCCATGGCGGCGGGGATCGCGACGAGCGTGTTGCTGGAGACGTTTCTGCTGTTGCGGCAGTTGGGCCTGGCCAAGGCGTTGCGCACCGCGCTGGGCATGAGCCTCATCAGCATGCTCGGCATGGAGGCGGCGATGAACGGGGTGGACTATTTCCTGGTCGGCGGCGCGCGGCTGACGCTTTGGGTGCTGCCGCTGATGTGGCTGGCCGGTTTTCTCGCGCCGTGGCCGTACAATTACTGGCGCTTGGCCAAGCACGGCCTGTCATGCTGCCACGCCGGTTGACCCGCCAGGCGCTTGGCCAAGCGGGCCGTTGTGACTGATGAAATCGATCCTCCCATTGACGCTTGCCGCCGCTTGGCTCGTCGGTTGCGCCACCGTGCCTCCTCCTCCCGCAATGACCCTTTGGGACGCCGCCGAGAAGGGCCGAGTTGGGGTTGTCCGGCAGCACCTGGCCGCCGGGACGGACGTGAACACCCGGGGAGGCATCACCGGGCTGACCGCGCTGCATCAGGCTGCGTTTCACGGCCAGGCGGAGATCGTGGCGCTGCTCATCGGGGCCGGGGCCGACGTGAACGTTTCCGCCCGCCGCGGAGAGACGCCGCTGCACTCGACCGTCTACTGGGAGCACCGGGAGATTGCCGAGATGCTGATCGCCAACGGCGCGTCGGTGGACGCGAAACTGGAAAATGGCCAGACCCCGCTGGATTGGGCCGAGCAACTCGGCGCTTCCGGCATGGTGGAGTTATTCCGCAGCCACGGCGGCGTAAACGGCGATTGAATTCCGGCCGCGCAGTTTGAGTCGTAACCTGTCGAAGCTTGACAAGGAAGCGATCGCTGAACGAAAATGAATCCCAGCCGTGCGACCCGTTGCAGGGCAATATTGAACAAACCAAAATGGTAAAAACCGATTTATGGAAGAAGGCGCAGGGTGGCTGCGTGTTGATGCTGTTTCTCCTGATGTGCCTCGCGCCCGGCGCGTCGGCGGAGACCAAGGCGCCGGCTGGCATGGCCGCGTTGCCGCTCAAGCTGCCCAAGCCGATGTTCGTCGGCACACCGCAGAACATCAAGGGAGTGAAGCAACTCGAGAAGCCGCTCGGCAAGCCGCGCCCGGCATTTTTTGCGCCAAAAGGCGTGAAGAACCTCGCGCTGGGCAAGAAGATCAGCGGTAGCGACGAGGAGCCGATCATGGGTGAGTTGGCGATGATCACCGACGGCGACAAGGAGGCGGCCGACGGCAGTTACGTCGAGTTGGGGCCGTTCACGCAGCAGATCACCATCGACCTTGAGGCCACGCACGACATTTACGCGATGGTGTTCTGGCATTACCACAAGCAGGCCCGCGTCTACTTTGATGTCGTGGTTCAGATTTCCGACGACCCGGATTTCAAGAAGTTCACGACGGTTTACAACAACGACCACGACAATTCCGCCGAGCAGGGTGTCGGTAAGGACAACCACTACGTGGAGACCTCCGAGGGCCGGTTGGTCGATACCAAGGGGGTTCGTGGCCGTTATGTGCGCCTTTACAGCGGCGGCAACAACGCGAGCGACCTTAACCACTACATCGAGGTGGAAGTGTTCGGCAAGTAGGCCGCTCGCAATCCCGCTGGGAGCTTGCGCTTGGCAGCTCCCGAAAGCGGCAGGGACAGCCGCACTCCAAGACGCTTCCGCGACACGCCGGCTCCGCTTGGCCAAGCGCAAGCTGTTTGATTGCCGGTAATCGATCCAATGAGTCGCTCCGTTTTTATCGCGCTCATCCTGCTCATCGCAGCAGCGGCCACGGCGTTTCGGTTGTCGGAATTGTCGGCTCGGCCGATGCACGGCGACGAGGCGGTGAACGCTTTCAAGCTCGGCGAGACGATCGAGGGCAGGGGGTACCAATACGATCCGCACGAATACCACGGCCCGACGCTCAACTATCTGTCCCTTGCCGCAGCCCGGCTTGGCGGCGTGAACCGTCATGCCGGGTTGAACGAATTCATCCTGCGGTTGGTGCCGGTGATCTTCGGGACGCTTCTGCTGCTTCTGTTGCTGCCGGTCGCGGATGGTCTGGGACGAATGGCGGCGGTCTTTGCCGCACTGTTCATGGGCGTGTCGCCGGCGATGAGTTTTTACAGCCGCTATTTCATTCACGAAATGCTGCTGGTCGTCTTCACCGCTGGCTTCATTATCTGTGTTTATCGCTACCTGAAAAAACCGGCTGTATTGTGGGCGTTGCTGGCGGGGGGATGCCTTGGGTTGATGCACGCCACCAAGGAGACGTTTGTGATCGCTCTTGGTGCGATGGGCGGTGCGCTGATGGTGATGCTGTACGCCCGGAGTCGGGTCGGGCAGTGGCGAGGTGACATAGAACGGGTCAGGCCGGCGCACGGCGCACTGATGCTGCTGGCGGCGGCGGCGGTGTCGGTGACGCTGTTCTCCTCGTTTTTCAGCAACGCCAGCGGTGTCGCCGACTCGATACTCACTTACGTGAATTATCTGGAACGCGCCGGTGGGGTGAACGTCCACGAACATCCGTGGCATTATTATATCGGTCTGCTCGGCTTCCATCAGTTCGCAGACGGACCGGTGTTCAGCGAGTTGATGATCCTCCTGTTGGCGTTGGTCGGCCTGGGGGTTGTGGTGAGAGGGACGGTTTCTGAAGGCTGCACCGCACTGCTCCGATTTGTCGCGCTTTACACGGTGTTGATGACGCTTGGTTACTCGCTGATCCCGTACAAGACACCGTGGTGTCTGTTGAGTTTTTATTACGGTATCATCCTGCTGGCCGGGGTGGGGGCTGCCTGTTTGTTCCAACTGAATTCGGTATGGCTGCGATGCGCGGTGGGGGTGTTGTTGTTTGTCGGCAGTTGGCATCTGGCGTATCAGTCAGTTGTCGCCAACGACCGGTACAATTCTGACAGCCGCAANCCGCATGTGTACGGGCACACCGGGTCGGATGTTTTCGAGATCGCAGACCGCGTCCGGGAGATGGCGCAGGCCGATGAGGCGGGCTTGGACACGCCGATACAGGNGTTTTGTCCGGGGGCCGACTATTGGCCGTTGCCGTGGTATTTGCGTGACCTTTCTTCGGTGGAGTACGGCAGCGAGGTGCCGGATGAGGGCAAGTCGGCCCCGATTATCCTCATCCAGCCGCCGCTGGAGGAGGCTCTCATGCGGAAACTGTACGAGCTGCCGCCGCCGGGGCAGAAGGAACTTTACATGCACCTGTTCGATCTGGGAGGCCGGGAGAGTAAGATGGAGTTGCGCCCCGGGGTGGAGATACGCGGCTTCGTGGCGAAGTCGTTGTGGGATCGCTTCGAGCGAACCAAGGCGGAGGGACAGCAGGAATGAAGATGAAGGGGAACAGGGATGTACAGGATTTTGAGTTGCTACGCTTGGCCAAGCTCCCTCTCCCAGCGGGAGAGGGCCGGGGAGAGGGAGAACGCATTCCACACTTTTTGGCGTCAATCGAAACCGGTTGCTGAAAATTGAGTCCTGTTGAAGGAATGTTGAAATTTGAACGGGAGGATGATCGGGTAACATGCCGTTGAAGCCACAGGGGGAACGGGTGGTTGACACGGGGGCGCGATCCATCGCCGATGCCCATCATTTCGCACATGAGGCGATGGCCACCGTGTTCGAGTTGTACATCGTCTCGGAGGACGAGGCATACGCGCGGGGGGGCGCGCAGGCGGCTTTCGCGGAGGTTGACCGGCTCGAGTTGGAGATGAGCCGGTTCATCGAGAACAGCGACATTGCCCGNCTCAACAGCGCTCTCCCCGGCGAGATCGTCGAGGTGGGGATGGAGGTATTCGACTGCCTCACCCGCGCCGTGGAGATGTACGAGCAGACCGGCGGCGCGTTCGACATCACTGTCGGCGCGCTGTACGAATGCTGGCTGAATGACGACAGGACTGTCCGTCGGCCAAGCGAGGCGGAGGTTGAGCGTGCCCGGGAGTTGACCGGCATGAATCACCTGAAACTGGACACCGAGTCGTTTGGCGTGGAGGTATTGGCGGAGGGGCTGCAGGTGGATCTCGGCGGCATTGGCAAGGGGTTCGCCGCCGAAAAGGNGGCCGACATCCTCCGGGAATGGAGCCTTGGCCAAGCGCTTGTATTGGCCGGGGCCAGCTCGGTGCTTTCGGTTTCTGTGCCGGATGGCATGAGCGGATGGCCCATGCGGCTGAGCAATCCATCGAAGCCGGGCGAGATTCTCGCCCGGTTCGAACTAACCGAGGGGGCGCTCAGCGGTTCCGGCCGGCAGAAGGGCCAGCATATCATCGACCCCAGGGAGGCTGCGGTCGGCCCGGTGGAGGGCCGCCTCGCGGCTTGGTCGATGGCGCCCGACGCGGTGGCGGCGGACGCGTCGTCCACTGCCTTCATGGTACTGGAACCGCAAGAAATAGATGATTATTGCTTGGCTAACCGTCAAACTGCGGCGATAATCCTCCCTCACGCGGTCAGTGGGGAATCTCAACGCCCGGAGGTCATGCAGTTTGGCCAATGGAACCAGATCGACACGCGAAACGATTCATAAAACGACTATAAAAACATGAGTAACGAAATCGACAGACGAAAATTTATGCGGTCCTCGGCGGCTGCCGGGGCGGGCNTGATGCTGGCCAACANCGCGCTTGGCCAGGCGGAGGGCAAGAAGGACATCAACGTCGCGNTGNTNGGGGCCGGNNCNCAGGGGCAGGTGCTCATGAACGCNATTTTNAANCTNNNCCGGGANGACTCCGGNATCAAGTTCCGNGCNGTNTGNGACATCTGGGAAANGGGCAANCTGCGCCGNGTNTCCCGCANNCTTGANCGCNTACNNNCGNTANGGNCANNNNGGNACNGCNTANGTCGATTATCAGGANATGCTCGANAAGGAAAAGGANCTGGACGCNGTNCTGGTNGCNACCCCCGATTTNTGGCACGCNGAGCACACCATCGCCTGNTTNGANAAAGGNCTGCACGTTTACTGTGAAAAGGAAATGTCNAACAGCATCGAGGCGGCGAAGAGCATGGTGCTNGCGGGNCGNAAGGCCGGCAAGCTGCTGCANATCGGCCACCAGCGNCGNAGNAATCCGCGCTACATNNANTGCAGGGACAANNTCATCAACGAGGCCAANCTGCTNAACCGCATCACCAACATNTCCGGCCAATGGCACNGNAGCCGCGAGGCGTGCNTCGATCTTGGCTGGCCGAAGGGNTCGGATATNCCNCAGGCCACCCTCAAGAANTTCGGCTTTGATAACATGTCCCAGTTCCGCAACTGGCGCTGGTACAAGGGTCTCGGTGGTGGCCCGATCGTCGATCTCGGTTCGCACCAGATCGATGTGTACAGCTGGTTCCTCAATAACGCCGTGCCGTCCTCTGTCATGGCCAGCGGCGGCGTGGATTACTGGAAGGATCACGAATGGTACGACAACGCCATCGCGATCTTCGAGTTCCCGACCGAGAAGGGCCTCGTGCGGGCGAGTTACGAGACGCTCACCACGAACAGCAGCAACGGTTACTACGAATTGTTCATGGGTGACGAGGGAACGCTGCTCATTTCCGAGTCCGCCGGCCGGGGCGAGTTGTACCGCGAAAGCTGGGTGGAGGAGTCCAAGTGGGATCCGTGGGTGCAAAAGGGCGTGATCAGCCTCGAGAAGGCCAGCGTCAAGGCGGAGGCCAAGGCGGGGGATGACGAGGTGGACGTCCGCGAATCGGCCACTCCGGCATTGTACCGGATGCCCACCGAGATGAAGGTGCCGTATCACCAACCGCACCTCGTCAATTTCTTCGAGTCGATCCGGGGTAACCAGACCCTCAACTGCCCGGGCGAGATCGGCTACGAGACTGCGGTCATGGTCCTCAAGGTGAACGAGGCGATCGCCGCCGGTCGCAAGATCGAGTTGAAGCCGGAAGATTTCAAGGTCTGATCGGCTGTTTTCCCGAATATCGGATTGATGAGTCGAGCCGTCCGAACATTGCAGTCGTGGTTGCTTCTGTTCGGGGCGGCC